>CAYRGU010000060.1:0-29127 GCA_964423845.1 uncultured Nitrospirota bacterium
GCCCCTGCGCCAGCCGGAGGCGCCGGGGAAGCAGTCGGAACCACTTTTCCGACAACACCCTTGAATTGAGTTTCCGGCTTTGGCTTCTCTTCGAACTTTGGCGATGTCTGCGGGTCCATGATGACAATCTCGACCCGGCGGTTATGCACCCTGCCATCCACCGTTTCATTCGTCGAAATCGGCACATATTCCCCATATCCCGCAATCGACATACGATCCGGGAGCAGCGTTTTAGCCTCGGTATAGTATCGGAGCACCGTGAGGGCCCGTGCCGAGGAAAGCTCCCAGTTCGAGGGAAACTGCGAGGTCTTGATGGGGATATTATCCGTATGCCCTTCCACCTGAATCCAGTTCGGGATGTCCGCCAACATCTTCCCAGTTTTATCCAGAATCGTTTTGAACTGGGTTAAAATATCGGCCTTCCCTGTATCAAAGGCCATGCTGGCGGGCACTCGAATCACAATTCCACGGCGGTCTTTAATCACCGAAATTTGCTTTGACGGGTCAATCTCGCTCACCATTTTTTCGATCTTTTTCATTAGGATCACACCCGTTAAATCAACATCAATCAGGTCGGGTCCAATTTTTTGGCCGACCATCCGGGGCGGCGGCGTCCCATAGATCTCCGACATCGGGACGGGGATATTGAAGGCGACCTTAATCCCTTCGATCACCTTCTTCACAACAACCGGATTATCGGTCCGAAGCGACCAGAGCACAACAAAAAAGGCAAACAGCAGCGTAATAAAATCGGCATAGGAGATCAGCCATCGCTCCAGGTTTTCATGTTCAGGATGTTTATGCTTTTTCTTCCCCATAGCCCCTTTTTACTTTTTCTTCGCTTTCGCCGCCCAGGCCTTCTTTTGCGATTCAGAAAGAAAAGCCGACAGTTTCTCTTCGGTCAGGCGAGGATTTTCACCCGACGACATCGACATCAGGCCCTCAATTAAAAGTTGCTGGCTGATTCCATGTAGTTTATTCCCCATCTTGAGCTTGTTCGCCAAGGGGAGACAAATCAGGTTGGCGGCAACCAGACCATACACCGTCGCCACAAAGGCCACGGCAATCCCCCCTCCGATCTTGCTGGGGTCATCCAAGTTCTGCATCACGTGAATCAGACCCAGCACGGCGCCGATGATCCCATACGTCGGGGCGTAGCCCCCAAACGCATCCAACACCTTGGGCCCGATCTCCGCGTGCTCTTCACCAAAGGCAAACTCCGTTTCCATAATCTCTCGAAGAACCCTCGGCTCCGTTCCATCCATCAAAAGCTGAAGCCCCTTTCTAAAAAAGGGGTCGTGCACCTCCTTGACCGATTTTTCAAGCGCCAAAAGCCCCTGTTTCCGCACAACATTGGAAAACTCGATAATCTGTTCCAGATAGTGGAGGGAATGATCCGGCCTTCCCTTGATCATCCCCGCAACGACTTTCAGCCCCGCTGCAAATTGCGCAAAGGTGAACTGCACAATGACGGCGCCAAGACACCCCCCGAGCACGATGATCGCCGCAGTTTCCTGAATCAGGCTCTGCCAGTGCCCTCCCTCCATTCTCTGGCCCAACAAAACCAGCCCAATAGAAAGAACAACGCCTACAGGTATCGCAAGGTCCATACAGCCGTCCGCTTCTTAATGGATTCTTTGGAGCCGTGCGCCGCCTTTCAAATCAGGAGGCGTAACTCCCACGCAAAAGTATCATACCTTTTCTAAAAAAAACAACGGTCGTGTCGCCCCCTCTCGACCGAGGGTCGCACCGGTTGACAGATTTTTATCAACCCACATAGAATCCCGATCCCATGCATCTTGTCGAGTACTTTTTAAACATTCGGAATCAAGCCGACTTCTTCATCAGATCACGAATGCGATGGAAGAGGCCCCTCCCGGTTAACTTCCCCATCTCCCCCATTGATGCTGCCATACAGATGGAGATCAAGGCGTTCCTGTCCCTGTTTGACTGGGAAATACCCCTGTCCAGACTCAAAAGCCCCTCCCCACTGATTCTGGCCGATATTGGCGCCCGAAACTTCGCGTTCGCGCCGATGATGGAGGCCCATTTCAGATCCTTGGGCTATGCGCCAGAAATCCATGGCATCGAGGTGGATGCCTACCGACGATTTACGAACCTTCATACCCGCGCCGATTATGGCGAATTTTTTGCCCAAAAGATCGCGCGTGGTTTTTTTCACCCGATCAATTTTCTGACATGGCAGCATCCGCTGCATATCGGGTTCCTGCTCAATCCCTTCGTGAACACCGAAGAAATCCTCTCCTGGGGCCTCCCCTTATCGGAGTTAAAACCCAGGGAAATTTTCCAGCATGCCTATGACCTCGTCAAACCGTATTCAGGGTTCGTTGTCTTGAGCAACCCCTGCGTTGAAGAGCAAGCGATCTCCTACAAAATTGCCCAGGAGATTGGCTTCCGCTTCGGTCAAGCATGCCTCTGGAATTCCGACGATCCTGACAGGCACCCGCGCTACGGCGTCATTCTCCATTCCTAATCGCCCCACTCGCTTGACTCACAAAACGACTTCTGTATAATGCGCCCCCTTATGACGGCGCACCCTTACTGGCATTGGATTGCCCTTAAGCAGACCCCCGGTATTGGAACCATTCTCTACAAGCGACTGATCGGCGCCCTGAAGACCCCTGAAGCAGTCTTTGCCGCGCCTTCTTCCACCCTGCTCGCTATCGAAGGGCTGTCCAGGGAAGCCGTCTCCGCCATTCAATCGTTTAAAGACAATCCTGCGGTTGATCAAGAGATTGAAAAACTTGAACGCTCGGGCGCGAAATTGATTTGTTTGAATGATCCTGGCTATCCCCCGTTGCTGTCAGCCATTTACGACCCCCCTCCCCTCCTGTATGTGAAGGGCGACATGGAAAGCGCCACCGCTCATCCTATCGCCGTCGTGGGCACCCGAAAGTGTACCGCCTACGGTCGATCTGTCACGGAGCATCTTTGCCGTGACCTGTCCCGGCAGGGGGCGACCCTTGTCAGCGGTTTCGCGCGGGGCATTGATGGAATTGCCCATAAAACCGCCCTCGCGTCCGGGGGGAAAACCCTCGCCGTTCTGGGCTGTGGCATCGACATCGTCTACCCCCCAGAACATAAAAAGCTCTACGAAGCGATCCCAGCGCAAGGCGCCGTCATTTCGGAATTTCCGATGGGGACTCCCCCGGAACCACACCATTTTCCCCAACGAAATCGGATCATCAGCGGACTTTCCCTCGGCTGCGTGGTGATCGAGGCCGCCCTGAAAAGCGGCTCGTTAATCACCGCGCGCCTCGCCCTGGAACAGGGGCGGGAGGTCTTTGCCGTGCCCGGTTCTATTTTTTCCCCCATGAGTGCCGGCACGCATCAACTCCTCCTCTCCGGCGCGAAACTGATCCGTGACGTGGAGGATATTCTCGAGGAGATCCTGCCCCTTCGCACAAAATCTCATCAGGACAATGTCACGTCCGCCCCCCCTTCTTCCCTGGAGGGGGAGGCCTTGCTGATTTATCAACAGATTTCTTACGAGCCACGTCACACCGATCAAGTCATCGAGGAGACCGCCCTCCCAACATCAGCGGTCTTAAATCTTCTGCTGATCCTGGAATTACAGGGGCTCATCCGTAAAATGGAGGGGCAATTTTATGTCAGGACATAAGGGCACCTCTAAAAACCTACTGCGTGGCCCGATTGCTGCGTTGCGCGGTACTCGTAATCCTCATGTACAAACACGTACACTGCGGTTCCTGCGTTCCGTGCGCCTTGCAATCAGACCACTCGCTACGGTTTTTAGAGGTACCCATAAGCCATATCGGGTACCATTTTATAAACACCGGTTTTTCAGCACCCCCCTTTAAGGAGGCTCTTTTGGCAAAGACAGCAACAACGAGAAAGGTAGCCAAAACAACCAAAACAACCCAGGCAACTCAAGGAACCAAGGTCTCCAAAACGCCGAAGGGTTCCTCCAGGGGCAAGCCGTTGATCATCGTCGAATCCCCCACCAAGGCCAAGACAATCAACAAATATCTGGGCGCTGGGTACATCGTTAAAGCCAGTGTGGGGCATGTTCGCGACTTACCGAAAAGCAACAAAAATGCCATCAATATTCTGGATGGCTTTGTGCCCCGTTACGAAATCTCTGAAAAAAAAGACGCTATCGTGCGTGAAATTACCGAGCTTGCAAAAAAAGCCAGTGCAGTCTTACTCGCGAGCGATCCGGATCGTGAGGGGGAGGCCATTGCGTGGCATATCAAAGAGGCGTGTGTCATTGACAACTACCAACGTATTATTTTTCATGAGATTACAAAAAAAGCAATTGAAGAAGCGTTGCGGCACCCCCGGTTGATTGATGAAAACCTGCGACGTGCACAAGAAGCGCGCCGGGTGCTCGATAGGCTTGTTGGCTATGATCTTTCCGGCCTCATTTGGAAAAAAGTGCGGTATGGTCTTTCTGCAGGTCGTGTCCAATCGCCCGCGCTCCGCATTTTAGTTGAACGCGAACGCGAGATTAAAGCATTTATTTCCGAAGCCTACTGGAAACTGACGGCAGAGGTAAAAACACGAAGTGGCGCAAAGCTAAAACTGATCTGTACCGAAGAGCCTCGCGACGAAGCGCTCGTGAATAATATTTTAAGGTTGGGGCTTGCACAGCCATGGTTTGTTCGTGACATAAAGGAAACTTCGGTGACCCGCACACCCAAAGCGCCCTTTATTACCTCGACATTGCAACAGACCGCAAGTTCACGATTGGGGTTTGCCCCTTCGCGAACCATGATGGTCGCGCAAAAACTGTATGAAAAAGGGTTTATCACCTATATGCGGACAGACAGCACCCTGCTTTCGGCAGAGGCGCAGGCCGTCATTATTGAAGCCATTACCGGAAGGTATGGTGCGTCTTCTGTGGAAGCACGGGTGTTTAAAACCCGAAGTAAAAATGCACAGGAAGCGCACGAAGCAATCCGTCCAACCGATGCGCGTCAGGTGAAACTTGATGTCACACCCGAAGAAAAAAAACTATATGATCTTATCTGGGCACGCACCATCGCCTCACAAATGGTCGACGCAAAACTGGCACGCACAACCCTTCTTGCAAATATCAAGGATCCCTCTGCGGTCGGCTCGCCCATTCCCGATTTTTCCCTGACGGGTTCACGCCTGATCCTCCCGGGTTGGCTGGCGGCTGATCCTGCGTCGCGTGGCGAAGAGGTTCAACTTCCCGTCGTCACCCCAGGGGAGACGCTGACCCTTCTTGATCTGACGAGTGAGGCAAAGTTTACGGAGCCCCCCCCCCGATATTCCGAGGCGGGACTCGTGAAAGAACTCGAAAAGCGGGGCATTGGCCGCCCATCCACTTATGCGTCAATCATCAAGACAATCGTTGACCGCGGGTATGTCCAGAAAGAAGGCAAGGCACTCCGCCCCACGGACACGGGGGAAGTGGTGAGTACCTTTCTCGAAGAGCACTTCGCGCATTACATCAGCGACTCATTCACTGCCGAAATGGAAGATAAACTGGATGATATTGCAAAGGGTACACGACAATATACAGAGACACTGACTGAATTTTATGGGCCCTTTAAGAAAGAGATTGTCGACAAAGAATCTTTGGATAAATTAACGACACTGGGTGAGGCAGATGCAAAAGACACTTGTCCAAAGTGTCAGGGTGGGATGATTATTAAACTGTCTCACAACGGGAAATTTCTCTCCTGTAAAAACTATCCCGAATGTGTGGGTGCGCGAATGGCAGATGGTACGGAGCTTGCTGCGCCGCGTGACACAGGGGAGCTTTGCCCTAAATGTAGTCAATCGAACCTGTTTGAGCGCGATGGCCGTTTTGGGCGGTTCATTGCGTGTGGTAATTATCCAAAATGTAAACATATCAAAAAAGATAACGCTGCTGCACTGCTCAATCACACCGGTGTCGTCTGCCCTTTTTGCAAAAAAGGTTTTATGAGTGAGCGCAAGGGTCGTTTCGGCGTTTTTTACAGTTGCACCCGTTATCCCGATTGTAAAAGTGCGATCAAAGCAAGACCCACAGGGAACCTTTGTCAGTACAAAAAAACAAACAGCGTCCCTTGCGGGGCCCTCATGATGGTGGGCACTAAAACCATCCCGGAACGCTGTTCAGACAAAACGTGTCCCAATCACAACCCGCACAAACTTGAAGCTATTCTGGCTGAAAAAAATAGGGGAAAGTTCCGTTGAACCCAAAAGAGTCGTTATCAGCCAGCAGGGCGACCCATCCTTACGAATACAATTTCTGGCCCTTCACCAAATACAAGGGCTGGGGAAAAGGAATGGGAGAAAAAAAGGGCTCAAACGATGAGCAAGTCGGTTGATTTTGGGAAATCGTTTCCATAGAATGGCCCCGTCATTCTTAAATTTTTCCGATATCGTCCGATAGAAAACGCGCTATATGTCCCAGAAAAAATTGATTGTCGTGGGGGGGGGCTTGGCAGGCGCTGAAGCCGCGTGGCAGGCCGCCTCTCGTGGCATCTCGGTCCTCCTCTACGAAATGCGCCCCGCGACACCGACCCCCGCCCACAAGACGGCGAACCTCTCCGAGCTTGTTTGCAGCAATTCTTTTGGGTCAGACGATCCGAACAGCGCCCCCGGGTTGCTCAAACGCGAGATGAAGGCGCTCCACTCCCTCATCATTGACACGGCAGAGGCCTCCCGTACGCCGGCAGGCTCGGCCCTTGCGGTAGACCGGGACCGTTTTTCACAACAGATTACACAAACCCTCTCCTCTCATCCCAATATCACGATTCTCCATGAAGAGGTGAAATCAATCCCCAGGGACACCGTCACTATCCTCGCCACCGGCCCCCTGACCTCCCCGGCCTTAACCGAGGCGATGGGTGAGATCACCCAGGCCCAGTATCTTTATTTCTTCGATGCCATCTCCCCCATCATTGATGCGGAAAGCATCAATCACGACATGACCTTCCGCGCCTCACGCTACGACAAGGGGGGAGAAGATTATTTGAATTGCCCGATGGATGAGGCAGAGTATGACCGTTTTTATGCGGCGCTGATGGCCGCAGAAAAGGTCGTGCCAAAAGACTTTGAGGCCGTCCCCTATTTTGAGGGATGCCTTCCAATCGAAGTGCTGGCAGAACGGGGAAAGAAGACCCCGTTGTTTGGCCCCATGAAACCGGTGGGCCTGGTCAATCCCAAAACGGGAAAGACCGCCTATGCAATCGTTCAGCTTCGGACCGAGAACCCCTTTTTCACCGCTTACAACATGGTCGGATTTCAAACCAAACTGAAATGGCCGGAACAAAAAAAGGTCTTCCGACTGATCCCAGGACTCGAGAACGCGGAATTCTTACGGATGGGCAGCATCCATCGCAACACGTTTATCAACGCCCCGCAGCTCCTTTCGGAAACCCTGCAACTTCGGACCTGTCCCGGCCTCTTTATGGCGGGCCAGATCGTGGGCGTCGAAGGATATACGGAGTCCGCAGCGATGGGGGGACTCGCCGGCATTTACGCCGCGCGCGTCCTGTCAGGAGAGAAGCTTATTCCGCCCCCAAAAACCACGGCCCATGGGGCCCTGCTGAATTATATTACGGGAAGCCACCCCGCCTTTTTTCAGCCGATCAACATTAATTTCGGCCTGTTCCCGCCCCTCGCGGATACGGTCAAAGTCAATAAGGCGCTACGACATCAGAAAATCGTTAACCGAGCGATGGAAGATTGGTCACAATGGATCGCGCAATACAAGATTTCAGAAGCTACTTAACCGTCGAGCAAAACGCCTCGCCGCACACCCTTCGGGCCTATCTCTCCGATCTTGCGGCGTTTCGTGCATTTTTGGTCCGCGCAGAGGAGATGTCCCTCCCGTCACCTGGGGAGATCACGCCCCTGCTGATTCGGACTTATCTTGCAAGTCTTCACAAAAAACGGGCCCGCCGCACAACCGTGGGCAGGAAGTTGGCGGTGCTGCGTTCCTTTTTCCAATATCTGGTCCGGGAGGGAGTCGTCCCGATCAACCCGGCAAAACAGGTGGCCTCTCCGAAGCAGGAGAAACCTCTTCCCCACTTTCTCACCGTTGACCAGGCGCAGGGCCTGATGACGCAACCCTCTGGAGAGGAATGGCCCGTGCTGCGGGATCGCGCCATTCTGGAAACCTTTTATTCAACCGGAATTCGGCTTTCCGAACTGGTCGGCCTTCAACTTAAAGACATTGATCGTTACGAAGGGATGGTCAAGGTGCTTGGAAAAGGCCGAAAGGAGCGGATCGTCCCGATCGGTCCCAAGGCGATCGAGGCCATTCATCGGTATCTGACGTCTCGCCCGTCTAAGATGACCGGGCTGTTTGTGAGTCAGCGCGGGGGGGCCTTAAGCGCGAGGAGCATCGAGAGAATCGTCAAAAAATATATGCGCCAGATCGATCAACCGCACCTCACGCCGCACAGCCTTCGTCATTCCTTTGCCACGCATCTGCTGGAAGGGAAGGCCGATCTTCGATCGGTGCAGGAAATGTTGGGACACGCCAGCCTTTCCACAACCCAGCGGTACACCCATTTGCAAATGGATTACCTGATGCAAGTCTATGATCAGGCCCATCCCCGAAGCGTCATGGAGTCTGCCCATGCAGCAAAATAACCCAGAGGCAACGCGCATCCGATCCACCACCATTCTCTCGGTACGCCATAACGGCCGTGTCGCGATGGGAGGAGACGGTCAGGTGACCCTCGGCCCCACCGTGGTCAAAAAAAATGCGAAGAAGATCCGAAAAATTTTTAACGATTCAATCCTTACCGGTTTTGCCGGTGCGACCGCCGACGCCTTCACCCTGCTGGAGAAATTTGAGGTCAAACTGGAGCAGTATCACGGCAATCTCACACGGGCCGCCGTAGAGCTTGCCAAGGACTGGCGCACCGACCGGATCCTCCGCCGTCTGGAGGCTTTCCTGGCCGTTGTCGATCGGGAGCATTCCCTCATCATCTCTGGAAACGGGGACGTAATTGAACCCGAGGACGGCATTCTGGCCATTGGCTCCGGAGGGAGTTTCGCCCAGGCCGCCGCGCGCGCCTTGATAGCCAATACGCCCCTTTCCGCGCGAGAGATCGTGGAAAAGTCGATGGAGATTGCCGCAGAGATCTGTATTTATACCAATCGAGAAATTGAAATTTTTGAACTTTCATAGGACCGATCATGCTCCTTGATGACTACGAAAAACTGACCCCGAAAAAAATTGTGGAAGAGCTGGATAAATATGTGGTGGGCCAGAGGGAGGCCAAGCGGATGGTCGCCATTGCGCTTCGGAGCCGCTGGCGGCGACAGCAACTTCCCGCCGACCTGAAAGATGAGGTCTATCCCAAGAATATCATCATGATCGGCCCCACCGGTGTGGGAAAAACTGAAATCTCCCGGCGTCTCGCGAAGCTCGCGGGGGCCCCCATGATTAAAGTGGAGGCCTCAAAATATACCGAGGTTGGCTATGTGGGTCGGGACGTTGAATCGATGATTCGGGATTTGGTTGAGCTCTCGGTCAATATGGTCAAGGCACAGCATACCTCGACCGTTCATGAAAAAGCCGCCCGGCTGGCCGAGGAGAGGATCCTCGATCTCCTGCTCCCGCCGCCTTCCTCTCCCACCGGTATTTACAGTGAAGACCGTGAGGCCCGACTCACGGAGGCCAGCCTCCATGAAGGCCTCCCCGGAGAGCCCCCAGACAGCAGTCGAGAGAAACTGCGCCAGCAGTTGCGTGACGGAAAACTCAATGACCGGTTCGTGGAATTTGAGGTGAAAGACAAGGCGATGCCGCCGATTGGGATCATCTCGAATGTCGGGATGGAAGAAGTCGAAATGAATTTAAGGGAGATGTTGGGCAACATGATGCCGGGCAAGAAAAAAAAGCGCCGGGTGAAGGTTGCCGAAGCCCTCGCCTGTTTACATCAGGAGGAGGCCCAGAAACTCATTGATATGGACGAGGTGGCGCGCGACGCGGTCTCTCTGGCTGAAAACGCGGGGATTGTCTTCATCGACGAGATTGACAAGATTGCCTCCCGGGAGAAGGGGCATGGCCCGGATATCTCCCGCGAGGGGGTTCAGCGCGATCTGCTCCCGATCATTGAGGGCTCAACCGTCAACACAAAATATGGCATGGTGAAAACAGATCATATTCTCTTTATCGCGGCCGGGGCATTTCACACTTCAAAACCTTCCGATCTGATTCCGGAACTCCAGGGGCGGTTCCCCATCCGGGTTGAGCTCACGGCCCTTGGGAAGGAAGAGTTTGTCCGCATCCTGACCGAACCCCAAAGCTCGCTCACGCGACAATATGTCGGGCTGCTTGGCACCGAGGGGATGGATGTGGCGTTCACCCAGGATGGCATTGAAGAGATCGCCGCCACTGCGGTCAGCGTGAATGAAAAAACAGAGAACATCGGGGCAAGACGCCTGTTCACCATTATGGAGCGTCTGCTGGAGAAGGTCTCTTTTGAGGCCCCGGATATCTCGGAAAAAAAGCTGGTGGTCAATGGCGCGTACGTGAGAGAGCGGATGCACGATTTTGTGAAAGACGAAGACTTAAGCCGATTTATTCTGTAAACTGGCGCATAGGGTGTGAGCAGCAAAACGATGTCAACGAACCTCCTTCACAATAAGGCAAAAATTCTTGTCGAGGCACTGCCCTACATCCGTGCCTTTTATGGAAAGACCGTGGTCATTAAATATGGCGGGGCGGCCATGACCGATGCCAAGCTTAAAGTCCAGTTCGCGGAAGATGTTGTCCTCATGAAATATGTGGGGATGAATCCGATCATTGTCCATGGGGGAGGGCCCCAAATTTCAGAGATGATGCGGAAACTGGGCAAGGAGCCCAAGTTTGTCAAGGGAGTCAGGGTCACCGACCGGGAAACGATGGAGATTGTCGAAATGGTCCTCGTCGGCTCGATCAATAAAGAAATCGTCACCCTCATCCATCAACAAGGCGGACGCGGGGTTGGGCTTTCCGGAACGGATGGGGCCTTAATTCAGGCCCGTCCGCTTAAGGGGGAGGAGGGTGAAGCGATGAGCCATGTGGGTAAGATTGAGGAAATCAATCCTGAAATTCTAAAGACGCTGGATGCCGGGTGGTTCATTCCGGTCATCTCTCCCATTGGAACCGACGCCAAGGGAAACAGTTATAACATCAACGCCGATTCAGTCTCCGGGGCCGTGGCCACCGCCATCTCGGCGGAAAAACTGATTATCCTCACCGACGTCCCCGGCATTCTCGACGAGTCGGGGTCATTAATCCCGACCCTTTCTCGCAAGGAAGTGCAACGACTGATTAAGAAAGGGGTCATCAACAGTGGAATGCTTCCCAAAGTGGAGGCCGCTCTCACTTCAGTTGAACGTGGCATTCGCAAGGCACACATCATCGATGGACGTGTCCCGCATGCCCTCCTCTTAGAGCTGTTCACGGATCAGGGAATTGGAACCGAGATCATTGCATAGACTTCTTACAGATCAACACGGAAGGAAAGAAGCGGCGGAACGTGGGTTCTTCATCGGCTTGGGGCCAAAAGTGGTGAGCCCCTTCGCAATAATGGGCGCGTGGCGGAAACGGTAGACGCAGCAGTCTCAAAAACTGCCGAGGGAAGCCTCATGTCGGTTCGATTCCGACCGTGCCCACCCACATCAGGGTACCTCTAAAAACCGTAGCGAGCGGTCTGATTGCAAGGCGCACGGAACGCAGGAACCGCAGTGTACGTGTTTGTCCATGAGGATTACGCGTACCGCGCAACGCAGTAATCGGGCCGCGCAGTAGCTTTTTAGAGGTGCCCACCAATCACCGTCTTATCAGGATGAGGGGGGATTGGCTTTTTTTGCCGGTTTCCTTCGACCACCAGCGTAATCTCCCCCTTCAGGTTTCTTTCTTGAATCTTTTGAATTACTTCAGCACAGTCCCCCCGGAGGATTTCTTCATACACCTTCGTCATCTCCCGAGCCATCACCACACGACGTGTGCCAAAAATCGCGTGGATTTCCTCCAACAAGCGGACAGCCCGATGCGGGGATTCAAAAAAGATAAGCGTTCTTGCGTCTGATTGCAGTGCTTCGAGCCGTTTCGCCCTCACCCCAGGCTTTCTGGGGAGAAAACCCTCAAAAGCAAATCGGTCCGTTGGAAGTCCAGAGACAGAAAGCGCGGCCACTGCGGCACTTGGGCCCGGTACCGGCGTCACCGTAAAACCCGCAGAAATAGCCGCAGTAATCAGGTAGTATCCCGGGTCCGAGATAACGGGCGTTCCCGCATCAGCGACAAGGGCAATGGCGGCCCCCTCTTTAATCCGGGCGATCAGGACAGGGGTCTTCTCTTCCTTGTTAAAATCATGATAGCTGGTCAGCGGGGTATGAATGTCGAGATGGGAAAGAAGCTTCTGGGTATGCCGGGTGTCTTCTGCGGCAATCACCGAAACCTCTTTTAAGATCCGAACGGCACGGAAGGTAATATCTTCCAGATTACCGATCGGGGTACTAACAATGTAAAGAAGGCCAGACACAAACGATTAGCAGGTTGTGGAAAAATTCAGGCTGATCAAAAAGGTCCCAAATGTAAGGCCCGCCACAGCGGGAAAGGCAAGGGTGAAGGAGGGATCACGAACCCCCGCAGGGTCCGCAACCCTCGCAGGGTGCAACCCTCGGCAGGGTGCAGCCCTTTCAACCACCTGTTAGCGCATATTTCTTTCGACCAGAAGGCAAAGGATATGTCCAATCAGGATATGTGACTCCTGAATACGGGCAGTATTGGACGAGGGGACGTTAATACAAAGCTCCACGAACGACGCCAGCCGACCCCCACGTTCACCACTTAAGCCGACCGTCCTGATGCCACGCGTTTTAGCGGCCTCCACCCCCCGGAGAACACTCGGGGAATTACCGCTGGTGCTGATGGCAATCACAACATCTTCGGCCTTTCCAAACGCCTCCACCTGCCGCGCAAAGACCTCCTTGTAGTCATAATCGTTGGCAATCGCCGTCAACACAGAGGTATTCGTGGTCAGGGCGATTGCGGGAATGGCCCGTCTCTCTTTCTCAAATCGCCCGATAAGTTCCGCAGCAAGATGCTGGGCATCCCCAGCGCTTCCACCATTTCCAAAAAGAATCAACTTCCCGCCAGCGTTTAACGACGACACAACCCACTCAGCGGCTTGAAGAATCTGTTGAATCCCCGTCTCTAAAAGGGCCTGCTTAACGCGAATACTCTCCAGAATGGCCTCAACAACAACCGCCTGATTCTGCTCTTTGAACTGCGACACGCCATCCCCCCACGACCGATAACTTTAAACCTTTGAACCGATACGATTCCCACCCCTTACAGAGATCAACTGTCTTTTTGAGGCGTGGCATCCTTCACTTCGATACGATCCGCCTTCTTTTTTGGCGCCACCTTTTCAACATCAGGCGCGGTCTCTTTCTTTGCCTCGGTCAATTCGACGATCACCATGGGTGCGCCGTCGCCATGCCGAACCCGGGTCTTGATCAGACGGGTATAGCCCCCAGGCCTTGCTTGAAAGCGAGGCCCCAGGTCAGAAAAGAGGTGACCTAACACCTTGACGTCAAGAAGATACTGCCCTGCAATTCTGCGAGAGGCCAGATCCCCCTTTTTACCCAGTGAAATCATCTGGTCCGCGATGGAACGTAATTCCTTGGCCTTCGCTTCAGTCGTCTCAACACGCTCATACCTCAAGAAAGAGGTGACCATATTTCTAAAGAGCGCCTTCCGATGCGAACTATTTCGCCCCAGGGGACGCCCTGCCTTCTGATGTCTCATCTCTCACTCTCCAACATAAAACGGTCAAAACAACCGACACCCCTCAAGACGGTTGCTTCTCAACAACATCTTCAGAGAGCTCCGGAACCCCTTTGAGGTCCATGCCGAGAGACAATCCCATTCCCCGCAATATCTCTTTGATTTCGTTGAGCGACTTTCTGCCAAAATTTTTCGTTCCAAGCATTTCCACTTCGCTTCGTTGTACCAGATCAGAAATGGTCTTGATATCCGCATTTTTTAAACAGTTGACCGCACGGACAGAAAGCTCCATCTCACTCACACTGCGAAGGAGATTCTTGTTCAGCTCGACCGCCTCGACTGCACGCGGAGGCAACACCTCGGAGATTTCTTCAGACCCGCAGAACAGCGTGAGATGGTCTTTAAGTATCTTCGCCGCCATCCCAACAACCTCTTCCGGGGTAATACTCCCATCCGTCCAAACCTCCATCACCAAGCGGTCATAATCGGTCACCCGCCCGACACGGGCATTCTCAATCGTATAATTCACCCTTTGGATGGGAGAGAAAATCGTATCAATGGGGATAACACCCACCTCGGCATTCTCTTCTTTATTCCTGTCAGAAGGAGAATAACCGGACCCCATTTTCACCACCATCTCCATGTCCAAACTGCCATCTTTATCCAACGTTGCAATTTGTAAATTTGGAGTGAGCAGATCCAAGTCGGCATCGTGAATAATCTCTTTCGCGAAAACGGGCCCAGCCCCTTTCCGTTTGATCTGAATCACCTTGGGCTTATCGACATACAGGTTAAACCGAAGATTCTTTACGTTCAGGATAATCTCCGTAATATCTTCTTTAACGCCAGGGAGACTGGCAAACTCGTGAAATACCCCATGGATCTTCACAGACGTCACGGCAGCGCCAGAGATAGAAGAGAGCATCACACGACGTAAGGCGCTCCCAAGGGTTATGCCAAAACCACGCTCAAACGGTTCTGCATAGAATTTTCCATAGGTATCCGAAAGGGTCTCCGGCTCAATCTCAAGCTTTTTGGGCATATGAAAATTTTTTACTCTCGTCACCATAACAACCTCACCTTCCTACAACAAGATAAACGGATAGCTGACTGTCGCCCGGATCATAGACCCGGAGACCTCACAAAACTTCTTGAGCAGCTCACCATATTTTATTTCGACGACTTTTTCAGAGATAAAATAGACTCCACCCACACAACAATGACTCGCAAGACCTTACCGGGAATACAATGCAACCACCAACTGCTCATTCACCGGGAGGCCCGCCTCTTCTTTATTGGGCTCCGCCACGACACGGCCCCGGTATTGGGCCTTATCCAACTCCAACCACGAAGGAACAACCCGTGCCATTTGTAAGCCCCCTTGAACAGGGACCATCCCCTGGCTGCCAGACTTGACCTCAACAACATCATTCAGCCGAACTGAAGCAGAAGGGATGTTCAGCGTTTTTCCATTCACGGAAAAATGGTTCTGACGAATGAGCACACGGCTCTGCTTCCGGGACGAGGCAAACCCCAGTCGATAGACGACATTATCAAGGCGGGATTCCAATAGTTGCAGCAAATGCTGTCCGGTGATTCCTTTTTTCCTCTCCGCCTTCAAGAAGCATTGCCTGAACTGACGCTCAAGGAGACCGTAAATCCTCTTCAGTTTCTGCTTTTCACGAATCTGAAGACTGTACTCAGAGGTTCGAACCCGTGCCTGACCATGCTCCCCAGGGGGATAACTCCTTCTGTCAATCGCACACTTTTCAGTAAAACACCTTGTCCCTTTAAGGAAGAGTTTTATCCCTTCTCTCCGACAAAGCCGACAGACCGGTCCAGTATCCCTTGCCAAACACCCCTCCTTTCCAGCTTTCCTTACGAGACACTCTCTCGTAAAACTGGACACCTAACTTACAAGTTGCTAATAAATTAACGCCCCAGAAACAGGCCGACCACGCAACGACACCCGCTGCCCCCCAACGAGGGAGCAAAATGAGGCGACAGCGGACCGCCATCCCTTTTCAGCCCCCCTAAACCCGCCTTCTTTTCGGGGGACGACACCCATTGTGGGGAATGGGCGTAATGTCTTTAATCAGGTTCACTTTCAATCCTGTGGCCTGAATGGCGCGAACCGCCGATTCCCGTCCCGATCCGGGCCCTTTAATGTAGACACTCACCTGCCGCATCCCGCTTTCCATCGCCTTCTTCGCGGCAATCTCGGCCGCCCGCTGCGCAGCGAAGGGGGTGCTCTTTCTGGAGCCCTTAAATCCCTGACTCCCCGCGCTGGACCAGACGATCACATCCCCGTTCATATCCGTGATCGTGATCAAGGTGTTGTTAAACGACGCCTGAACATAAACAATCCCCACCGGCACATGATGCCTCTCTTTTTTCTTAACACCCTTTTTGGAACCCATACTTTTCTTTTTTATCCCTTCTCAACTTTTCGTTTCGCCCCGACGATCTGTCTCTTCCGACCCTTTCTCGTCCTGGCATTGGTCTTGGTCCGCTGTCCCCGGACAGGAAGCCCCCGTCGATGGCGAATCCCACGATAGGAGCTGACATCCATCAACCGTTTGATGTTCATCGCAACCTCACGTCGAAGATCTCCTTCCACGCGATAATCACGCTCGATAATCTCACGTAACCGGACAACCTCTTCTTCTTTCAGATCGCGAACCCGGGTGCTGGGATTCACCGAGGCCGCCTTGAGAATCTTCAGGGCGGAGGTGTGTCCTATCCCATAGATATAGGTCAACCCAACTTCGAGCCGTTTATCTCTCGGTAAATCAACCCCTGCAATCCGCGCCATTTTCTACCCCTTTACCGAAACAATTATCCCTGCCGCTGCTTATGTCGTGGGTTCTCACAGATCACGCGAACCACACCTTTTCTTCGAATCACCTTACACTTAGCACAAATCGCCTTGACAGAAGACCTGACCTTCATGGCTTCACTTCCTTCCCCTTGCCGTACCGATAGGTAATTCTTCCCTTGGTTAAATCATAGGGAGACATCTGAACGGTCACCTTATCCCCCGGAAGAATTTTGATGTAATGCATCCGCATCTTTCCGGAAATATGCGCCAGAATCCGATATCCATTCGAAAGCTCGACCCGAAACATGGCATTTGGGAGTGTCTCGATAATCGTCCCTTCTGTTTCAATGGAATCCTCTTTCGACATGGACCCGACAGACCCCCCATCCTCCCCTTACAAACACAAAGAGGATTTTATACCCGGCTTAAAATAACAGGACCGGCCTCGGTAATAGAAATGGTATGCTCGAAGTGAGCCGACAGACTTCCATCTACCGTCACCGCCGTCCAGTGGTCATCCAGGACCTTCACCTCGGGCCTTCCAATATTGACCATCGGTTCGATCGCCAAAACCATCCCCTCTCTCAGGCGAGGCCCGCAACCTGGGGGACCAAAATTAGGGACTTGTGGATCTTCGTGCAGAGAACGACCAATCCCATGCCCCACGAAATCGGTCACCACAGAAAAACCAGCCGCCTCGACACAGACCTGAACCGCGTTGGAGATATCGGAGAGACGTCCTCCATGACGCGCCTGATCAATGCCCGCATACAGCGACGCCTCGGTCACCTGGATTAAACGCCTTGCCTCATCGGAAACCTCGCCAACCGAAACCGTCACCGCAGAATCTCCGTAAAAGCCCTCATAAATTGCGCCTAAATCCAACCCCACAACATCTCCCTCCTGAATCACGCGGCGAGGAGAGGGAATTCCATGAACCACCTCATTATTCACTGAAATACAGAGGGTCGCCGGAAATTTTCGGTACCCTTTGAACGCAGGCACCCCCCCTTTCTCACGAATCTTTTCTTCCACAAAACGGTCTAACGCAAGCGTCGTCATCCCCGGCTTCAAAAAAGACTTCGCTTCGATCAACGTCTCCGCAACAATCCGACACGCCACCCGAATCTTCTCGACCTCTTCCTTTGATTTCAAAATAATCATGAATCAAGGACCCCAGTCGAGAGATGGACCGCCCTGCTATCGGCCACCCGATCCCAAGGCCTGCGACACCTGATCCGACACAAAATCAACACTCCCCCCGGCATCGATCCTGGATAAGATCTCCCGCTTCTCATAATATCCAACCAATGGAACCGTCTCACGACGATAGACCTCAATCCGCGCCTTCGCCGTTTCTGGCGTGTCATCCTTTCTCTGGACCAGCGTCGCGCCACAATCACAGACCCCCTCATTTTTTGGAGGCTGGTAAACCGTATGATAGATCCGCTGACAGTTCGGGCAATTCCTACGCCCGATCACCCGCTCCAGGATACGATCTTCACTTAACTCAAAATAGAGAACCCGATCTAACTTTTCGCCCTGTTCAGCCACGATCTCCGCCAAGGCATCCGCCTGGGCCAGGGTCCTTGGAAAACCATCCAGAACATATCCGCCCCGAGCATCCGACTCCGCCAATCGCTCCCGAACGACACCACTTGTCAGGTCATCCGGAACCAGGCGACCTGCGTCAAGACAGGACTTCACCTGTATCCCAAGCGGACTCTCCTTGACAATGGCCATCCTGAACATATCCCCGGTTGATATCTGGGTCAGGCCATACGCCTGACAAAGCCGTCTTACCTGTGTCCCTTTCCCCACCCCGGGAGGCCCCAAGAAGACCAACCTCACGTTCATCCACCCACAGTTTTACAAAACCTGCTAAAAAGCCCTTCCTTTGACCCTGCCCTTCTTCATGAAACCCTCATAATTGCAGGTTAACATGTGGGTCTCAATTTGATTCGCGGTATCTAATGCAACCCCGATAACAATCAAAAGAGAGGTCCCCCCAAAGGCAAACGGAACATTGAAACGATAGATCAGTATCTCCGGAATAATCGCCACCAGAGCGAGATAGATGGCACCCGCAAAAGTAACGCGGGTGAGGACCCGGTAGATATAATCGGACGTTTGTTGTCCAGGTCGAATCCCCGCAATAAAGCCGCTGTATTTCTTAATATTCTCCGCCATATCAACGGGATTTAAAACTACGGCCGTGTAGAAAAATGCAAAAAAGATAATCAACACCGCATAAAGAAGCGTGTAGAAAACCGTTCCAGGCGCCAGATTCCGGCCGATTGACTGAACCCATGGAACCGTGATGAAGGCGGCAATCGTCGCCGGGAATGCAATGATCGACGAGGCAAAGATCGGCGGAATCACCCCAGCGGTGTTAATTTTAAGCGGAATATGTGTGCTCTGCCCGCCATAAACATTCCGCCCCACGACCCGCTTGGCATACTGAACCAAAATTTTTCTCCGGCCACTTTCCAGATAAACAATCGCCACGGTCACCCCCAGGACCAAGGCCAGCAGGAACAGCAAGAAGATCAGGTGAATCTCCCCCGCACGGAATAACCCATAGGTGTTCCCAATGGCCGACGGAAGCCGGGACACAATCCCGGCGAAGATAATAAGCGAAATCCCGTTGCCAATTCCCCGCTCCGTGATTTGCTCTCCCAACCACATCAGAAATGCCGTCCCTGCCGTGATGGTAATCATCGTCATCAGACGGAATCCCCATCCGGGATCTTTGACAAAGGCCCCCTGATCCATTCCCTCCAGACCAATGGCAATCCCCAAGGCTTGAATAAGGGCAATCACAATGGTTCCCAGCCGTGTATATTGAATAATTTTCTTTCGCCCCTGCTCCCCCTCCTTGGACAGCTTCGAGAGGGTCGGAATTACCACAGTTAAGAGCTGAATGATAATCGACGCAGAGATATAGGGCATGATTCCGAGGGCCAATATTGTCAAACGAGACAATCCCCCGCCCGAGAAAATATCGAGAAAGCCCATTAAGGCCCCCCCCTTCTCGGTCAGAAACTTTGCCAGGGTCTCGTTGTTCACCCCCGGCGTGGGGATATGCGCCCCCATTCGATAAACCACCAACATCATTGCGGTAAAGAGAATCCTGTCCCGCAACTCTGAAATCTTAAAAATATTCTTGATGCTCAAAACAAATCGATCAAACATCCCCACCTGTCCTATGAGATTAGTTCGACTCGCCCACCGGCAGCCTGAATCTTTTCCACCGCGCCACGCGTAAACTTGTGAGACGAAACAACCAGCGGCTTTGTGATTTCCCCATCTCCCAATATCTTCACCCACCGGGATGACCGCTTGATAATACCCGCCTCCTTCAGCCCCTCCAGGGTCACTTCAGACTCAAACGAGGCCAGACGACCGACATTCACCTCGTCATATTCCTTCCTGAAGATGTTATTAAAGCCCCCCTTTGGGACGCGCCGGATTAAAGGCTGCTGGCCTCCCTCAAAACCAGGGCCCTTTGTCCCCCCTGACCGGGCCGCCTGACCTTTGTGTCCCTTGGTCGATGTCTTCCCATGCCCAGAACCCGGGCCACGACCAATCCGCTTTTCTTTTTTCTTCGCGCCTACTGCGGGATGGAGGTCAGAAATTTTCATATCGCCTCTTCAACCTCTAAAAGATGAGAAATCTTCCGAACCATCCCTCGGATCTCTGGAGTATCCAACAGCCGAACCGTCTGGTTCAACTTTCGAAGACCCAATCCCAGGGCCACTCGCTTATGCTTTTGGGGATGCCCAATGCAACTGCGCCTTAACGTGATTAAGAGTTCCTTCGCCATAACAACCTTTCCCAATACAAAAAAATACTACCCGATAGGTACCGACACGTCACGCCGATTTCTAAGCACAGTTTCTGGATCTTTTAACGTTGACAACCCCGAAAGCGTCGCCTTCACAACATTCACGGCATTTCCACTCCCCAAGCACTTGCTTAGGATATTGACAATCCCAACCATCTCCATCACCGCCCGGACCGCTCCCCCCGCAATAATACCCGTCCCCTCAAGCGCCGGTTTGAGCACCACATCCTCCGCCCCGTAATGCCCAATGACATCAAAACAGATCGTCCCCTCCCGAATCGGGACATAAATCAGATTCTTTTTCCCGTGTTCAACCGCCTTTCGGATCGCATCTGGGACCTCCGCAGCCTTTCCCTTCCCCAATCCAACATGACCCGCCCCATCTCCAACCACGACCGTTGCAGAGAAGGAAAAGCGCTTGCCCCCCTTGACCACCTTGGCGACACGGTTGATATAGACGACCTTATCTTTTAGCGTCAGCTCTTCCGGATTAACCTTTTTCAAATTTCCACGCCTCGTCTCATCATAGGTTTAGATGACCCCCTAAAAAACAAGACCACCCTCTCTGGCCGCCTCTGCAAGGGCCTTAACCCTTCCATGGTAAATGTAGCCGCCTCGATCAAAAACAACCCGTTTTATTTGAACCGCACTCGCAAGAACCGCAAGCTTTAGTCCCACCTGGCGGGCCAGGGCAGTCTTATTTCCCACCCACCCTTGGGAAGCCACACCGAGATCAGACAAAGCCACCAAGGTTTTGCCAGAGGAATCGTCGATAATCTGGGCATAAATCCTATTGAGGCCCCGATAAACAGAAAGCCTCGGCCGCTCCGGGGTGCCGCTAATTTTATTACGAACCCGCTCATGCCGCCGCTTCCGCGCACGGACTTTTTCTTTTGCAGATAAACTCATCGATTATTTTCCGGTTTTTCCTTCTTTACGGATAATTTTCTCGCCACGATACTTAATTCCCTTCCCCTTATACGGCTCTGGCATCTTCAACGCCCGAATATCCGCCGCAACCTGACCCACCAGATATTTACTGGCCCCCCGAATACTCACAACAGTCTGCTTCTCGATGGCGGCATCAATCCCCGGAGGCAGTGGAAAAATAATCGGATGAGAGAAGCCAATATTCAGGGTAAGATCTCTTCCCGTAAGCGTGGCACGATATCCCACCCCATTCATCTCCAGCACTTTCTCATATCCAGAGGTCACGCCAATCATCATGTTTTGTATCTCATTCCGGGTCAGGCCATGCAACGACCTCACGCCCCGATCATCTGAACTACGGGAGACACTGACCTCATTTCCTGAAAGGGTAATCGCAACATCGGGATGAAAAGATTTTGTTATCTCCCCTTTGGGCCCCTTCACAGAGACATCCTGCCCTGAAACCTTGACGGCAACCCCATTTGGCACTGCAATTTTTTTTAACCCGACCCGAGACATATTACCGACACCCTGTGTAATTAATTAAAAAATCGCTCCTGTTACAAAAACCGCTACCAGACAGAACAGAGAACCTCTCCTCCTACCTTCTTCTGACGCGATTTTCTGTCGGTCATAATACCCTGTGTCGTGGACATAATGGCAATGCCGACTCCCCGATTTACCCAGGGAATTTGGTCTCTTCTCACATAGACCCGACGGCCAGGGGTACTAATCCGCTTCAAGCCACTGATAACGGACTCTTCCTGCGCATCATACTTCAGGATAACCTGTAGCACCTTGAAGGGAGAGACCTCGACGGTCCGACAACCCTGGATGAAACCCTCTTCCCGCAGAACCTCCAGAATCCGCAGCTTGATCCCGGAAAAAGGAACCTCAACCGCCTCACGGCGTCGCACCATCGCATTTCGAATTCGGGTTAGCATATCCGAAATTGGATCAGTCATCTTGTTCTACCCCTCCCATCAGCCCCTACCAGCTCGACTTAATGACCCCAGGAATCTCTCCCTTCAGGGCCAAAGAACGGAAACAGATACGACACATTGCAAACTTCCCTAAATAACCACGCGACCGACCACATAAAAGACAGCGGTGATAGGCCCTCGCCTTGAACTTTGGCGTACGCTTACACTTGGCAATCAGTGATTTCTTAGCCACCCTTCTCCTCTTTCTGTTTTCTGAACGGAAAACCCAAATGCTTCAAAAGCGACAGACCCTCTGAATCATTGCGTGCCGTGGTAACAATGGTAATATCCATGCCATGAATTGCAAGCACCTTATCATAATCAATCTCCGGAAAGATCAACTGCTCCTTGAGCCCCAAGGTATAATTGCCCCGGCCATCAAAGGACTTTGGGGAGACCCCACGAAAGTCCCGAATCCTCGGCAAGGCCGCGTGAAGCAGGCGCTCCAAGAATTCATACATCCTGGATCTCCGAAGGGTCACTTTGCAACCAATCGACATCCCCTCACGCAACTTAAACCCGGCGATAGACTCCTTGGCACGGGTCACCATAACTTTCTGACCCGTAATCTTCGTCATCTCTTCCACCGCCGCATCCAGCATCTTTCCATTTGAGATCGCCTCACCCATCCCCACATTTAAAACCACCTTCTCCAATCGAGGGACCTGCATCGGGTTCCCGTAAGAAAATTCAGAAACCATCGCGGGAACAACCTCCTGAAGATAGCGCTCTTTCAGCGCTAAAATCTTAACGCTTTTCATGGGTCAAGACCTCATCACACCGTTTACAGACACGTAACTTTTTCCCATCCGCAAGAAGCTTCACCCCAATCCGGGTCGGCCGATTGCACCCCCCGCAAACAATCATGACATTCGAGATAGAAATTGCCCCCGGCCGCTCCAGAATCCCCCCTTGAGGGTTCTTCTGGGTGGGCTTCGCATGCTTCTTAAGAAGATTGACCTGATCAATGACTATTGTCCCCTTCTTGGAGAGAATGCGAAGAACCTTTCCCTCCTTACCCCCCTCGCGACCCGTTATAACGCGAACAGAATCCCCTCTGCGCAACAAAGTTTTAACAGGGGGATGAGTTTTCACCGCAGGCATGGTTACAACACCTCCGGCGCAAGGGAAATGATTTTGGTAAACTTTTTACGCCGGAGCTCCCGAGCCACCGGGCCAAAAATACGCGTTCCCACCGGTTCACCCTGGGCATTGATCAAAACCGCCGCATTTCGGTCGAACTTGATGTAAGAACCATCATCCCGCCGAACCCCCTTTGCCGTCCTGACAATAACCGCTTTCACGACTTCCCCCTTCTTCACGGTTCCATCCGGGATGGCCTCTTTGACCGTCGCAACAATCGTGTCACCCAGCGTTGCATACCGCCGTCGCGAGCCCCCAACCACATGGAAACACATCACCTTTTTCGCGCCGGAGTTATCCGCCACATCCAACATCGTATAGATCTGTATCACAACGAATACCCGCTCATCGTCAGTTCAACACCCCTATCCTGTCGCTTTGCCCTAAACTGTCTTTGCCCGTTCAAGGATCTCTAAGACCGACCACCTTTTTTCTGCGCTGAGAGGGCGCGTCGCAATCAACTTTACGAGATCCCCCTCATGACAGTCATTCTTCTCATCGTGCGCCTTCAGACGCGTCGTTCGTTTGACAAACTTTTTATAACGCGGATCTCGTACCCTTTGATCAATCGCGATAACAACCGTTTTGTCCATTTTATCGCTGATCACCAACCCGATGACTTCTTTCCTCTTTTTCAACATCCGCTTTCCTGTCAATATTTAAGTTGTTTTTTTCATCCGTAAAACCGTCAAAACACGGGCAATATCGCGACGAATTTCATGAAGACGATGTGGGCTCTCAAAATGCCCTGTCACCTTTTGAAACCGGAGATTAAAAGACTCCTTCCGGAGGAGCCTTCCCTTCTCAACAAGTTCATCCACGGACAAGACCATCAGCTCTTTCGCCTCCATCCCTCTACTCCTCCTCACGAGAAACGAACTTCGTACTGATCGGCAATTTATAGGCAGAAAGACGGAACGCCTCTTTAGCCACCTCTGGCGTAACCCCCCCCATTTCATAGATCACGCGGCCCGGCTTGACGACCGAAACCCAATATTCAGGGATCCCCTTTCCCTTTCCCATACGGGTCTCCGCAGGCTTCTTCGTAATCGGCTTATCCGGAAAGATACGGATCCAAATCTTCCCCCCCCGCTTTACGAAACGAGTCATCGCGATACGGGCCGCTTCAATCTGTCTTGCGGTAATCCATCCTGGCTCCAGGGCCTTCAACCCAAACTCACCGAAACTCAAACTCGACCCACGGTACGCCTTACCCGTCATCCGACCCTTCATCTGCTTTCGGTATTTCACCTTTTTTGGAGACAGCATTACACTCTCCCCGCAGAGGCCAAGGCCCCTTCACGATCCTGGCCGCGATTCGGAAGGATCTCCCCTAAATAGATCCACGCCTTCACGCCAATACGTCCTGTGGTGGTCAATGCCTCTGCAAGGCCAAAATCAAGATCTGCGCGAAGGGTATGCAAGGGAACCTTCCCCTCGCGATACCACTCCGTTCGGGCAATTTCTGCGCCAGACAGACGACCCGCACAGGCCACCTTAATCCCCAGTGCCCCCAATCGCAACGCGGACTGAACCGCCTTCTTCATGGCGCGCCGATAGGCCACCCGCTTTTCCAACTGCATCGCAATATTTTCGGCCACCAATTGGGCGTCCAACTCCGGCTTTTTGATCTCCTTAATGTTGATATAGATCTGCTTTTTGGTCATCGCCTCCAGCTCAATTTTGAGCTTATCCACCTCGGCCCCCTTCCGGCCAATAATAATGCCAGGACGCGCCGTATGAATTGAAATTTTAATCTGATTGCCAGAACGCTCGACCTCTACCCGCGAAACACCCGCATGATAAAGCTTCTTCTTTACGATCTTTCGAATGGCTAAATCCTCGTGAAGCAACGTGGCATAATCCCGCTCTGCGTACCACTGAGAGCTCCACGTCTTGACATAACCGAGCCGAAACCCAACGGGATGAACCTTATGCCCCATCTTCCCTCCTTCGCCGTCTTTCCATAGGCCTACGACTTCCCTTCCGCAGACGCCTTCAACGGCCAGCTTTCGGCGACAACACCAGGGTAATATGGCTCGTCCGCTTCCGAATGGTATTGGACCTTCCCATAGCCCTCGGCTGAATCCGCTTCATGGTGGGCCCCCCATCCACACAAATTTTAGAGACAAAAAGATCATCCAGATCCCCAATATTCAGCACGGAGGCATTCGCCACAGCAGACTTTAAAACTTTTTCTATCACCCGTGCGGCATGCCGTGTCGTAAACTTGAGGACATTGAGGGCATCTCCCGCCCCCTTTCCCCGAATGAGGTCAACCACCATCCTCGCCTTCCTGGGCGCAACACGGACAAACTTTAAAACAGCCTTGGCTTCCATGAAACAGATCCCTATTTTTTTAAGGCCGCCGCCTTATCTGATTTTGCGGCACCATGCCCCTTGAAGAAACGGGTTGGTGAAAACTCTCCAAGCTTATGCCCCACCATGTTTTCAGTCACATAAACCGGAATAAATTTCTTACCGTTATGGACCGCGAAGGTATGGCCAATCATCTCCGGAGTAATCATCGATCGCCGAGACCAGGTCTTGATCATCTTCTTCTCATCGGCTTCGTTCATCTTAGCGACCTTCATCGCCAACGAAGTGTCTACAAACGGCCCTTTTGCTACGGATCTTGGCATGACCTATACCCCCCGTCTCTTCACGATAAACTTGCTCGTATCTTTTCGGCGCCGGGTCTTGTAGCCCTTGGCGAGCTGACCCCACGGAGAAACCGGGTGCGGATTTCCCTGTCCAGATTTTCCTTCGCCTCCGCCATGGGGATGATCGACAGGATTCATCGCCAAACCACGCACATGGGGTCGTCGTCCCAACCAACGGCTTTTACCCGCCTTTCCGTAAGAGATATTGAAATGACCCAAATTACCCACTTGACCCAACGTCGCCATACAGGCGGCATGAACGCGCCGGACTTCGGTGGAGGTTAACCGAATCTGTACCCAGTCACCTTCCCTCGCCATTAACTTCGCGCTTCCCCCCGCACTGCGGACAAGCTGCGCCCCCTTCCCTTTCTTGAGCTCAATGTTATGGATCACGCTCCCCACCGGGATATGGGACAGTGGGAGGGCATTCCCCACCTTGACCTCCGCAGCGGGACCCGACATGACGGAATCCCCAACATTCAGCCCATCCGGGGCCAGCATATAACGCTTTTCGCCATCCGCATAAAACAACAGCGCAATCCGGGCGGACCGGTTTGGGTCATATTCAATCGCAGCAACTTTAGCGGGAATATCAAACTTATCCCTGCGGAAATCAATGATACGATAAGCCCGTTTATGCCCGCCCCCACGATGCCGAATCGTCATCTTACCGCGACGATTCCTCCCTCCGGACGGAGTCAATGCTGTAATCAGACTTTTTTCTGGAGTCGACTTTGTAATTTCATCAAAAGTGTGGCCGGTCATCCCCCGCCGAGAGGGCGAGGTCGGTCTATAAATCTTTATTCCCACGGGTCAAGATTCCTTTTCTTTAACAACGAAGACTACCCCTCGATGAGGCTGATCTTCTCTCCCTTTTTCAGGGTAACGATCGCCTTTTTTAAATCGGGACGCTTTCCAGTAAACCGCCCCACCCGCTTTACTTTGCCAGACGTAATGAGGATACGGACACGATCCACCTTGACATTCAATGTGGCCTCAACCGCCTTCTTGACTTCGATACGATTGGCCCCGGAGCTCACCTCAAAACAGTACTGGTTGTGTGCTTCACGCAATGCGGTGCTCTTTTCCGTCAGAAGAGGACGAAGAATAAGGTCATGCCGATCCATAAATCCCCCATCCCAAAGCGGCCATATCCTGTTTCGTGGTCACCAACCATTCAGAACGAATTAAATCATAAACACTCATCCGGGCAGATTCGATCACATAAACCTCCGGGATATTTCCTACAACACGGGCTAACGCTTTTCCCCCAGACGCAACCACCATCAAGATCCGACCCGTCAAACGAAGCGTCGCAAGCACCTTGGCCGCATCTTTGGTTTTATTGCTTGGAAACTGTAAGTCTTCCAAAACAACCAGACGCCCCTCCTTGGCTTTGGAAGAGAGGGCCATCGACAAGGCGATCCTCGACTTCTGTTTCGTTAACGAATAACCATACCCCCTGGGTTGCGGACCAAAAATTGTCCCCCCGCCACGCCACAGCGGAGACCGGGAAGAACCCGCCCGCGCCCGTCCCGTCCCTTTCTGTTTCCATGGCTTCTTCCCACCTCCGCTGACCAAACCACGTGTCTTGGTCGCCGCCGTTCCCTGGCGAACCGAAGCCAACTGCATCGTCACCGCTTCGTGAAGCAAAGGAATCGATACCTGTACCCCAAATAAATCGGCATTCAGAGACAAGACGCCACACTTTTCGTTCTGCATGTTCTTAACTTCAACTTCAGACATAGACTTCTCGCCCATCGGACAACAAACCGATACCGCTAAACAACCCCATTACCCCTTCGCTGGGGCTTTCGACTTCACCCCACGCCGGGACTTGTGAACAACCACCAAACTATGAGGGCTCCCTGGAACAGACCCCCTTACAAAGATAAGATTCTCTGAAGATCTCACCTCAATCACGGTCACCCCCTGGGTGGTCACATGCTCGCTGCCCATATGCCCTGGAAGCTTTTTATTTTTCCAAACCCGTGAGGGATAAGAGCTCGCGCCAATGGAACCTGGCGCCCGATGAAACATCGACCCGTGTGTTGCGGGACCTCCTGCAAAATGATGGCGCTTCATGACCCCCTGAAAACCCTTTCCAATGGAAGTGCCCGAAACATCCACACGCTCGCCCTTTTCAAATATTTCTGCCGTAATCACCTGACCCACGGAGATTCCGCTTAAATCTCCATGCACCTCTCTCAAAACCCGACCCGGATCAACATTCGCCTTCTTAAAATGCCCCATGAGAGGACGGGAGACTTTTTTTTCTGCGATGGCATCAAAGGCCAGCTGGGCCGCCGAATACCCCTCCTTCGCCAAGGTCTTAATCTGAACCACATGACAAGGCCCCATCTGAAGAACAGTCACCGGCACAGAGGCCCCTCCCTCAACAAAAAGCTGAGTCATGCCAACTTTATATCCAATCAAACTATTGACCATTGCGCCCCAACTCCCCCTCAACAAGACGTCTAAGACTTAATCTCTACATTCACGCCAGCGGCGAGGTTAAGCTTCATCAAAGCATCTACCGTCTCCGGCGTCGGATCGAGGATATCAATCAGGCGCTTGTGCGTTCTGATTTCAAACTGCTCTCTCGATTTCTTATCCACATGCGGAGAACGCAACACCGTATACTTGCTAATTTTCGTGGGCAGCGGGATCGGCCCGCATATCTTCGCGCCAGTCCGCTTCACCGTCTCAACAATCTCAACGAGAGATTGATCCAACACTCGATAATCATATGCCTTAAGACGGATTCGAATCTTTTGATTCACCTGATCACTCCCTACTTAATTACCTTGGTGATGACGCCTGCGCCGACCGTACGACCTCCTTCACGAATCGCAAAACGGAGCCCCTCCGTCATCGCAATCGGCATGATTAAATCCACTTCCATCGTCACGTTGTCCCCAGGCATCACCATCTCAACCCCTTCCGCAAGCTTCGCCACACCCGTCACATCCGTCGTCCTTAAGTAAAACTGCGGCCGGTAT
>CAYRGU010000061.1:0-5598 GCA_964423845.1 uncultured Nitrospirota bacterium
CGCGGGCCGATGGTCACCCCTTTCAAGATAATGGAATGGGCCCCAATCCAGACATCATCATGGATGGTCACGGGCGCAATCTTCTCTTTGGTGACAGGGATTTTTTTTCGTCTTTCCAGATAATCGGTGGGGTGCGCATCATTATCCCGAATCTGCACCCCCCCCGCGATCAGGCAAAACTTTCCAATACGGACACTCTGGGCCACGCTAATTTCAACACCACTTGCGATAAAGGTATGATCCCCAATTTCGAGGATCGGATCGGGGTAGATCTGCGTGTTAAAGGCGAAGGTCGGCATATAAGAAATCGTGACCTGATCCCCCACAACAAGCCGTCCCTGACCGACAATGTAAGGAAGGGCCTCCATATAAATAACCTCTCCCACCCGCTCGCATCGTCCTCGAAACATCGGCTCGTAATAGAGGATCGTGAGCACTCTCCGGGAAGACTCCCGGACAAAGACATGCAGATAAAAAAGAAGCCGCCCCAAAGTGAGGAAAAACCGGTTGGTGGGGAGGTGAAATGCCAAAATAAAACGAAGGGTCCGATATAAAAAATCGTAGAACCGGGTCTCCCGCCGCCTGATCTTGCCGATGAAATTCTTAACAGACATAGCACCCCCCAGACGTGGCGGCCATTATTACAAAAAGCCTTCACACGATGTCAAATAAACGGAATGTTTTTAAGGCCAGTAGCAGAGGATCAGCCGGCAGCAAAGATCATGGGGTCAAATAAAGGGTAAAACAAATCGAAGAAGTAAATTCATCCGTTACGATGAATGCCCCATCGCACGGCGAAGCACACTTTCCAACGTCAACTCTCTCTCCAGCAATACCTGTAAGACAGAATCAAATCGAAGCATCGCTTCTTTCACCGGCCAATCTGTCTTTCTCAAAACAAAGATGGCTTCAATTTTGACCGCTTTGGGGAGGTAAAGCTCGAGTAACTCGAAGGGGGTCCCCCGGGCCTGAATCATATACTTCAGAAACTCCAGCATTTCATTCCATGTCCAGACATGGACATGGATGCTCCTCTCCCGATGAGAGTCAAACAGCCGCTCTTTTTTGGAAGGATCCTCCGGAATGGCAATCTTTCCAGCATTGACAATAAAATCGATAAGGTGCGCATCCTCTACCTTCGTGGTGTGATGGGTTAAATCACGAATAAGATGCGCTAAGGGGGTGATGGCCCGATCTTTGTCAAACGTGTAGTCCTTATCGGGGAGCGCCAGATAAAGCACACCACTTTTTCTCAACACCCGATATATTTCTTTGAGAATCCACAAAGGATTGGGACAATGTTCAAGCAGATGATTGGCAATGATAAAATCGAGGCTTTCCGTTTGGAAAGGGCCCAATCCCTCTTGTGCAACATCACAAAGGATATCCACTGGGGTAATCGCCACCCCTTCAAGCTCTGGAAATCGCTCCCGGATCTGTCCTTCCGTAAGGCGATCAACATACCGGACCCGAGCGACCTTTGGATTCACCTGAAGCGGGGCATTACACGGCCCGATCTCTATTCCATCCCCATAGATAAACCGTGAGGCCTGTCGTCTTTCGGCGATGAAATATACGTCCGTGTCACAATAGTACATTGATGAGTTACACTCAGTTAAACGATCCCTTCGAGGACCGTTTTCGTTCAATTTCGTCCAGGACACGCTTTCGAAGCCGGATCGATTTGGGCGTAATCTCGACCAGCTCGTCGTCGGCAATAAACTCGATCGCCTGCTCAAGAGAAAGCGCCCGAGGAGGCGTGAGCTGAATGTTCTCGTCGCTGCCTGATGCACGCATGTTGGTCAATTTTTTCGCCTTCAGGGGATTCACCACCATGTCGTTATCTCTTGAATACTCACCAATAATCATCCCCCCATAGCATTTCACCCCAGCGCCAATAAAGAGAACCCCCCTCTCTTGAAGAGAGAAGAGGGCATAGCCAGTGGTCTCGCCAGCCTCCATCGCAATCAAGACCCCTCTGCTGCGGGTCGCGATTTCTCCTTTGTAGGGGCCATAGCCCTCAAAGATATGGTTGAGAATCCCGGTCCCCTTGGTTTCGGTCATCACTTCAGACCGAAGCCCCAGCAACGCCCGCGCCGGGATACGGTACTCCAGGCGGACCCGCCCATCCGCGCCAATCTGGTGATTGATCAGATCCCCTTTGCGTTTTCCCATCTTCTCGATCACCAGGCCCTGGTAGGTCTCCTCGACATCCACCGTTAAAAGTTCGTAGGGCTCCAGAGTTTCGCCTGCCACCTTCTTCAGGATGACACGCGGCTTGGAGACCGCCAGCTCAAAACCTTCCCGTCGCATCGTTTCGATCAGGATCGACAGGTGCAACTCGCCCCGCCCGGAAACCTTGAAAATCTCTCCCGCCTCTTCAACACGCAAGGCGACATTGGTCCGAAGCTCCCGGAAGAGGCGATCCCGGATATGACGGCTGGTCACATACTCCCCCTCCGTTCCGGCAAGAGGCGAGTTATTGACCATAAACTCCATGGTGAGCGTCGGATCTCCGATTTCAATGGTCGGGAGGGCCAACGGATTGTCGGCATCCGCAATGGTTTCACCAATCTCAACCGATTCAATGCCCGCAATCGCGACCACCTCCCCGGCATGGGCAGAAGTGAGATCAATTCGGCCCAGACCATGAAACCCGAACAACTTGGCCACGCGACTCTTTTCCATGCTGCCATCGCGTTTTATGCGGACAACAGGGCTGCCCACGTTTAACACCCCGTTTTCGATCTTCCCAATCGCAATCCGACCCACATAATTATCGTGGTCAATCGTGGTCACCAGCATCTGCAGGGGAAGGTCTACGCTTCCAGCGGGTGGCGGAACCGAGGAGAGGATCGTCTCAAAAAGGGGCGTCAGATTCTCTCGTGGGTCATCGAGCGCGCGAACAGCATAGCCCTCTCGCGCCGAGGCATAGATAATCGGAAAATCGAGCTGTTGATCATTCGCGCCAAGCTGGGCAAAAAGATCAAAGGTCGCGTTGACCACTTCATCGGGTCGGGCACTGTCCCGATCAATCTTGTTCACCACCACGATGGGGCGGAATCCCAACTGAAGCGACTTAGAGAGCACAAACCGGGTCTGGGGCATCGGTCCGTCCACGGCATCCACCAAAAGCAGAACGCCATCAACCATCTTCAATATCCGCTCCACCTCTCCGGAAAAATCGGCATGCCCCGGGGTATCCACGATGTTAATCCGGCACCCCTGATAAGAAATGGCCGTGTTCTTTGCCAGGATGGTAATCCCGCGCTCCCGCTCCAGATCGTTTGAATCCATCACCCGTTCGGCCACCGCCTGGTTGGATCGAAAGGTTCCGCTTTGACGAAGCAGACCATCTACAAGCGTCGTCTTCCCATGATCCACATGCGCGATAATTGCGATATTACGAATGGCTTCGGTCATTGTTTTTTCCATTTGCAAACGTGTCCCCTCGCTATAAAGAAGAAAGGGGCATCTCTGCCCCTTTCCTTGAGAAATAAAGGCTGCTGTTTACCTGATGGGCAGGGCAACGGGTTGAACCTTTCCCTGTCCAGCGTACTTCAATTCAGAATCCGTCGCGTTGAGCGCCAGGATCCGATTATCCCCCTTCGGGAGCACCCGCAGGAGCCCCCACTGACCCGCATCCAGATAGGCCGCGCGGTGGTTCATATAAAGGTAATCGCCAGGGAGCTGATGCGGTCCTCCCGCGCCTCCCCGAAGATTGACCCGAAGATACGAGCTGCCGCCAAACTCAAAGGCGCTGTGGAGATGCGCCCCGGGAAATGCGTCAGTGGCCCACTCATGGCCATCCATGGCAAAGACAGACATCTGTTCATTGAATGCCCCGAAGACATGAAGGATCACCGGATCTCCGGCATGCGCCTGAATCAACGGCGTAGCGGCCCCAGATGCGCTGGAGGAGACACAGCTATAGAGAAAGCCCACCTCGCAGATCCCGTTATCGATGTAGTGATCTTTCGGTTCGGAACGATAGTTAATCCCCACCAGACCTGCCACCTTCTGGGCATAGGGCATAAAACTGGTTCCAATGAGGTTGTCCTCATCCTGAAAGAGCAATGCCACATCCCGATAGTTGGTCTTAGCCTCATTGCCAGGCACCGAACGATCGACCCTCACATCGGCCTGCCAGGCATTCTTTAACGTGACATCCTGGCCAGTGGTGGGATCAAGATATCTGGACCCCCTCGGCCCCACAATAATGGCGCCGTAGAGCCCGTTTCTCGGATTACTCACAACATTTCCCCAGTCCTGAATCAGGGCGGCGTTTTCACCATATTCCGGATGGGCATAGAAGGTGTACGTCCTGGACTGCCCCGGTGCAACCGTTTGATCTCCCGGATTGTTCCCAACGTTGATCCCCATCGAGTCCTTCGGATCAAAGGCAAGCATGTCGGCATGCAATCCGGCCCGCTCTTTCGCCATCCTGTTGGTCAGCCGCACCTTCATACAATCACCCACATTGACCCGCAGGGTGAGTGGATGAGGAGAGAGCATCCCCCCCTTCACCGCAGTGACCTCGTCATCCAAGACATAGACCTTTCCCTGATCGTTGCCCAAACTTAACCGCCGACCAAGATCAACCTCCATCACCTCGGGCAGACCCTTGTTAAATCTTAAGGCATGATCAATCGCCGAGACCGCGAACTGCTTCACCGGCGCATCAGAGGGACAGACCTCCCTGGCCGATGCCGGAATTTCTTCCCGCGAGGGGAGGAATTGAAGGGTCTTATCGGCATGGTCCAACACCCGGATAATTCCCCAGGCCCCGCCAGCAAAGTGAGAGGCGCGGCCGGAATGGTAGAGATAATCCCCCGCCATCTTCTGTGGCCCCCCGGCTGCGGGGATGACGACATCAAGCCGTTCCGCAATGGCCAGCTGGAAGGTATTGGTCGGCCGGGACCCGGCGTTAAACCGCTCCATCGGGAACCAATGACCGCTGACATGCCAGGTATGGGCCTCATTCGCCGAGCCAACGAGCGAGCGAAAGACAATGGGATCGCCCAGATACGCCCGCACAAGCGGCGTCCCAGGATCGCCATGAATTTTACTCACGAAGAGCTTTGAAGGATCGGGGTTGTTCGCAAGTCTTACCGACAACGGCTCGACCCGCAGGCTGTATCCGCCCCCCGATGTCGCCTCCCCGCCATTTAAGAACGTCATGGCCGACGTATTCAGATGTTCCGGATATTTGGCCGACGGCGTTCCATCCACAGAGGGACGTCCTGCCAGCGGATTATCAGCGGTAATCAACTCCGCCGCCCTGGGGTTGGAATCAACAATCTGCATCACCACCTCGCGGAAACTCCCCGTCACCTGGGCCGAGACCGGATCGGTGGTATGAATATCAACCACCACACCGCTTTTCACTTCTTTGCCCGTCACCGGATCATGGTACGTCGATCCTGCCGGCTCAACAATGGTAGAACCGAACAGCCCATGCCCCCAGCTATCAAGGCCAAAGACATGGTCGTGCCAGAAGACCAATCCCAAGTCCACATCGGGATACCAGCGATAGCGTACAAACTCCACACTCGCAATCGCACCCGCCTTATGAGATTTCTTCAAGGGCTCGGTGAA
>CAYRGU010000062.1:0-7817 GCA_964423845.1 uncultured Nitrospirota bacterium
TTTTTCATTTCGATCTCGCCCTGCGAATCAAGTAGAATTCCAACCCAACCGCAAAGAGCGCCCACCCGATTGAGTAGGCATAAACATTCGTCGGCGTTTTTTTCTCAATGAGAAGATAATACCAGGATGAGATAGACCGGCTAAGACCGACCTCTCCATTGGAACCATCCCACGCGTGAAAGGAGACCGGGATAAACGAACCCGGCGCAATCGGCGTCATCGTGTTGGGATCCTCCGAGGCCAGGGGACGTTTCATCACCACACGCCAACGCCCATTATTAAAAACACCCTTCCCCATTACATTCTGCATCTTGGCCAGCTTCGCGGGAGATTTTGGGCCTGTCCCAATCACAAACTCAACAGGGGTAGGCTTCGCGGCATCCTCATTCCAATCGGACTTCCAATGCCAGAGATTCACCGGCTTTCCAGATTGTCCCATAATAAAGTGAGGCAATTCAGGGCTATCTGGTATTTTCACCGCCATCTGGATCGCCACACCATCCCGATAGGGGCCTTGAGGACGATTTTCTGCGGGGTATAACACCGGATAGGTTTCATAGGCGTTCGCCTCCTTTTTCGGGGCTTCGGGAGGGTCTTCATGCAGGGTATTTTTAGATCGGTCATCCCACTCCAGATGAAACCCGATCTCTTTGTCGTTATAAACCGTCCGAACGGTCATTAAATCCACCGATTGGGTCTGATTTCGAGGCGGGAGCGTCACCTGCCCGCTCATCGGGATATCCGCATAATCCACCGTGTTCCAGAAAGGATCATCGGGGTTTAAAGAAATCTCCCCCTCAATCCGCTTTGGCTTCAGCACCACATCTTTAAAATCTTTTAGATTTTTTTGAATCGACCTTACGTAGTGGGCCACATTCCAACGCTCTTCTTCCGTCAACTTATCTTCGAACGAAGGCATTCCAGAGAAGAAAATACCGGTTGTAATGCGAGTGAATATCTGCCTCGGCTCATTTCCCCCCTTAAACAGCCACGATTTGGTCAAATTCCGAGGAAGAACCGGGTTTCCCATTTTATCCCGAAGTGTCGGTCCAAGAGGCCCATCTCCACGCCCGTCCTGACCATGGCAGATAAAACAGGCGGCCTTTCCATGGAAGATTTCATCCCCCTTCTTAATCCCCTCCGGCGTCGTGGGAGGCTCATTCCCAACGGTAATTGGCTTCCCTTCCTTACCAGGCGCAAAGCGCTCTGAAAAAGTCCGCTCATACAGGATCACTTGCCACCGCTGCTCTTCATTCAAAAGGGCCTTCCAGGATGGCATCGCCGTGCCGGGAATACCGCGCGTCACAATCCTGAAATGATCCTCAAGCGTCGGAGGCTCATCCCCAATCGTGGTCTTTAACTTAAACATCCCCAGCGTGAAATCGCGCGGGCGTGGATCTAAAAAGACCGCCGCAGCCCCATCGCTCGACCCTCTCTCCCCATGACAGGGGAGACACCGCTGCATGTAAATTTTCTTTCCGGCCGCAACATTTTCTGGCGTCGGCTCCAGCCGTTTTGTAGGAGGCTCCTCCGGAACGAAGGGGAGCGACTCTTGCGCAAAAAGCAATCGGGGCATGATCAAGGCGACAATCAGCAGAAAGATATTCACGACGCGCATTACCTTCTTCTCCAAATTAAAGGCCATCAATGAGACTTTTCAGGTTTTCTTGGCTCTTTGTTGGCCGTATCATAATCGGCCAGAATAATTTTCCACATATCCTCTTCTGGAATTTCTCCCTTCCATGCGGGCATCGCAGAATCCCAGGGGCTCGATTCTGCTGGAAGCCCAAAGGCCCCCTCGTTAATCCGCCAGAAGAGAAAGGGCTCTACCACGGTGGCAATCGTTCCGGGATCGGTAAAGTCAGCGGGCCGAAGCCTGAACCCCCACGCCATCGGCCCATTTCCATCTGCCTTAGAACCATGACAGGGACGGCAGTTCACCTGAAACAGATCACGTCCCTCGGCGGTCGCCTTCTCCACGAAAACACCCTCCGCCTGCTCAACAGGAACATTCGCCAAACCATATTTCTCTGAATATTTTTTAATCATCGCCTCATCCGGCTTCCGCATCGGATTGATCATCGGCTCAAATCGGCCCGGTATCGTCGGATGCTGCACCCTTATCATCACCGGTGGTTTTACGGATGGGGCCGTTCTATCGTAAACACCCCAGCCGACCAAAAACGGAACCACGACCAGGACAGCCATCCGGAGCATCCCCACCAGTCCGGCCTGCCCCCCATTCAAAAAACGAGTGATCGGCTCTTTGAACTGTTCAATTTTCTGGTCACTCGTCGTGATGAAAATGAAAAGCCCCAAAAAGGTGAGCACCATATAGATGAACATGAGCGACCCAGGAAGAGGCAACGGGCGATCCTTTCCCACAATCAGCATGGAAATATACGGGGCAAGATACTTAAAGATAAGGTAAACAACCAGAATCGTGATGACACTTCCAAGGAAAATTGAACTCTGTTTTTTCGTCTCCATTCAATACCTCTCACAGAACAAGGGAGCGAGCCCCCCGGCCTATAGATAACAACCCGATTCGTTAAGTTAGCGTCAACAAAAATGCGAGCAGATCGTGAAACTGCTCCATAGTTAAGATCTCCCTGAAATTTCCAGGCATGATGGAGACCTTCTGGGGGACAATCTTCTCGATATCGGACTTCGGAATCTTCCGGATCTCGCCCTGATCATCCATGATCTCAAAGGTTTTATCGTCCTCACCCTTCTTTACCCCAGTAATGAAATCACCACTATTGGTTACCACAAGAAAGGGCTCAAACCCCGAAGCGATTTCTTTTGAAGGATCCAAGACAGACTCAATAATATATTGAGGCGTACGAGACCCCGCAACATTCGTCAACTCCGGCCCCACCTTCCCACCCTGCCCCTTGGCCGTATGACACTTCCCACACGGGGTCGCCGAGTCGGGGTTAAAGAAGATATCTTCCCCCTTCGCAGGATCTCCCCCCAGATAGGGCTTAAACGCCGCCACCGATGTGTCGGACTCCAGCGCCTTTCTCGCCACCTTAAACTTGGCAAAGATGGGGCTGTTCGCAATCGCTGCGATATCAACCTCCCCGCCCAAACTCATCAGATAGGAATCCACCGACATCTCCTCATCGGCATTCAGGGAAATTGGCGGCTTCCAGATGGTTGGCATTTCATTTTTATACCCCTCCACCACATAGGCGCCGGGCTCGTAATGGCTTTCGATAATGTAGTCAATGGCACGATACGGTTGACCCGTCTTTGCGGTCCTCTCTTTCGCGCGTAACTCTGCCCGCTGAATAATCGGCATGTCAAAGGGTGGCCCAGCCCCCTCTTGGACCCCCAGATTCGGGCAACGGATCGCGCTTCCCTGTGTCCCCAGGCTATGACAGGTGGAGCATTTTCCTTTACCAAAGAAAATTTCCTGCCCCTGCTCCGGGCCCACACCGGCCGCTACACTCCCGCGATGGGCCTGACCGGAAATATCTGTAATCACTTCGGCAATATAGATATAAACGGTCAGGATCGCCAAGACAAAGCCAACGGCACGAAGGAACGCCCGTCCCGAGCTATTTTTTTTAAGTTGTTCATCCACGAGATACTAGGCCTCCCCTCTTTGTTCATGTGCCGAGATGCCACCCGACAGATCGGTCATACCCAGCCGCACGCCACTTACCGGCATGGATGGCGCCAAACCTAACGCCTCCGCCTCATTCTCGACAGATTTTTCTTCTTTTGTATCCCCATCATGGCCATGCCCCCCCTGCCCCGTCAGCCAGAAAAGGAAAGAGACCACCCCCAGGAAAGTCACCAGGCAGGCGCTCACCATTTTCGCCATCGTCGCATTGGTTGGGGTAAAGCTCCATTGAGAGGTATCCCGTAAAACACCATAGATGTGCCAATCTTCACGAAGCCCCGACCGGATAAAACCCATCAGTCCAATGTTGAGCACAATGGCAATACAAAGAAGGATCAAAACATACTGCGCCCGATCCGGCATCTTGCCCCATTCAATCGCCCCATACTCCTTTGCCCCTTTAAAGAGATAGACATCAATGGTCGAAACCAGGGCCAGACAGGTCATCATCATCGACCATTGGGTAAAGGCAATATTGCGAAGAAGCGGGTTGGCGACGGCCATGATGACAAATCCATAGACCCCCATCACAAACGTAATCGAAAAGATTGCCACCCCCAGATAGAGGGCCTGTCCCAATTTTCCCTTATTTTTAAAGGTCAACCCCACCGCCACAAAGACCATAAAAATCTGCAACATCAGCAAGGAAGCAGGAAGTTTAAAGTATTTCGCCCTGTCGGCGGGAAGGTCAAACATCGCCGGATCAGCATTAAAGAGAAAATTGGCGTACCAACCCATGATCAGGATGCAAAGCCCCGCCACACTGCACAAGACCACCTTCGCATTCTTCCCCTGCTGTGAAAAGGGAATGCCATCCATTTTGTTGGCGCGCCGATACAAAAGAAAACTAAAGAAGGTCGAGAGGATGATGAAATTAATGACCGCATTCTTGGCCGACATTAATCCTAAAAACTTAAACGTCGGGTGATACTGCCCCCCCAACATCACCTGCTCTTCGGCATTCAACGGCAGGTTATGAGGCGTCAGCCAGATCGCAAAACAGATCAGGATAACCACCTCGATAAATTTAATGTATTTGCTATACCGCTCCGAGCCGGGAATCCGCTCCATGCCAATCCAGAGGTAATAGTTGCTCCCGATAAAAAGGGTTCCCACAAGAATGGCCTGGAGAATAAACGTCCAGGAAAAGGCCCCCCCCATCATGTTGTTCCCCATCACGGAGCTGACGCTATAGACCTCACGCCCCATCCAGTATCCCGCAAAAGGGAGAGGGATTAACCCAGCCACGCCGATGAAATTGCTGATATATCCCATCCAATCATAGTGGCAACGATCTTCTTTAGTCTGTGCCCCAAGATACCGGACCGCCGCATAGGCCCCGCCGATAAAACCACCAAAAGCGACATTGCCTAATATCCGGTGGATATTGATCGGATGCCACAGCGGGGTTGCCATTGCCTGCAGGGTGGTCCCGATAAATGCGTTGGTCTCCTTATCGACTCCCACAGGACTCATCATAAATCCCGCCCAAGTATTGGCAAGTGCCATCAAGAGCAAACCCCAGACATTGAGCAACACCCCCAGCCAGACATGCGCCCACTTCCTCCCCTGCATGGCATCCCAGAGGTAGTAGTAAAGATAGAGCGTGAAGGACTCAAGAAAAAAAATCAGGGCATAGACATAAAAAACATCATGGAAAACGTTTGCCATATAGGCCATAAACTTTGGATAGAGGCCAAACAGGGAAAACGCCAGAAGGCCTCCTAAAGCGGCCGTCGTTGAAAATGCCCCCGAGAGCAGCTTTGTGAACTCATAAGCCAAGCGGTCATAGCGTTTGTCTTTCGTCTTGGCCCCAATCGCCTCCAGGGTTACCGCAAACATGGGAACCCCCAACACAAAGGCACCAAACATCAGATGAACCTCGGCGACAAACCAGATCACGTTTCTGGAATTGATGCCCATAAAGGTCCGATATTCATCCTTGATGATCGTCCCATCCGTCGCGGCAAAGAGCGTCGTTGAGATCAAGAGAACGGCAATGACGGCCAGGTAGACAACCGCCGACCTCTTCACCCAACCCCTTCCTTCTCGTAACACACCTTCCAGAAAGTTCATCTCTTCCTCCTTCAACAAGTCCCCTCTGACAACCAAATCATCCCCATAGAGGTCGCCTTATTTCTTGGCCTCCAAGGCCACATCCAATTTCGCCTCTTGGCCACCCTTAATCGTAATTTCTTTCGTTTGCTTCATTAAAAGTTCATGCCAGATCTCAACCTTATACGTTCCCTCGGGAATGCCAGCAACCTTAAATTTTCCATCGGCATCCGTGACCATCGTGTAGGGATTGTCCGCCACGACAAACCAGGCGCTCATCAGCCCCCGGTGGATATCGCACTGGACCTTGATAATTTCAGGAACCTCAAGTTTTGGAGAGGTGATTTTAGGCAAACTCTTCGGCTGGGCCTTATTCAAGGGCGCATTTTCGATTGGAAAGGTATGAATATTATGGGTAAGCGGATCTTTATTGATGATATCGATGGCAGCCCCGACCGGGACCATCACCACATGAGGCATAAACTGGCATCCCTTTTGGACAAACTCTATATTTTTCGCCGGCACAGCCAGCTTCTTCCCCTTCACATCCTTAATGATCACCACGACATTGGCAACCCCTTTACCCTTTGAAAGAAGAAGCGTTTCGGGCATTCGCTCTTTGCCGCAAACCTCCTGGTCTTTTGTAATCTCAATTTTTTTGATGGCCGGTGCATCTCCAGAAAGCTTAATCTCTCCAGAAAGAGACCCCTCCGCCGATAAAACCGGCGTGACACCCAACACAAGAATCCCCAACATCCCCGCCACGAAACCAGCCCACTTCATATTCCCTTTCATCGATCCTCCTTCATTTGAAAAACTTCTCATCAGCTATTATTTAGACCTTTTTCGAATCATCTCCTGATCCCTTCCCATTCTCCCTGCGCAGTTTTTTCTGCAGAAGCAGTTCCAATCCCAGGACAACCAGAACAACCAACGGCGGATAGATATAGACCGTCTTTGGAGTCTCCGGCTGTATCAGGGAAAAATACCAGTGAGAGATTGCACGCTTGCTTTTGGTCTCCCCATTTGTACCCTCCCAGGCATAAAAGGCGACAGGGACAAACTTCCCCATCTGAAACTGAATGTCATTCTGGGTATCGGGTGTCGTGAGAGATCGCTTCATAACAACCCGATATCGGCCCTCCTGATAGACCCCCTTCCCGGAAATGGCCTGACTTTCCTTGCCCTGCTCCCGTTCTTTGTCAATCCCGTTTGCGTTGCTCTCCACAAAGAGGTTTGACTCGGTCTTCCATGTCCAGAGGTTGACCGGTTTTTTCTCATCCCCCATGAGGAAATAAGGCTTCTTTGCGCCCGGGTAAAGTTCCACCGGAAACTGAATGGCGACCTGATCCTCAAAAGTTCCTGCCTCCTCATTAAACCTGCTTGGGCTCGGATCATCCCACTCCAACATAAACCCCATTTCTTTCGCGTTATAGAGTGCCTTAACAAAGACATCCCGCACCCCTGGCGTAAAATGCCTTGGCTCCCGGATCACCTGACCCACCAACGGGAACCAGCTCGCAACGCCTTCCTTCCAAGCCGGATCTGACGGGTCAACAGGAATCTCCCCGACCACCTTCTTTGCCTTGATGACCACGTCTAATTCAGGCCGCTTTTCAGGAGAGAGAGAACGGACATAGTTGGCGAGGTGCCAGCTCTTTTCATTATCCAGACTATCCTTGAATGAAGGCATCGGGGTGCCATTTAAACCGGTATTCACCCGCATATAGATATCTTTCGCCTCCCCCCCCCCTCTGAAATGCCAGTTCATAGTGAGGTTTCTTGGGCGAATGGGGTCCCCCTTATCGTCCGTCAACTCCGGCGCGGACGGGCCATCCCCCCGGCCTTCATTGCCGTGACACTTAAAACATTCCATCTCCTTAAAAAGGGCGCGCCCTTTTTCAATGCTCTCGGGGCTTGCAGGAATTTCCTTTCCTATCTCCACCACCTCTAACGGGTCTTTCTGGCGGGCGAACTTCCTGGAAAACGTCTTGATATACTGGATCACATGACGCCGTTCCTGCTCCGTGATTTGAAACTCACGCGGATCACCCCAGGGTGGCATCCCCGTCCCCGGAAGCCCCTTCGAGACCACCCTGAAGAGATCTTCATCCGTGGGAAGCTGCCC
>CAYRGU010000063.1:0-13719 GCA_964423845.1 uncultured Nitrospirota bacterium
AAAGATGTCAATTTTTAGTGAAAGAGGTGTTTACAAGTGCATCTGAATCCCCTCCTTCACAAGGAGGGGGAGGGGAGGTAAAGAGACTCTTTAGAAAAACGACAAAACCGCCGCCGCAGAAATAAGCGATACGAAAGCAAACCCTGTCATGACCAGAATCTTTTTCGTGATCCCTTTGCACTCGGTACCCCCCCATATCACCGTGTGCCCCAATCAGGCAGATGTTCCAACGACTGAAGATAATCTAAATCTTCCGCCTTTCGAATCACAGCAACCTTTGCGTTTGGCCCAATCATCACGACGGCAGGGCGATATTGAATAAATTGCATCCACTGGGTGTTGTTATACGCCCCAACAGGACGGATCATGACCTGATCCCCTTTCTCAAGATAAGGGAGTTTGATCGTTGGCATAATCACATCAATCTGCATACAAAGCGGACCATAAACAAGATGATCCTCCACCGCGCTTCCCCGATCCACCACCGGGATCATTTCAAGATCATACCAGAACGAAGTAAAGAGCAGATTCACCCCCGCGTCCATCACCAGAGAACGGGTTCCGTTCCCAAGTCTCTTCGTGGCCGCGACCGTTGAGATCAGCGCGCCCGCTTCGTCAATCATCGCGCGGCCCGTCTCTAAAATAAGCAACGGGAGTTCCTCGGACGGAAAGGCCGAAAGCAACTCGTCGCAGATCGCCTCCGCATAGCGATCAAACCTCGGAACGGACTCTGCGGCAAGGTAGGTTCCTTTAAGCTTAATTTTAGAGGGAAAACCGCCGCCCATATTGATATATTGTATCTGAACGCCAAAGTCATTTTTGATGAGCTTGGCAAATTCAATCACCTTTTTAACTGCAATACGGTATAATTCTGGGTCCAGCATAAACGTGCCGATGTGGGCGTGCAGGCCCGTAATTTTTATCTTCCCTCCGGCCAGGGCACGTTTGACCGCCTGATAGGCATGACCTGACTCCAGATTGAGACCAAACCGATCCCATGCGACATAAGTGCCAAGGGCCATATTGAGTCGAACCCCCACACTCACCGATTTTCCAATTTCATCTGCAATTTTTTCGATTCCGTAAATCTCTTCCATGCTGTCAACATTGACCATGGCCCCGGCAGACAGCGCTTCCTTCAACACATCGTGAGGTTTTGACGGGCCATTGAAAATAATATGGGCAGGATCATTCCCCATTCGCTTTGCCATCTCATATTCCATAGAAGAGACGACCTCTGCCCAGGATCCCAACTGATGAAATGTCTTACAAATGGCCTTCAGATAATTTGTTTTATAGCTCCACGCATGTTGCACCCGCGGATAGCGTAATGAAAAGGCATCCATGAGTTCCGCGTGTTTCCTCTTAATCGTTGCCTCCGAATAAACAAAGAGCGGAGAACCATACGCTGCGACCAATGCGGCAACCTTTACCCCATCAATTTCATCGGCAGGTCGGGCCAGGGAAACCCCGCCGAACTTGTTGATCACCCCCGTTCGGTGCCGGGTGATAAATGGCTTTTCATAAGGTTTTTTCATATCGAGTTATTTGCGGTGTAGTGAATCTCTCCTGTGGTAAAAAGTGTTTGGATGCGCGTTAAGTCGGTGATCAGATTGGTGGTGTAGTTGGAAAACACCACCCCAGTCTTATAGTCCGTTGCAGGCTCCCCTTCCCCTCCAAGGGCAAGCAGGAGGGAAAGGTAGGGAAGGTTGATTCCCGCAGCCTTCGCAAGGTAAATCCATGCGGGAAATCTGGGATTCAGTTCGATGATATAAAATTTCTGATCCTTTTTTGATAAGATCACCTCCACCTCCATTGGGCCATGCCATCTTAAGGAGGCAACAATCTTCCGTGTCATTTCGATAAGCCCCTCGTTCTTAATGGTAACGCAGGCCCATCCTTTTCCCTTATCGGTCAGAACCAATTTTTTCATGCAGACGATCCCGGAAGCCTGTCCTTCATGCCCCACAGTTGCCGCGTTATACTCCTCCCCTTCAATATATTCCTGAAGCAGTACCGGATAGCCCCACTTGGCGCTTATTTTATACATATAACGAAAGAGATCCTCCATCGTATAGGCCAGATAGGCCTCATAAAAGATTCCCTTCACGAAAACTGGCAGGTCTTGTTCCGTCAGACTCAATTTATTCGGGTCGGTCACAAGCAATGTCTTCGGCGTCTTAAAACCAAACATCTCCGCAAACTGCGGCAGATTCGTTTTTGATCTCCGAAGCAGCGATTCCTCCGTGGGCAGGGCCATCTGTATCTGGAGTGCTGAAAGCTCTTTTTGTATCTGTATGAAATTTAGAAGCTCGGCATCTAACGTGGGGATAATGGCATCCAACCGTTGCTGTTCGTGGATAAAACGAATTCGCTCCAGGAGTGATTGGGGCCCCATGCCTGGGTAGGGCAGGAGATAGGCCGAATGTAAGAGGTGACTGTCTAATATTCCCGGCTCTAACGCATCGTAGGCGAGACCGATCAGATTCCCTTTGAAATGCGGAGATTCCGTAAGACACCGAACGACCGGTACCCCAGGCCCTGGGGTATCCACCGCATTTAAGCCTGTAACGGCAACATTTGGCATCCTTTAAATTTTTGCAGGAAAAGAGATGGTCAGTTGATTCAGAAAATCCTGGATATCCATTTCGGCCTTGTTTGGATCAACCTCAAAATCCTCTACGAGGGACTCCTTAATTTCGTCCGCTTCTTTTCCCTCTTTAAGCGCCATTAAAATCTGAACGCCCGTTGTGTTAGAAGTGAAGATGCTCCCTGTAGAGGGATCAAAAATGAGCCCAGTCTCGCTAATCGCCAAGTTTTTTAACCAACTTGCGTTAGGGGGCATAGAGGTAACCCCACATGTAGGAAGTAGAATATCCCCCGGCGCGAAAACCAACCTTTTGACAAACCGCATCGGTTTTTAAACATTCCGATTTTGGTATTGTCTTTGTCCAGAGCGCCGCTTCGAATGTCCCGCTTTTATATTTTGAATCTACGGGAATCTCCACGGTATCTGTGCCTTTTTTTACGGAAAAAAATGTACTCAACGCGTCCTTTGAAAGGTCTTTCACTTCTGTTGGATAGAAGGTAACGCCCAGCACTCTTCCTGCTTCAATAGCAGTGGTCGTGATCTTTAATGTTTGTTTTCCTTTTTCATTCGCTATGGAATAACTAAACGTGTAGTTCTCTTGCGCAATAGCCCTCTGCACAAAAATGAGCGTAACAAAAACAACCGCCATTAAGAAAAACCTTTTCATCTTTTCCCTCCATTATTTATTGTTTTTTAAAATTGGGTCGAAACCCCTGCCGTCCAGTATCCTACACGATACTGGTTTGGAATAAACACATTGTCGTATTTCTCTTGTGTAAAATCAGCAAAGATACTTATCTCACCTGCAAGACGATAGTTCAGAGACAATCCCAAAGTTCCCTTTTGAATATCAGGAAGGTTATAGGCCGCTCCCAAATCAACGTCATAAGTATAGATCCTTTCCCCGAATAGCGCGTATAAAGACAGGGTGAGTTCGCGGGGAATTGCATAATAGGAAAGCCTTTCCTCAACCGCAATGGTGTGATTCTTCGATTGAACAGGAGCGGATAAATTAGTGTAATAGACCCGCGTTTGTGACCATACCCATTGGTTAAATAGTGACGTCGCGCCCATGAGGGTGATCTGTTTTGCGGTCGTATCGCTATACGGGGTATGGGTATACCCGATTTCAAAAGCAGAAAGCAGGTTGGCGGGTTTATAGGAAAGCGATAGATGGGGAATCGTGGCGCCATTGGAATTGGTATCGTCACTCGAAATATGGTGCACTGCCGTCTTGGCACCAATATAGTTTCCACTGCTGTCGGTAAAAAAATGGTAATAGGAAAGGTTTGTATCAATTCCCTCGATTGTGGGGAGTGAAAGCTTTCGGGTTAAAGAGGAATGCTTCAGGGAAAGATTGAACCCGCCACTTAACGTGGGCGTATAAGAGAGGGCCAATGATTCAGAAATAATCTTCTCTCTCTGGACACTGCCAGAGTAGTCCCCATAAGTCGCGCTGGTAGACAAGGATAAGGGAGAGACCGCTTCTTCAGCAAAGAGGTCAGACACCCCCACCAGCACCCATAAAAAAATAAAAATAACCTTCATAGCAGGCGGAGGCTACGCTCCCGAAACGAATGATGTCAATCTCTTGTATCGCAATCTCTGTTTTATGGTAGGATGCCAGCCCGGATGAGCCGGACAGGTTCGACCGAAGTCATTGAAATATCTTAACCAAGGAGGTCTCATGTCCAATCGATTTATGGTGACGGTGATCGCAGGACTGATTAGTCTCAATGGCTGCGCCACCGAAGGCTCGCGTGTGATCCAACTGGAGAGTGTACAGTCCGCCACCACGTCCTATTCGGGTGCGCGGCTTCCGATGTCCGTGGGTAAGTTTGATAACCATTCGAGCTTCGTACGCGGCGTCTTCTCGGACGGCGTGGATCGCTTGGGCAGCCAGGCCAAGACCACCCTTGTGGCACACCTGCAGCAGTCACAGCGCTTTAATGTTCTGGATCGCGAAAACATGGAGGAAACCCGTCAGGAAGCCAAGTTGCAAGGCCAGGCGCAGTCGCTGCGTGGCGCCGCGTATGTGGTCACGGGGGATATTTCCGAGTTCGGTCGTAAGGAAGTGGGAGACTATCAACTCTTCGGCCTCCTGGGTCGGGGCAAAACACAGGTTGCCTACGCCAAGATTACCCTGAACATCGTCAACAGTCTCACGTCGGAAGTCGTCTACTCCGCTCGTGGCGCAGGGGAGTATGCGCTTTCGAACCGCGAGGTGATTGGTTTTGGCGGGACCTCTGGCTACGATGCCACGCTGAACGGCAAAGTGCTTGACTTGGCAATGCGCGAGGCGGTGAACAACCTTGTGGCCGGAGTAGATAGCAATCAGTGGGGCGGCAAAGAGGCGCGCCAGTGATCCTGTTACCCGCCATTCGAGGCGTGTTGAGGGTCGGGGTGATCGCCCTGCTCGCAGGCTGCGTCCAAACCCCGAAGTCAATGTATCTGTGGGAAAATTTTCCTCGTCAGCAGTATGACCTGCTATTGCGTACGGGGATAAGTCCTGACGAGCAGATCCGCAATCTACAGGCCCATATGGAAAAAGCCAGGACCAATGGTGAAATGCTGCCCCCCGGCTTCCGCGCGCATTTGGGCATGTTGTTCCTCTCGTCCGGGGATGTGGGCGAGGCACGCCTCCTGTGGCAAGCCGAAAAGGCTGCTTTCCCGGAGTCAACCCCCTATATGGAGAAATTGCTCAAACGCCTGGACGCGTCGTCTACCGGCAAGACACCAACATGAAACCAGCCCGAAAGCCCCGCAGCTTTGCGATAGGGATTCTGGTCCTCCTGGTTTCAGGATGTGCCACGCACCCTGTCCCCCTTGACTACACGGCATTTATCCAGGCCAAGCCGGCGTCGATTCTGGTTCTGCCCCCGCTGAACGATTCGCCAGATGTCAAGGCCACGCCGGGGGTCTGGGCCCACGCCACGCATCCGTTGGCCGAGGCCGGCTATTACGTCCTGCCAATTACCTTGGTAGATGAAACGTTCCGCCAAAACGGCCTGAATATGGCAGCCGAGATCCATGAGGTCCCCCCCCATAAGCTTCGTGAGTTTTTTGGCGCAGATGCTGCCGTCTATCTGCGCGTGAAGCAGTACGGAACCCGCTACACCGTGATAGACAGCGATACCACAGTCGCAGTCGAGGGACGGATGATAGACCTGCGCTCTGGTCAGCTTTTGTGGCAAGGAAGTGCCTCGGCATCGTCAGTCGAACAGTCGCAGCAGAGTCAAGGCGGGCTCGTTGGGATGTTGGTTACAGCCGTGGTCAAGCAGATTATCGGCACCACGACCGATGCCGCGTTCAATTACGCGGGCATCGCCAACCAGCGCCTCTTGGGAGTTCCCCGCTTCAATGGTCTCCTGCCAGGGCCGCGCTCGCCGCTTTATGGCCACCCACCCGTGACAACACCCTGACCTGTTATAGGTTCAGGACCATCAATTTCAACTCCGTCATCTCTTCAATGGCGTAGCGAATCCCCTCCCGGCCAACACCAGAGTCTTTCATACCGCCATAAGGCATGTGATCAATCCGATAGGTCGGGATATCGTTCACAATCAATCCCCCCACCTCAATCCGATCAAAGGCTAAAAATATCTCTTTGACGTTGGCCCCGAAAAAACCGGCCTGCAATCCATAGTCAGAGTCATTGATCTGCTCAATCGCCTCCTCCAAGTGCCGATACGGAGTCACCGTTACAATCGGCGCGAAGACCTCCCGGCAATTGACTTCCATCTCCCGTTTTGTTTCAGCCAGCACCGTGGGCGCAAACATCGAACCGGTCCGTTTCCCGCCGGTTAAAACTTTGGCGCCCTGTTCGATTGCGGCGTTAATCCACCCTTCGGCCCGTTCCGCAGCGATGCAATCCACCATGGGACCCATCTGGGTCGCCTCCTCCATCGGGTCTCCCACCTTGAGCGCCTGAACCTGGGGAATAAATTTCTCCAAAAATGTCGGGTAAAGCCCCTCCTGCACATAAATACGCTGAACGGAGATGCAGACCTGTCCCGCATACGAGAATCCCCCCACCGCGCATCGCCGGGCGGCGAAGTCTAAGTCGGCCCCGGCATGAACAATCACCCCGGCGTTGCCCCCCAATTCCAAAAGGACGCGCTTTTTATAGGCGCGCTCTTTCAAATGCCAGCCCACCGCCGCGCTTCCGGTAAAGTTGACCATCTTGATTCTCGGATCCAACGCCATCTTCTCCGTCAGGGGATTTGAGCAGAGCAAAACATTAACCGCCCCTTCAGGCACACCGACCGATTCAATCACCTCCGCCAACAACAGGGCAGTCAGCGGCGTCTTGGGCGCAGGTTTCAGAATAATGGGATTGCCCGAAGCCAGGGCCGGCGCAATTTTATGGGCGACCAGATTCAACGGAAAATTAAAAGGGCTGATCCCTAAAATTGGGCCGATCGGGACCCGACGGGTCATGCCACAACGTCCCTCTGATCCGGGCATTAAATCCAGCGGGATCACCTCTCCGTAAATCCGCTTCGCCTCTTCGGAGGCAAGCTGAAAGGTGTTGATCGCCCGACTGACTTCTCCCCTTGCGTCAGAAATCGGTTTCCCCGATTCAAGCGTAATGAGCCTTGCCGTCTCCTCAAGACGTCTTCTTAATCCTTCAGAGATTCCATGCAGCATATCGGCGCGACGAAACGCGGAAAGTTGCCGCATGGGGCCAAAGGCCGCCGTGGCCGCAGCCATCGCATCTTCCACATCTTCGGGCGCGGCCCAGCAGGTCTCTCCAACCGCTTCCCCGTTATACGGGTTCATCACTTCACATCTTTCCCTGGACGCGCCCCACTTTCCGCCAATCCAAAATCCCCGAATCATTTAAGGCCTCCTTTCGCTCATTAAGATGCCGCTACCGATGCCCCTACCAATGCCCCTACCAATGCCCCTACAATAGCACAGCCAGTCTCACGACCCAACCGGCTCAAGGGGCAGGTACAACAGATAAAGGAAAGTGTCGGGCACCGTAGCCCCATATCGTTGCACCCTGCGCCACATGCACCCTGCGCCACATTGACAATCCTCGATAAAGCCCTCTATGCTCCACGCATGATGCGGGTCAGATCGAAAATGGGTTCCGCCCTGATCAGGGGGATACTGGTTTGTCTGACTTTTGCGATGGTGAATGCCTGTATCATGGCCCGCGCGGCGACACCTCCCTCCCTGTGTTGTCAGTCCCGCTGTAACGAGGCGTCATCAGACGCAGTGGCCATGACACTGTGCAATCTGTCCGTGCCGCAGATATCGCCTGCGGCCTCGCCTCTGCCATCCCCCTTTCTGGTAGAGATCACCCCCCTCTCCGTACCACCGATCAACCCCTTCTCCCCTCCCCCCCTGAATGACAAACCCATCCAGCCTCATAAAAGACTCTTTATCCTACATAAAGCACTCCTGATTTAGACCTCCCCTGTTTTTAGACGTTTATCCAAAAGGTCCAGCCAAGGTTTTTTTATAACAGGAGCTATCGTGAGAAAGGGTCTCCGTCTTATCGGATTTATATTCCTCTTAGGGATGATATCTTTTCCCTGTCAGGCAGGGGAATTTCTGGCGCTTCAGGAGGTCCTCCAGGAGGCCCTGGAGAGAAATATCGAAGTCCAGGACGCCCAGGAGAGGGTCCATGCCCTCCGTGAGCAGGTCGTGCAAAGGGCTGCGCTCGAAGACCCGGAAATCGGCCTGGCCTGGTGGTCGATCCCCTCCCACCCTGTCAATATCGGGAAGGCGGAGGAGACCTGGTATACCCTCTCCCAGAAATTTCCCCTCCTGGGGAAGCGGGCCTTGCGCAAAGACAAGGCGCAGTGGGATCTTCGTGTGGCGGAGGTGGAGGCGCAAGGGGTCAAAAAGGGGGTCCTCTCCCGGGCCAATCAGGCCTACTACGACCTCTTTTTTGCCGACCAGTTATTGGAGATTTATCACGTACAGGTGGCGCTTTCACAAAAATTTTCCCAGATAGCCAAGGAGAAATTCGAGGTGGGCCAGGCCCCCCAGCAAGACTTGATCCGTGCCCAGATTGACCTGCTCCATCTTGTCAGCGCCGTGGAAACCCTGATGCAGGAGCGTCACATTGCAGTCGCCCGACTCAATACGCTGTTAAACCGCCCGATCGACACCCCCAGGGGAAGGCCAAAGACCCCGACCCTTCCGGAGATCTCATGGCCCATCGAACAGATTCAAAAAGAGGCGTTAAAGTCCACACCGCAGGTCGAGGCAGCCTATCTGCGGGCCCAGCGAAGTGAAGCGGCCGTGACCCTGGCCCGGCGGGAATTCTCTCCGGACCTGATGGCGGAGATCTCCTTTTGGGATATCAATCACGCCCCCAACCGATGGATGACCTCTTTGAAGATCAATCTCCCGTGGGTCAATCGCAAGAGTTATGAGGCCCGTATTCAGGAGGCCCTGACGGAGCAGGTCCGCGCCCAATGGGCTCATCAAACCATTTTGAATGAGACTCATCTTGCCATTGAAACCCTTTTTGCCAGGTTTCAGAACAATCGGCGTGTCGCCCTCCTCTATCAAGGCGGGATCCTGCCCTTGGCCCGCCTCTCGATCGAGGCCGCCACCATCGGCTACGAAACGCAAAGGAGTGATTTTTTAACACTGATCGGCGCCCAAAAAAACTTACAAGAGATGGAGCAGGTCTATTTTCGTGCCCTCACCGACGCCCATAAAACGCGGGCCGAGTTGGAGGCGTTCGTTGGGACGGTATTGGAGGTCTCACCATGAATGTATTTCAGAAAACAGGCATCAAAATCTTTCTTATCCTGGCACTCGTCTTTATTGGCGTCGTCTTCCTCTACCCGAGGATCAATCGGCAAGCGCCAGACAATCCGAAACAAAATCTGACCGATGAGAAGCGTGCCGACGTGCAAGAAATGAAGAAGGAAGAGAGAGAAGGGCAAGCGACGGCCATGCTCTCCCCCGAAAAAAAACGGCTCATCGGGATACAGGTCGTAACGGTTTCCAAAGGCCCGATTGAGAAAACGATTCGCGCTGTCGGAAGGGTGGCCTACGATGAGAGGCGGCTTGCCCGGATCCACCTCCGAACCGAAGGATGGATTCAGACCCTTTTTGTCAACTTCACCGGCCAGCAGGTCAAGAAGCATCAGCCCCTTTTGACCCTTTATTCGCCCGACCTTCTCGCCGCCCAGAAGGCGTATCTCCTGGCCAGAAATGGCCAGAAACAGCTTGCGGAAAGCCTCACCCCCGAGGTGCGTGAATCCGGGGTGATCCTCCTGAATGCCGCGAGGGAAAGACTGATCCTGTTGGGGATTACCGAGCAGCAGATTCAGGAGCTGGAGACGCGGGGAACGCCCGCAACCGATATGGCCATTCATTCCCCCGTCGATGGGGTGGTGATCCGGAGAGAGGGGACCCAGGGGATGCGTGTAACCCCAGAGATGACCCTCTATGAAATTGCCGATCTGACCGCTGTCTGGGTCTATGCCGACGTCTATGAGTCCGAGCTTGCCTACCTCAAAGAGGGAACGCCGGCCAATGTGGCGGTGACCGCCCTGCCGGAGAAAACATTTCGGGGGAGGGTCGCCTTTATCGATCCCTTTTTAAATCCCGAGACGAGAACGGTTCGGGTCCGTCTTTCGCTTCAAAATCAGGATCTCCTCTTAAAACCCGATATGTTTGCCCAGGTGACGTTTCAAGCCAAACTGGGGAAGGGCCTGGTGATTCCAGAGTCGGCTGTGATCGACTCCGGCATGCGGAAGATCGTCTTTGTCGATCAGGGGGGGCAGATGTTTGCACCGCGGGAGATCGAGGCACGGCGTGTGGACAACCACTATGTGATCCAAAAGGGTCTCGCAGCCGGAGAGAGCATCGTCGCATCAGCCAACTTCCTGATTGACTCCGAAAGCCGGCTGATGGCCACCCACGACACGATGGGGACCCTCGGCATGGGGGGCATCCGGATGGAACAGGCCCAAATGGGCCAGATGCAGAGGGGTGGCCCAATGGGGGGGATGGCGGGGATGGAGGGGATGGACATGCCGGCGCCTCCCCCACTCGCCAAAGGCCAGAAAGAGCGGGAAGCCTCCGGCCTCATCTGGCACTTTTCAACCCATCCGGATCCCCCAAAAGAGGGAGAGAATCTCGTACGGCTGAAAGTCACCGATTCCGCTGGCAGGCCGATTGAACCGGCGCGGGTTCTTTTTTCTTACACGATGCCGGCCATGCCGGCCATGCGGCAGACGCAATCAAACGTCATCCATCAAGACCGGCAGTATGAGGCCTCTGTGAAGTTCAGCATGCCGGGGAGATGGGAGGTGACGGCATTCCTCACCCTCCCAGAAAAACCGGAACTGAAAGAAACGTTCACTGTGGACGTGGCGCCGTGATTGAAAAGATCATCACCTATAGTGCCAGGAACCGGTTCTTCATCCTGATCACCACGCTGTTTTTATTGGTCTGGGCCGTCTGGGCCATGCGTCGCGTCCCCCTCGACGCCATCCCTGACCTTTCGGACACGCAGGTGATCCTCTTCACCGAATGGCCGGGGCGAAGTCCCACCCTCATCGAAGACCAGATTACCTATCCCATCGTCACCTCACTGATCGCGGCGCCCAAGGTTAAATCGGTTCGCGGCCAGTCGATGCTCGGCCTCTCTTTTGTCTATGTCATCTTTCAGGACGGAACCGACCTCTACTGGGCACGATCACGCGTCCTGGAATATATGCAGGGGGTTTCCGGAAAATTGCCGGAGGGGGTGACTCCCACGCTGGGACCCGATGCCACCGGCGTGGGATGGGTCTTTCAATATGCGGTGGTTGACAGATCGGGTCGGCACGACCTGGCGGCGTTACGGTCCTTGCAGGACTGGACGCTCCGTTATCTGCTGCAATCGGTTCCCGGTGTGGCCGAGGTTGCATCGATTGGCGGCTTTATCAAGCAGTACCAGGTGAATGTCGATCCGAACAAACTGGCCGCCTCCGCAGTGCCGCTCCATCAGGTCATCATGGCCATTCGGGCAAGCAATAACGATGTGGGGGGACGTGTCATCGAGCAAGGGGGGCGGGAGTATATCATCCGGGGGCTGGGGTATATCCAATCGACCGAAGATATTCGTCAGGTGGTCCTGGGCCGCGATGCGCAAGGGACGCCGATCCGCGTGGCCGATGTGGCCGACGTGACGATCGGTCCTGATATTCGTCGGGGCGTCGCCGATCTGGATGGAGAGGGGGAGGCGGTCGGCGGCATCATCGTGATGCGTCACGGCGAAAACGCCCTCAACGTCATTGAACGGGTCAAGGAAAAGATCGAGACGATCCGGCCTTCCCTCCCGGAGGGGGTTCAAATTGTCCCGGTTTATGACCGTTCTGACCTGATCGTCCGCGCCATGGAGACGCTCAAAAAGACGCTGACGAAAGAGTTGCTGGTGGTGAGTCTCGTAATTCTTCTCTTTCTCTGGCACATTCCCAGCGCCCTGATTCCGATTCTCACGATACCGATTGCCGTCCTCCTCTCTTTCATCCCCCTCTACTACGCAGGTTTCACCGCCAATATCATGTCGCTGGCCGGCATTGCCATTTCGATCGGGGTGCTGGTAGATGGCGCTATTGTCCAGGTCGAAAATGCAAGCCGTGCCATCACACGGTGGACCGCAGACCCGCCTTTTCAGGGGAAACCAACCGCCGGTGAGGTCCGGCTGAAGGCCCTTTGTGAGGTCGGTCCCTCGATCTTTTTTGCCTTGCTGGTGGTGGCCGTCTCTTTTATACCGATCTTCACGCTTCAGGACCAGGAGGGACGTCTGTTCAAGCCGCTGGCATTCACCAAGAACATGGCGATGTTCATCGCGGCGCTCCTCTCGATCACCCTGACGCCGGCGGTCATGATGCTCTGGACGCGAACGGAATTCTTCTCATTTCGGCCCCGCTTTCTTTGTCTTCTGGTCAATCATCTTCTGATCGGTCGACACCTCCCGGAAGATCGGCATCCGATCAGCCAGAGACTGATGCGGATCTATCAACCCGTCCTGGAGTGGGCGCTTCAATTTCGGTGGCTGGTCATCACTCTTGCGTTGGCTGCGGTGTTGCTGACCCTTCCGATCTACCTGAAGCTCGGCTCTGAATTCATGCCGCCCCTCAATGAAGGGACGATCCTCTATATGCCGACCACCCTCCCCGGCATCTCGATCACAGAGGCGACGCGGACCCTCCATCTTCAAGACCAGATGCTCAAGACTTTTCCGGAGGTGGAGACCGTTTTTGGAAAGGTGGGAGAGGCGAATACAGCGACCGATCCAGCGCCCCTCTCGATGGGGGAGACCGTGATTACACTCAAGCCAAAAGATCAATGGCGGCCGGGGATGACATGGGATCAGCTCATTTCAGAAATGGATCAGAAGCTTCAATTTCCAGGCATCGTCAACATCTGGTGGATGCCGATTCAGACCCGCACCGAGATGCTGGCCACCGGTATTCGAAGCAATGTCGGCATTAAAATTCTGGGGCCGCGATTAGATCAGATCGAGAAGATCGGGGATCAGATAGAAGGGGTCATGGCCCACATCCCGGGAACCCGCTCCTCGTTTTTTGAACGGGTAACCGGCGGGTATTATCTCGACTTCGTGATCGATCGGGGGGCCATATCCCGCTATGGTCTTCTGACCCAGGAGGTCCAGCAGATCATCGAGACCGCCATCGGGGGAATGAACATCTCCCAGACCGTGGAGGGGCGGGAACGCTATCCGATCCAGGTCCGTTATGCCCGGGAGTTTCGGGACGATATTGAAAAGCTGAAAAGGGTGCTGGTTCCAACGCCGGGTGGCGCGCAAATCCCACTCGCTCATCTGGCCAACATTCGATATACACAAGGTCCCTCAATGGTCAAAAATGAAGGGGGAATGCTGGCGGGCGTGGTCTTTGTCGATACGACGCAGTCGGACATCGAAGGATATGTGAAAGAGGCCCAAAGGATGGTAGCAGAAAAGGTCTCCCTGCCGCCTGGCTACTCGCTGGTCTGGGCGGGGCAGTACGAATATCTGCAGCGGGCCAAAGAGCACCTGAAGATCGTGATTCCCCTGACCCTTTTTATTATTTTCCTGCTTGTGTATCTGAACACCCAATCGGCGGTCAAAACCCTGATCGTCTTTCTGGCCGTGCCGT
>CAYRGU010000064.1:0-6641 GCA_964423845.1 uncultured Nitrospirota bacterium
AAACCGCCTAATCAATCCGTTCAGGAACAGATTAAAAAAACGCTACATTATTTTGAAACGAACCGGGAGCGGATGAAATATGCGGAGTGGATCAAGCAGGGACTTTTTGTCGGGTCTGGCGTTATCGAAGCCGGATGCAAAACGATTGTGGGTCAGAGACTCAAGCAATCCGGAATGAGATGGACGGTCAAGGGTGCCAATGCCATTATTGCCCTGCGTTGCTGTCAGGCCAGCGGCCGTTGGGAAGAATTCTGGGAAAATCGGACAGCAGCATGAAACTCTTGCAACTTTTATGTCTCACACCCCGCTCTCTTGACTTCCTTCCTTCTTTGTTTTATAGAATGTCGGCTCCTAAACAGGAGTGGGGGCTTTAAGCCATCGATTAAAAAATAGAACACAGCAAACACAAAGAGGGAGAAGATCAAATGAATAAGGGTTTAACGTACTTGGGGGTAGGTCTTATGGCGGTTACTTTTGCCACAGTTACTTTCGCGGCGGAAGAGAAGGGTCATGAGAAAATGGACAATGGCGCGGCAAAGATTGTAGCAGATGCGCCTGCTCCAGCAGCCGATGCGGCAACATCCACAAAGATGAAAGCCAAAGGCCACAAAAAGGCCAAGGCCAAGAAAGCCGAAGAGAAAGCTGAAGGTAAAGCCGAAGAGAAGGCTGCACACTAAGCCACAGAACCTGCTTTTTGCTTGCCGGAGAGAGGGGATCCCCTCCTCCGGTAAGAAGAGCTCTACATGAGTTGATCAAATAGTTTCTTCTCCCCCTTGCATTCGTAACGGTTCACTTACAGATCGTATGTGTTTTGCGGTTTGTCAGGCATATAAAATCTCTGATGTTGTGGTTTTCGATCAACATTTTGAGATGATGGGGATCGTCCGCAAGATAATCATCGAGACTGCGACAGTCCCGGAAACGGATACAGTCCCATGAATAAACAGCGGATGCAATCGCCCGACAGCCCATCATGGCGCGCCGCAATCCCATTGCTTCCTCTGCTCATTGCCCTCCTCATGCTGGGTATCTTTAGCGTGACCCGTATCGGCTTGGGTCTGTATACGGGGTTCCATTTGATTGATTTATCCCTTTGGCCGAAAGTCCTGATCAAGGGCCTCTATTTTGATCTGGCCGTGATCGCGGTACTTCTTGCCTTCGTCTGCCTGTACGAAGCGGTGTTGCCGAATCGATGGCGCGCCAGTCGTTGGCATGGCACGATACGTATGATTTGGCTATGGGGAGCGCTTGCCGTCCTGTTGTTTGGCGCGGTGGCCGAAGCAACGTTCTGGCTCGAATTTTCTACGCGCTTTAATTTTATCGCCGTGGATTATCTGCTGTACACGCACGAAGTGATCGGCAATATCCGCGAGTCTTATCCGGTGGGCTGGATATTATCAGGAATCGGCGTGGCCTCTGCCCTGATGATTTGGCTCCTGCGGTTTAAGATTCGGGAGATTGATGCGACGCCGATCACCAAAACAGGCCGCGTGCTGCTTGTCGCTGCCGCAGTGCTGTTGCCCGCAATGAGCATCCGCGTGAGCAACGTCGATCAGATGCAGGGGCTGGAGAATGCCTACGCGGATGAGTTGTCCGGCAACGGGCTGTTTACCCTGGCTGCGGCCCTGCGGCGCAACGAGCTGGATTACGACACGTTCTATCAAACCCTGCCGCAGGAGACCGCCGATGCCACATTAAAACAGCTCGGTGTCAAACGAGGGCTCCTCCCGCCACTCCTACAGGATAAAAGTAAGGACACCCAGGATTCCATTCTCCCGTTTATGAAGCGGCCGCGAAATGTCGTGCTTATTTCGGTCGAAAGTTTATCTGCATCGTTTCTTGGGGCTTACGGCGCAACAACAGGGCTGACGCCTCATCTTGACCAACTGGCACGCGATGGGCTGAAGTTTGAGCAACTGTTTGCAACCGGCACGCGAACCGTACGCGGTCTGGAAGCGCTCTCTCTCGGCACGCCGCCCGTTCCGGGGCAGGCCATTGTCCGCCGTCCCCATAACGAACATCTCAGCACAATCGGCGAGTTGCTGGAATACCAGGGTTTTTCAACATTCTTCTTTTATGGCGGCTATGGCTATTTTGATAACATGAATGCCTACTACGGGGCCAATGATTACACGGTTGTGGATCGGACAGACTTCCCCAAAAAATCCGTTATATTTGAAAACATCTGGGGAGTCGCCGATGAAGTGCTGTTCAATAACACACTCTCCGTGCTGGACCGGGAAGCCCTGAAAGGTAAACCGTTCTTCGCGCAAATCATGACGACTTCAAACCATCGCCCCTACACCTATCCCGCCGGAAGAATCGACATCCCTTCTCCAGGGGGTCGCGAGGGTGGGGTGAAGTACACCGATTATGCCATCGGAAAATTTATTGACGACGCAAAAACAAAGAGTTGGTTCAACGATACCTTATTCGTGATCGTGGCGGATCACTGTGGCTCTGTTGCGGGCAAGAGCAAATTGCCGGTAGAAAATTATCACATCCCGCTCATTTTCTACGCGCCGGCCCTTTTAAATCCGGGGGTTTACGCGCCGATGGTCAGCCAGATTGATATTGCACCAACACTGATTGATATTCTTGGAAAGAAGGGTACCGCACTCTTTTTTGGCCGCTCCTTTTTTGAACAGGGGGTGAATCCGGGGCGAGTGTTCGTCAGCAACTACCAGGAGTTAGGCTATCTGCGCGATGGGATATTGACCATCCTGCTACCCAGACGTGGTATCAAAAGTTTTCGTATTGATCCAAAAACCTACGCGGCAACGCCCGCTGACGTTGACCCCAAACGGCTGAATGAAGCCATCGCCTATTATCAGACCGCCTCACATGCTTTCAAAGGGGGGCATCTGCGAGCGCCCGATCACCCCGTATAAAATCAGCCTGAATTTTTCAATAATCTGTTGGCGATTTCTCAACCCAGCAATACAAACAGCCAGATCACGACGACATTCAGCAGTGAGAACATCACCGCAGCACTCCCCATGTCTTTGGCGCGTTTGATGAGGGGATGATCTTCCAGAGAGATTCGGTCTACTGCGGCTTCCAGCGCCGAATTCAGTAACTCGACAATCAGCGCCAGGATGACCGAGGCAATCATCAGCGCGCGGCCCACGGCATCCGGTTCCAGATAGAGCGCCAAAGGAATGAGAATGACGGCCAGCAGAATCTCCTGGCGAAAGGCATCTTCATGCTGGAAGGCGGCTTTCAGGCCGTCGGTAGAATACGCGCAGGCATTGAGCAGGCGCCGGACGCCTGTTTTCCCTTTGTGTGGGGACTGCATGGGAGGGGAATCAACAGACATGGGGAGTTCCTATCGGGTGAACAGCATACACACACACAACCCACAAACCAAGCGCCCCCCCAGCCCAGTTCAAAACGGGGGAGGCTCAACACGAACAGAAAAATACGGCCACTGTCGTATCAACGTATTGATGTTACGATCCATGGCCTAATCGGTGATTTTATGGTAAGCTCCCGCGCGGATTTATTTTAGCGGGTTCTTGAAAAGACGCACTGTTCAGCAGGCAGCTGGCCGAAGTTGAAAAAGTCGGCTGAACGAAGTTGAAAAATCTATGGATGGACTTTTTCAACAACCTGTTGTCTGGATCGCTTAGAAAATATTACCCTTAACCGATGAGGCATCGCATGGCGGACTCTTTAATAGAAGATCAAATCAAAATTGGTGTGGTGGGGCTTGGCTATGTGGGGCTCCCCCTTGCCGTCGAATTCGGGAAGGTTTTTAACACCCTCGGATACGATATCAATTTGAAGCGGATCGAGGCGCTTCAAAAGGGCATTGATTCCACCCTGGAAATTACCTCCGAGGGGCTTTCCTCGGCAACGCTCCTGCAATACGCGACAGACCTTGGCGGGATCAAAGACTGTAATTTTTATATTGTGACCGTTCCCACGCCCATTGATGTTTACAAGCGGCCCGATCTCTCGCCGATCATTGGCGCCACAGAAAGCATTGGTAAAATCCTTAAAAAGGGAGACATTGTCGTCTACGAATCAACCGTTTATCCCGGTGTGACCGAAGAGATCTGTGTGCCGATCCTCGAAAAACAATCGGGTCTTACCTTCAACGTCGATTTCTTCGTCGGATATTCTCCAGAGCGAATCAATCCGGGAGATAAAGAACACACGCTGACCAGCATTACCAAGGTGGTTTCCGGCTCCACCCCGGAGACGCTGAATCGGGTTGATGCCGTTTATGGTCGCATCATCAAAGCGGGGACCTATCGGGCCGAATCCATTCGGGTGGCCGAGGCGGCCAAGGTGATTGAAAATACCCAACGTGACGTCAATATCGCCCTCATCAATGAATTGGCCATTCTGTTCAACAAGATGGGCATTGACTCCGGCGCCGTCCTGGCTGCCGCCAGGACAAAATGGAATTTCCTCGGGTTCTCTCCGGGATTGGTGGGGGGGCATTGCATCGGGGTGGACCCCTATTATCTCACGCACAAGGCGCAGGAGATCGGATACCATCCGGAGGTCATTCTGGCGGGACGACGGATCAACGATGGCATGGGATCGTACGTCGCGGAACAGGTGATCAAGCTGATGCTGCAAAAACGAATTCAGGTCGTCGGAAGCGCCATCCTCATCCTGGGGATTACGTTCAAGGAGAATTGCCCGGACATCCGAAACACCCGCGTCATTGACATCATTCGAGAGCTTCAGGGCTACAACGCGCATGTGTGTGTCTTCGACCCCTGGGCCGATCCCAAAGAGGTGGAGCACGAATATGGCATCAAAACCATCGAGACCCTCTCGGAGTATGCGTACGATGCCACCCTCCTCGCGGTCGCGCACAGACAGTTCAAAGCGTGGAGCGTCGAAGATCTCAAGCGGCATATGAGAACCCCCTCGGTCATTTACGATGTCAAGCATCTCTGGGATCGACAAGACGTGGATGGAAGGCTGTAGGTGAAAGTTCTCGTCACTGGCGCCGCAGGATTCATCGGATTTCACCTTTCCCGCCGATTGCTGAAGGAGGGCCATGAGGTGGTGGGCCTCGATAATCTGAATCCGTACTATACCGTCCAGCTTAAAGTCGATCGCTTGAAGCACCTGACCTCTGAAGCCCGCTTTCGATTCACGCAGTTAGACCTCACGGATCGACAGGGGATCGAGTTGCTTTTTTCGAGAGATTCTTTTGACCGCGTCTTTCACTTGGCCGCGCAGGCTGGGGTCCGGTACAGCCTGACGAATCCACACGTCTATATCGAGAGTAATCTGGTCGGCTTCCTTCATATTTTGGAAGGTTGTCGTCACCATCAGATTCGCCATCTCATCTATGCCTCTTCCAGTTCCGTATACGGCGCGAATACCAAGATGCCGTTCTCTATCTCCGATAACGTGGATCATCCAATTTCTCTGTACGCCGCCACGAAAAAGGCCAACGAACTGATGGCCCATTCCTATTCTCACCTCTATCAACTTCCCACAACAGGGCTTCGGTTTTTTACCGTCTATGGCCCCTGGGGACGTCCGGATATGGCCCTGTTTCTCTTTACGAAGGCGATCCTTGCCGGGCATCCGATTGAAGTGTACAACCATGGCAATATGCAGCGGGACTTTACTTACATTGACGATATTATCGAAGGGGTTCTCCGTGTCGGCGAGAACATCCCAACGGCCAGAACCGTCGATGAGAAAGCGGCCCCTCATCCTGGAATCAGCCGCGCGCCGTATCGTCTCTTTAACATTGGAAATCATAACCCGGTTCCTCTCATGACCCTGATTGAGACCCTGGAGCGGTGTCTTGGGAAAAAGGCGGAGAAGATTTTACTTCCCATGCAGCCTGGCGATGTCCCCGCCACCTACGCCGATGTGAATGACCTGGTCCGTGAGGTGGGATTTCAACCGGCCACCTCGATTGAAGAGGGGGTCAAACGGTTTGTGGACTGGTATCAAGGGTATTACCCTCCCGCATAAAGCGCCTGCACATCTTAAACCCGAAGCGCGTTAAAAACGGCACTTTTACGCGAGCATTTTCATGGATTTCCATGCCCCTTAAAAGGTTCCGCATCCAGCAAGCCCTCCCCGGAATGACCGTGACCGGTCTGACTGGCGGGTTGATCGGCTTTTTTATGGGCGAGGCGATCTGGATTGTTCTGATGGCGCTTGTTGGGGCGCTCCTCGGGGCCGTCGTTTGGTTACTGGGAGGACAAAGGTTTTTTCTGTTTATTGTTGGAGGCGCTGTTTTGGGGGCCGCGCTTGCCTTTTATTTGAGCGGGGTTGATTTTCTTCTGATGGGGGCGTCCGCAGGCGGTTCCATGGGAGGGTTCCTCGCGGTTAATCTTGGCCTGTTCACCCCGAGAGAAATCCCCCCGCCATAGGGAACGCCGCAGGATCTCCCCGACGGGTACACTGCACTTGACAATTTCAGGGTGGTTTTAATAGTATGCCGCACCCGTTGGCAGATGCGTGTTTGTGGGGCATGGGGTGGGGGGGCTCTGGGTCGTGGTGGTTTATTATGGTTGATCTGAAGGGGGTTACGTCAGACGTGACCCGATTTATGGCGAGAGTGGTTCCAGCCGCAAGTTTGGAAACCCCGTTGCGCGAGGTCTGCAAGCTGATGCGCGAATATCGCTGTAGCTATATCGTCATTGCGG
>CAYRGU010000065.1:0-24493 GCA_964423845.1 uncultured Nitrospirota bacterium
CTAAAAACCGTAGCGAGCGGTCTGATTGCAAGGCGCACGGAACGCAGGAACCGCAGTGTACGTGTTTGTACATGAGGATTACGAGTACCGCGCAACGCAGCAATCGGGCCGCGCAGTAGGTTTTTAGAGGTGCCCATAACAACCCCCTGGCCCCCGTTATTAAGGGGGAATCGTCATTTATGCCCCTTCGGCATCCATGGCGCAGCGAAAACCGATGGTGGCTTCTTTCCGGGACGGTGCCACGGCAAACCGCTTCGCCCCCCTCACATCGGTTGCCGCACTATCCCACGAACCTCCCCGGTGCACCTTGGTCAGACCGCTTTCAGGGCCATACGGGAGCGTCACCTGGCCCTCTTTATAAAAAAACTCGCTATACCAATCAGACACCCATTCCGAGACATTCCCCGCCATGTCATAAAGTCCCAGGGCGCTTCGACCCGCCTCAAAACTTCCTGTTGGCGCGGTATAGACGAATCCATCTTCTTCTCCACGAATATTGGCATACCCCGTGAGGAAGGTGCCACCCCATGGATACGGATGCCGCGCCTCCCCTCGCGCCGCATATTCCCACTCCGCCTCGGTGGGGAGCCGTTTCCCATTCCATTCGCAATAGGCATTGGCATCAAACCACGACACCCCCACGGCAGGTAAATCCGGCCCCCAAAGAACAGAAATGTCATCAAAAAAGATCATCACCTCTTGTTGAGGACGGTGGGCCTCGCGGACAAACCGCTGATACTGGCGGTTGTTCACCTCGGACAAGTCAATCCAATAGGACCTGCGGGTGACCTCGCGGACAGGCTTCTCATCAAACTCGCCAATCTCCTCTTCCGTGCCCCTCAAAAACAGCCCCCCCTGGACCCACACCATTGGCGAAAGATCTTTCCCCTGTTTTTCAATTTTAAGATGTGAAAAACGGGCAGGATCTGGCGCGGGAACAGGCACTTGGCGGCTCTCCCGTCCCCGTGCCGCCTTGCCATCCGAACGAAGCTCATTCATCCGCATCGTGCCACGCATCACCATGATGAGAAGCACGATACCGACAATCAAAAGGAGGGGGATCTCTTTCATAGCTCACGTCTCTGAACGGGCCCTGGTTTAGAAACGAGGAAGGAACAAGTGGGCCGAAGGGAAAAGCCCCTTCGCAAACAGGGGGTTGAAAAACCCAGGCGGTTCACCCCAATGCACGGCCCAACCCAGAGCGAGCAAAACAATCGTGAGGGGGGGCGACCCCTGCAACCCCTGCGAGGGGCGACGCAAGCCCCCGCAATTAGCCCAGCCGCACAGCGGCGTTGAGGGGGAGGCTCCATCCGGCTTCGCCGGTGGAGGGGGTGCGACCCCTGCGAGGGGCGACGCAAGCCCCTCGGACAGGCCTTGTTGGGCCGCCGACTAATTCATTCGGGGATTGAACGGCATCGTCGCGTAGAAAGAGTAGTCCGGTCCCAGTCGGCGCATCATCTCCGGCCAGAACGCCGTCGGCTCCAGATCAAAGAGCAAGGCGGAATCAGCGGAAATCATTCTCCATCCCCCCGATTGAAACTCGGAAGAGAGTTGTCCCGCCGACCAACCGGCATATCCCAGATAACAACGGGCCTCTCCGTGGTCCCCCAAAACCTGGGGAAGCTTGAGGACATCCGCATCCCGAGCCAAAAAAACATCTTCCAGAATGGCGTGCTCCTCCAAAACCCGATGGCCACGACAGAGGACCAACATGCCGCTTTGCGCCACGGGCCCCCCGGCATACACCGGCTCCGTTCCCGTCAACCGAGGAAGACCTTCAATCAGCGTCGAGACCGTCACCGGCATCGGACGATTCATCACCAGACCTAAGGAGCCCTCTTCGTTGTGTTCACAAATCAGAACCACGGTCTGCCAGAAATTTGGATCGCTCAAGACCGGCATCGCGACAAGGAGCTTTCCCTTAATAATTTCTCCATCCGGTTCGTCGGGCATTCCGTCTCCTAAGAACGATAAATACGATAATCGATGCTCGGGAAAAGATTATCTTTTCCTTCAATCTCTTTCAGGAAGGTCTCGCACACCCGGCCGGAGACCGCCTCCTCATGCAATCGGTTAAATCGAGAAAGATGGTCTTGCATTCTTCGAACCGCGTAGGAGGTCGCCGTTCCGGTCTTCATGATAAAAGCCCAATCCGAGGCCTGTAAAAGCAGCAACTCCCGTGCGGCCTGATTTAAAACCCGCTCCAGGAGCCCTTCGGCATGCGGATAGCGATCGGCCAGCGCGACCATCCGATCCGCCGCCTGGTGCAGGTGGCGATAGATCCAGTCATTCGATCCTTCCAGCCAAAATTCGTTATATCCCTTATACCCCCAGGTGGACAGATGAAGTGAGACCACCTGATGGGTGGGGTGTTCGCGAAGATAATCCCCAGGGGTGATGAGCCGAAACGTGTTCTGATCAAAGGCCGTCTTTCGGATCAGGAAATTAATCCACTCGGGACCTTCAAACCACCAATGGCCAAAAAGCTCCGCATCGTAGGGTGCCACCACAATCGGCTTTCTCCCCATCGCATGGAATAAATACTCAATCTGCTTCTCCCGGTTGAACATAAAATGGCCCGCATGTTCAGCCGCTCGATGTAAAGCTGGCTTCCGGTTATACGGCTCCTTCTCATTCGTCTTGCCGGTAATACGATAGTATTTAATACCGGTGGGAACCCGAATGCCATCGGGATGGATATAGGGGGAGATATAATCAAAATCAAGGTCAAATGCGATATCCCGGTAGAAGTCACGATAGCCAACATCCCCAGGATACCCTTCATTCGCACTCCAGACCTGCTTCGACGATTCAATATCCCGCCCAAAGGCCGCCACCTTAGAGCGAGAATAGACCGGGGCATAAATACCATATTTAGGACGGGGCGAGGCATGAATCAGTCCGTGCGTATCCACAATAAAAAAGCGAATTCCAGAGGCCGCAAGATGTGCGTCTAATCCAGGATAGTAGCCACACTCGGGGAGCCAAATTCCATGCGGGCGTCGGCCAAAATGACGGAGATGCTCATTCACCGCCACTTCGATCTGGGCGCGAACGGCATTGGGATTAACCGCCATCAGGGGGAGAAAACCATGCGTGGCCGCACAGGTGATCAAATCGATCAATCCACTTTCCTGAAGAGAGGAGAAGGCCGTCAGGAGGTTGCGCCCGTACCGGTCCGCGAAGGTGGCGCGCGCGCCACGGAACCGTTCAAGATACATCTGTGCCAGGGCATGAAATTGAGGGTCGTGCCGGGTACGGTAAACCTCTTTCTCCGACAGTTCAATCAAGCGGTCGAGATGGTGAAGATAGCGCCACTGCAAGAGCGAGTCCGCCATCATGGCGGCCAATGTCGGGGAAATGGCAAGGGTCATCCGACACGGAACCCCATCGGCCCGGAGTCGCTCAAGGAGCTGGATCAAAGGGATATAGGTCCCTGTCATCGCTTCATAAAACCAGTCTTCTTCCAGAAATTCGGCATGTTCAGGATGACGCACAAAAGGAAGATGCGCGTGCAGTACAAGTGCCAGATACCCCTTTTCCATGATCAAATTCCTTCTCTGCGGTGCAGCAAAAACGATGAGGGCGGATGGGCCAGGGTGACACGACTCCTCTTGCTGAGTCGGTGCAGGGAAAGGCGTCTCCCTTCCTCACGATAAGAGACCGAAGCAACCCCAAAATCCCGGATGATCCACCAGTCTTCAGTGGGTACGGGGGCTGTATCGGAAACGGCCACCGCCGAGACGGCCACCGCCGAGACAGCCGCCGCCGAGACAGCCGCCGCCGCGATCGGATCCACGAGGGTCCACCACTCCTCACTCAAATCATCGCTGATCTGGGTGGGGGGCGTCGCCACGCCATTGGATCTTGCCATTGCGAAAAACTGATCCGAAGAAGACTTCACCCCAATTTCAAGGCAATAGCCACGTCCCAACCCGCCAAGGTCAATATACCAGTTTCCAATTCTTTCATACACCCCAATGTCCCAGAACACGGAGAAGTCCTCCCCTGCGGTCAAGTCATAAACACGAAGGGTCAGCCGGGCGCTTCCCTCCCCGCACCGTTGGTGGGCCGCCGAAAGATCCCCCGGCGTCACCTCCCAATAGGCGTAAGCCCACCAGGGATCACGGACCAGCGCGACAATCTTGGTAACGCCATATTCCGAGGGGATCAAGGGGGGGGAGGGAGGCATTTCATGAGGCAACACGTCCTGCTTTGTCTCGACGGGTGCGGCCCCGGCGTGGGGTGCGTCCCCGGCGTGGGGTGCGTCCCCGGCGAGGGGTGCGACGGCCGGCGTGGGGTGCGTCCCCTGCGAGGGGTGCGACCCCGGCGTGGGGTGCGACCCCGGCGTGGGGGCGAGGGGCGCGCTTTTTTCGCCTGTCCCCCCCTTCGCATCAGGAAGGCTCTGCTGCGTTAAAAGCATCCCCATTATCTCTCGCTTGTTCAGCGTGGTGCATAGGCGTATGGCCCGGGCCTTGGCCAAAGAACGGAGTGTGGCGATACTTTTCCTTTCAAGCTCTTCCCGTAGCAAGATTTTCATGTCGCTTTCAAGTCCTCCTTCTTTTTCAACTTTTTCCGTACTTTACCTTTCGTTTTTAAAACCTGTTCATCCGCCTGGCCCACGGTATAACGACAATAGGGGCAGACCGACCAGTCAAGTTGAAGCAGCTTGCCGCAAGCGACACAAACGGTCGGGGAGGCACATCCACAATAGGGACAAACCAAAAAATCGGCATGCATGAAGCGGTCACACTGGGGGCAGACGCTCTTGAAAACCTCATCCTTCTCAACCACGCGGAGCACCTCTTCCACCGTCGTAATCCCTCGCTTTGCCTTTTCTATCCCCTCTTCCTCCATCGAGGTAATTTCCCCCGCCACGGAACGAAGTTCCAGATCCGTGGCCCCAGAGGAAATCAGTTCCCGAAGACGGGTCGATAGCGTCAGGACTTCAAAAATACCAATCCGTCCGGAAAAACCAGACTGATTGCAGGCCGGGCATCCCGTCCCCTCGAAGAAATGGATCTCCTCCGACGCTGGATGAAAATGGAACGACTCCGATACAGACGTCGGATCGACCGGCCTCCGGCATGTCGGACAGAGCTTTCGGACCAGACGCTGGGCGATGATTCCAATAATCGCAGAGGAAACGATGTAACGCGGAACCCCAATATCAACCAGCCGCGTAATGGTAGCGACCGCATCATTGGTGTGAAGCGTGGAGAGGACCAGATGCCCGGTCATGGCCGCTCGAAAGGCAATTTCAGCCGTTTCCAGATCGCGAATCTCCCCCACGAAGATCACATTGGGATCTTGGCGGAGGATTGACCGCAGGGTCGCAGCAAAGGTCAGGCCGATCTCCGAGTTGATCTGAACCTGATTAATCCCTTCGATCGTGTATTCAACCGGGTCTTCAAGGGTCGTCAGATTCATGGTCTCCGCCTTAAGCTGATTAATCATGGCGTAAAGCGTGGTGGTTTTGCCGCTCCCCGTCGGCCCGGTCACCAGAATCATTCCTTTTTTCTTCTGAATCATTTTCCGGATCGTTTCGGCATCTCTTCCCAGGAGCCCCACGTCATCCAGCCCGATCAACACCTTCGATTGATCGAGAATACGAATCACAACCTTCTCCCCGTGGAGCGAGGGAAGCGTGGAGACCCGGAAATCAACCTCACGATCGTGCACGGCCAATCGCATGGCCCCATCCTGGGGAAGACGCCTCTCGGAAATGTCGAGCTTCGCTAAAATTTTAATTCGAGACACCAGGGGATTTTGTGCCCATTTGGGAAGCCGCATCATCTCTCTTAACAACCCATCCACCCGAAAACGAACCCGACAGTCCCTGGGGCCCGGCTCAATATGAATGTCACTTGCAAGGAGGGAAACGGCTTGATCAAAAAGCTGATCGGTCAGCTGAATCGCAGGGGCCAACTTCCCCCGTTTCTCCAGGGAACGGGCCTCCGCGTTCATCAAATCAACCGGAGGGAGCGCGTTATCCCCCGCAGGTTCTCCCCTTCCATCCGGTATCCATTTCTGGGATTGAACCTCCGCGCCATAGCCCCTTGAGATCGCCTCCAGGATCTCATAGCGGGTCGCAATCGCGGGAACCACCGCCATGCCGGTATAAAACCGAAGATCATTGATGGACTGATAATTCAAGGGGTCTACCATCGCCACGGTCAGCCGTTTATTTTCCATTTCGATCGGGATCACGACATGTTTTCTGGCCAGGCTTTCTGGGATCAGCGCGAGGACAGAAGAGGAGATTTCCATTGAAACCGGTTCGATATATCTCATGCCATACTGCGTGGCAAGTGTCTGCGCCACCTGACTTTCTGTGACAAGTTGCAGGCGGACCAGTGCCTCCCCAAGCTGGACTCCGGTCTTTTTCTGCTCTTCCAACGCAAAGGCTAAATTATCGGGGGTCAACAAGCCCGACTCCACCAGGAGTTCCCCCATATTCTTCCGGGTTGCCTGCCGAACGGTCAGTTTTTCCCTCGCCTCTATCCCTTTTCCGGACATCTCACCCTTGACCCAACGAACAGGTGCCTGATTTTTTTCAACACCCTGCTTAGGAACCGCGCCAAAACAAGTCACCGCTTCTCATAAAATGACTCTAAAGACTTTGCCATAAGTGTATCGAATACCCACTCCAAAAGCAAAATGGCGCTTTGAGATTTTGAGTGGCTATCCTATTCTAAATCCTCCCTTTTTCAAGGGGTGCGACCCCTTCCATGCGATGGCTGCGAGGGGAAGCGGGAGGGGTTTCTTAAAAAGAGGATCAATCGCGCTGTGTAGAATGACATTAGCCGGGGCTAAACCATGAGTTTTTCAGCAACCGGCTCATGAACAGGTCTAAAAATATCCTTCTGCGGCCTCAAAGAAGACTTCTTCGCAGGTCACACAATACCACGATGGGACGTTATCGAGACTCACATAAACCTCTTGATTCACCTCAAATGGCGCCTTCCCACGAACCATTTCCCCTTCGCAATAGATGCACTTCATGATGTTCTACTTTTTGAACCGCCTGATTTTTTAAACACCCTGCTAACGTGTCGTTCTTTTCACCGCCTCGGTCAAAAGGGGAAGAATCTCAAACAGATCTCCCACGATTCCGTAAGTTGCAATCTTAAAAATCGGCGCATTGGGATCTTTGTTAATCGCCACAATGTTTTTGGAGGAGGACATGCCCGCTTGATGTTGCGGCGCGCCCGAGATACCACAGGCAATGTAGAGGGTCGGGGACACCGTTTTCCCCGTCAAGCCGACTTGATACGGATGGGGCCGCCACCCCGCATCCACCACGGCCCGGGAGGCACCCACCGCAGCGCCAAGGGCCTCGGCAAGGTTCTCAACCAGGTAAAAATTTTCAGGGCCTTTCAATCCTCTCCCACCAGAGACAATCACCTTCGCTTCCGTCAGCTCGACTTTCGATCCGACGGCGGGAATCACTTCTTTCACCCGCGCAGAAGGTTTTAGCAAATCAATGACCGGGGCATAGCGTTCAATCACCCCCTCCCGGGACGAGGCCGCAGGGATCACGGGAAACAGGTTGGGACGAAGGGTCGCCACCTGAAACTGGGCTTGATGACTTCTCACCGTGGCGATAATTTTCCCGCCATACATCGGCCGCTGCACCGTCAAAATGCCCGTCTCCGATCTCTCCAGACCGATACAATCCGCAAGATACGGCCCGGAAAGCTTTGCGGCCACCTTGGGACCCAAATCTTTTCCCATGGCGGTCGCCCCCATCAACACCACGGAGGCCCCCTGCCCCCGCGCGATATCGGCCACAAGCGTGGCATATTCCTCCGAGGAATAAAATTTAAAGCGGGGGTCTTCCACCAAAAAAATTTTATCCACCCCGGAAGCTGCGAGCTCTTTTACGGCCGAGGAGAGTTCATCCCCGATGAGCACGGCCAAAATTTTCTCCGGAATACCGGCCCCCTGCGCCACCAACCGCACTGCAGCGCCCACCGCTTCCAACGCGGGCCGCTTCAGTTTTCCTTCTCGCTGCTCCGCAAAGATAATGATCCCTGCCATCGGGCCTCCTTTTCTAAGAAAGATCTTGAAATTTGTCGAGTGTCACCTGAATCCCATGCCGACCTAAACATTCCTGATAGTAGGAAAAATCTCCCTTCAGATTATTGACGGTCGATGAATAACCATAACGAAGGACCTCCAGCCGGCTATCAAAACTCACCACACTATGCGTGAACATAAATCCTTCCGCCGGATCGGGCTGCATGAGGATGAAGGTCTTATCAGGGTGCTCAAACCGGTACCGTTTGATGGCCAGATATAACCGCGTCGCCGTATTGATCCGCATCGCCTGATCATAAATATAAGAGAGCCCCTTTTCCTTGATGCTGACACATTTTCCGGAAAGCGAGGGCAGACAAATACGGGACCGGTCATTTCGGATATATTGAACAGGGTTAATGGTCCAGATGAGATCAGCACCATGATTCATGGCGATATCCATATACGCCACACGCCCGACCCCCCCGTCAATATAGTCCTTTCCCCCAATCGACACTGGCTGAAAAAGGATCGGCACCGCAGAGGAGGCCGTCACCGCCTTGGAAATCGGGGCCTGCGTAAAACCTTCTTCGCCAAACACATCGTAGGTTCCCATATCCACATCCACCGCCGGGATATAGAGTTCCTTTTTAAGCACCCGGAAATCGTTGGTAAACCCTTCCTGCGAGAAAAACTTCTCCAGATAGGCGTCAAGGTTTTTGAGCGTAAAAATGCCCGAGGGGAGGTTCTCCTGCATCAACTCCAAAAAATCCAAAATGGAAATGGAACGCTTCTGACGCAGACAATAGCGCAGGACCGGCCACAAAGAGCCAAGGAACCTTTTGAGGATGGGAAACGTCTCTTGATAGCCAAAGCTATAGATATCCCGGCGCGCAAAGTTAAAAAGCGTTTTTCCCCCACACCGGATCTCTTCGTAAACCGTTCTTGGACGAACCCCATTGGCGAGAAATGCCGCCACCGTCGCGCCCGCGCTTGTTCCCACATAAATGTCAAAATCATTCACGGAGAAATTAACGAAAAAATCATCCAGGGCGGTCAAACAACCAATCTCGTACATCCAACCTGGAATGCCACCGCCGGCCAGAACCAGTGCCCGTTTGGCGTGTGCCCGCGCGGAATCAGAGCCTGCCAGAGGAGGGGCCGCATCCCTTGCAGGGGCCGCATCCCTCGCAGGGGCCGCATCCCTCGCAGGGGCCGCACCCCTCGCAGGGGCCGCATCCCTCGCAGGGGCCGCATCCCTCGCAGGGGCCGCACCCCTCGGGGGTTGTCCCAAATCGTTTATCGCCACGACAACCACTCACGGTATTGGGAAGTTCTGAAGGCACAAGATTTCACGGGAAGGCTATAAGACCTTTGCCTCTTCACGAAGCAGACGGACCAGCTCTTCAACCGCCTGGGAGGGATTCCCAGGGATCATTTTCCCAGTGGGTCGGGATGACGGCAGGCTTATTTTTTCAATGGAAAGCTTGGCGCCTTGAGAACCCACCTGCCGAACATCCAATCCGAGATCAGACAGTTCCAGGACGGTCATCGGTTTCTGCTTGGCCTTCATGATGCCGGGAAGAGACGCATAGCGGGGTTCATTGAGCCCTTTCTGGCAGGTGATGATCGCGGGCAGGGGGGTCTCAACCACCTCGATGGCCCCTTCAATCTGGCGATGGGCCACGGCCCGCCTCTCCTCCGGAAAGATCTCGAGCTGATTCACCACCGCCACATGGGGAAGCCCCATCATCTCGGCCACATGAATGCCAACCCCCCCGGTATCATCGTCAATCGCCTGTTTCCCAAAAAGGATCAGATCATATCCCCCCTTCTGGAGGACCGCCGTCAGCACCACCGCCGTCGAATAAGCGTCCCCATCCTTGAGATAAGGATCTTTGAGATGGATCGCCTGATCGACCCCCACCGCCAGGCAGGCCCGCAGCGCCTCGGCGGCCTTTTGCGGGCCGATGGCAATGGCCGTCACCTGGCCTGTCTTAAACCGCTCCCTGATCCGAAGGGCCTCTTCCACGCCAAACTCATCATAAGGGTTAACCACGTAGGAAAGACCGGTCCAGTCAATCTCATTCGCATCCGACGAGGGGACAATCTTCGACTCCGTCGCAGGGACCTGCTTGACGCACACCGCGATATTCACGTTTAGTACCCCCCCCGCTTTAAGACATCCTCCGCAATGACGATCCGCTGGATTTCGTTGGTTCCCTCAAAAATCCGGTTGATCCGTGCGTCACGATAAAACCGCTCCACAGGATGTTCTCCCATGAAACCATTCCCCCCATGAATCTGAACCGCCTTATCGGCAATCCGGCCCAGGGCCTCGGAACAATACATCTTGCAAATCGCCCCTTCCCGTGGAATCTTTTTCCCCTGATCGTAAAGCCAGGCGGTGCGATAGACCACCGATTCCATTTGATAGACCTCCGACACCATCTCCGCGATCATCCACTGAATCGCCTGGAAGGCGGCAATCGGTTGTCCAAAGGCAACCCGCTTCTTGGCGAAGTCCACCGACATGGCGATCAATTCTTTCGACGCGCCGATACACCCTGCCGCCAAAGAGAGGCGGGATTCATCCAACGTCTCCATGGCGATCGCAAACCCCATCCCCACCTTTCCCAGGACATTCTCTTTCGGAACGCGAACCTCCTGGAAAACAAGTTCTGCCGTCGCAGAGCCCCGAAGCCCCATCTTGTCGTGAATCCGATGCGCCGAGAACCCGGGTGTCGGCACCTCGACAATAAACGCCGTAATCCCACCCCGCGCCTTTTTGTCCGGATCGGTTAAGGCATACACCACCACAACGTCGGCCATGTCCCCATTGGTGATCCAAAGTTTGGTCCCATTCAAAATATACTGGTCGCCATCGAGCTTCGCCGACAACTGGAGGCTCGCGGCATCGGAACCCGCCCCAGGCTCCGTGAGCGCGTAAGCCCCCATCGTCGCGCCTTGCGCCAGAGGCGGAAGATATTTCTGCTTCTGCGCCTCGGACCCTCCAAGCAGGATCGACATCCCCGCCAGCCCCACGTGCGCGCCAACCGTCACGGTCGTTGAGGCGCACCCGCGGGAGAGTTCCTCCAGAAAAATGCAGTAACCGACTTCCCCGAGCCCCGATCCGCCATACGCCTCCGGGAACGGCAGACCCATCAGCCCCAACGCCGCCCCTTTTTTAAAAATTTCCTTGATCAAATCCGCGTTGTGTTCTTTGTCAATTCTCTGCGCAAGAGGCTTGACCTCATTGTCCACAAACTTCCGGGCCATCTCTCGAAGCATCGTCTGTTCTTCGGTAAAATTAAAATCCATCGTTCTCCCTTATCCCTATTTACTTATTTGTCCTGAAATTTTGGCTGGCGTTTCTCAAGGAAGGCGGATATCCCCTCCCGCATATCGGCCGTCCCGCAAATGCTTCCAAATAATTTCGCCTCTTGTTCAAAACCCGTCCCGCCTCCCTCGCAAATCGCCTTCATGCAGGCCTCAACGGCCAGCCGCCCCTTGGAGGCTATTTTTTTGGCCAATCCAATCGCCTGTTTCAAGACTTCGCCTTCCGGAACCACCCGATTCACCAGGCCCATCGCCTTCGCGTCAGCCGCATTGATCATCTCCCCGGTCAGGATCAGCTCAATCGCCCGAGGCGTTCCCACCAACCTGGACAGACGTTGTGTCCCTCCAAATCCTGGGATAATACCAAGATTAATTTCAGGCTGCCCCAGTTTGGCACGGTCCCCCGCCACACGGAGATGGCAGGCCAGGGCAAGCTCCATCCCCCCCCCGAGACAAAAACCACCAATCGCCGCGATGACCGGTTTTCGCATTCCTTCAATCCGGGCAAACAGGGCCTGGCCGCGCAGGGCAAGCGCCTCCCCCTCCGCCGGGGAGGTAATGGACGCGATCACCTTGACATCGGCGCCCGCGACAAAACTGCCTCCCGCGCCGGTGATAACCACCGCACGCACCGCCGCATTGGCAGCCACCTCCTCCGTCACCTTTTCCAGCTCCGCAATCAACGGCAGGGTCAGAACATTCGCGGGGGGATTCGCAAGCGTAATCGTCGCCACCCGTTCCTCAATTTTTACCTCCACCAATAGATCCGCCACGGGCAACTCCCTCTTTGAGGTTCTTAATAGGTAAAAAATCCTTTGCCCGACTTTTTTCCTACATACCCGCCGGCCACCATCCGTTTAAGCATCGGCGCGGGCCAGAAGCGATCTCCAATCTCATGGGTCAAGCGGGTCAACTCGGACAAAACCACGTCAATGCCCACCTGATCGGCGTAATGAAGCGGCCCCCCCTTCTCTTGCGGAAATCCAACGCCAGCCATCATCGCGATATCAATATCCCCTGCGGTTGCCACACCTTCCTGAAGCGCCATGACCGCTTCGTTGATCATCGGCATCATCATCCGGCTCGTCGAGAAGGTCGTTTGCTTCTTTTCGGCAATCCCCTCAATCACCGCCATGAGCGAGACCTTCGATCCGCTGGCATACTCGTAAAAACCATCGCCGCTTTTCGTGCCGAATCGCCCCACCTGGCACAGGGCAGAAAAGATTTTCGCCGGGGCCACGCGCGGGCCATACGATTCATATAAAATATCGGCCACCTTCACGGTCACATCGATCCCGATCATATCCAAAAGGGTCAGGGGCCCCATCGGCATTCCGAAGGCAACCGCCGCTTCGTCAATCTCCCTGGAGGTCGCCGCACCCTCTTGAAGCACCAGTGCCGCCTCATTCAAATAGGGCATGAGCAGACGGTTCACCAGAAAGCCCGCGCACTCCTGCACCCGAATTGGAATTTTTCTCAACCCCTCCGAGAAGGTCACCAGATCCTCAATCGTCTCCTGCGATGTGGCAAGCCCCGGGATCACCTCGATCAATTTCATGACCGGGGCCGGGTTAAAAAAGTGCATCCCAATCACCTTCTCTGGCCGCTTTGCGGCGACGGCCATCGCGGAAATGGGAAGCGACGAGGTGTTGCTCGCGATCATCGCGCTGGCAGGGCAGACCGCCTCCAACTCTTGAATTAATCTCTGCTTGACCGTGATCTCTTCGTACACCGCCTCAATCACCAGATCGACCTCCGAGAATCCGTCATAATCGGTCGCACCGGTCACAAGCGCCATCTTGGACTCCATTTCGGCGGCCGTCATCTTCCCCTTATCAACCCGGCCCTGGTATATTTTCCGAACCGCCGCAAGACCCCGCGTAACAGCCGCCTGGTCAACATCCTTCAGAATAACTGGAAGACCGGAAAAGCTGATCACCTGCGCAATCCCCGCCCCCATCGTTCCCGCCCCGATCACCGCCGCTTTATAAATATACATTGCCCCTCAACTCCAGATGAATTCGATGAATCAACCTACTTTCTCTCCAGCACCATGGCCGATCCAATCCCGCCGCCCACACAAAGCGACGCCACACCCAGTGAAAGATTCCGCCGTTTCATCTCCTTCAACAGGGTAATGACCAAACGGGCACCACTCATCCCGACGGGATGGCCCAGCGCAATCGCCCCCCCATTCACATTGGTGATGGCGCGATTGAGCCCCAACACCCGCTCGACGGCCAGGTACTGTACCGCAAAGGCCTCATTGACCTCAACAAGTTGGATGTCGGCAAGCGATAACCCGGCCTTTTTCAGGGCCTTTGGAATCGCCAGTGCCGGCCCGATTCCCATTCGACTTGGCTCCACCCCGACCGAGGCGTACGATCGCACATAGCCCAACGGCTCCATCCCCAATGACCGCGCCCTTTCCTTAGACATGATCAGCAGCGCAGCCGCCCCATCGCTGATGGGACAGGCATTTCCGGGGGTCACCGTCCCCCCCTCCTTGAAGACCGTCGGATAGAGTGCGAGCATCTGTTCGGTTAAGGCAACGTTTGGGCCTTCGTCCTGCGCAAAGGACTCCGGCGTCACCTCCTTGCCCGCCACCTGCTTCGGAATCAGGATCGGCACAATTTCATCCTTCAACCTCCCCTCCCGTGTCGCACGGAAGGCCTTCTTGTGGCTTTCAATGGCATAGCGATCCTGTTCCTGCCGCGAGATATTAAATTCCTCCGCCAGATTCTCCGCCGTATACCCCATCACCTGGCCGCAGAACCCATCGGTCAACCCTTCCCAGATCGTGTCAATCATCACGCTGTGTCGCAGGCGATGGCCAAACCGCATATCGCGAGAGACAAAAGGGGCGAGGCTCATGTTCTCAATGCCGCCCGCAACTTGAACATCCGCATCCTCCGATAAGATATTCTGGCAGGCATTCATCACCGCCTGGAGCCCCGAAGCGCAATTTCGGGCTACGGTATAAGCGGGGGTCGTCATCGGCAGTCCCGCCATCAAGGTCACCACACGCGCCAGATTGGTCGCGTCGCTATATTGCCCGACACAACCAAAAATCACCTCTTCGATCAACGATGAATCAATGCCGGTTCTCTTGATCAGGTCCCGAACCACCCACTCTCCCAGCTTCTGGTTCGTCACCCCCTTGAGCGCGCCCCCCAAATTTCCAATGGGGGTTCGTACCCCCTCAACAATGGCAATTTCTTTCATTTTACGGCCTTCCTCTGTTCTTCCTCCAACAAGACACGCCGCAACACCTTGCCGACGATGGTCTTCGGCAATTCGGTGCGGAACTCAACCTGCTGGGGAATTTTAAATTTGGCTAACGACTCGCGGCAAAAAGAAAGAATTTCAGAGGGCTGCGCCGACTCCCCCTCTTTCAGAACGAGATAGGCTTTGATGATCTCTCCCGCATAGGGATCGGGAAGCCCCACGACAACCGCATCCTTCACCTTCGGGTGTCGGTATAAGACCTCTTCCACCTCTCGAGGATAAACATTTTCGCCCCGTGTCTTAATCATATCCTTCTTGCGATCGACGATAAAAAAATACCCTTCCGGATCCATCCTGGCCATATCGCCGGTATGAAGCCAGCCCTCACGCAAAACCTCGTCGGTCTCTTTCTCCTTATGCCAATAGCCTTGCATCACCTGGGGCCCCTGAATCAGCAGCTCACCCACCTGATCCACGCCGAGACGGTTCATCCCCGTTTCGAGATCCACCACTTTTGCAATCGTGTCCGGCACGGGAAGCCCAATGCTTCCGGCCTTCCGCGTTCCCTCAATCGGGTTGACATGGGTCACCGGAGAGGCCTCGGAAAGGCCATACCCCTCCACCAATCTTCCCCCGCTAAGGGCCTCGAATTGCCTTTGCACCTCGAGATGAAGTGGTCCCGCCCCGGAGATACAGATTCGGATGGAGGCCAGATCCTCTCTCCGGATCCCGGGATAATTATTAATCGCCACATACATCGCCTGGACCCCCATGAAAAGGGTGGGCCGCGTTTTCTGAATGGTATGGATCACATCTTTGGGGATAAAACGGGGCAAAAGAACCAGCGTCGCCCCAAGAGAGATCGCAAGATTCATACAGACAGACATGCCATAGACATGGAAAAAGGGAATGACTCCCAGAAAAATTTCGTCCGACTTCAACGAAGGTAGCCAGGCCCGGCACTGAAGCATGTTGGCCACCAGATTGCCGTGGGTGAGCATGACCCCTTTGGGAACCCCGGTGGTTCCCCCCGTGTACTGTAAAAGGGCAAGGTCAGAAGATTGCACAAGCGTGGGAGGCGCATGCGATGGCGCCTCGTTGATTAAACACATCATGTCATACACCGGCGGGATTTTTGGAACATCGACCCATTGTCCTTCCCGTTTGGCCTTGATGGGGTAGAGCAGGCTTAACACCCAGGGGAGGGCATCCCGCACCGAGGTCAAGATCATGTGGGTCAGAGGGTTCTTGAGCTTCGCGATTTTTGGATAGAAAAGATCCATCGCCACAATGACCTTGGCGCCGGAATCTTCGACCTGGATCAAGAGCTCTCGTTCGGTGTAGAGCGGGTTGGTCATCACCACAACGGCCCCGCATCGGAGCGCGCCATAGTAAGCGATCACGCATTGAGGGAGATTGGGCAGCATGATCATCACCCGATCCCCCTTTTGAACCCCCAACTGGATGAGCGCCTGGGCAAAACGGAGGGTGTGGCTTTCCAACTCCCGATACGAGGTCGTCTTTCCGTAAAATGAAATGGCCCCCTTTTCAGGATGGGCCTTTGCGGAGTCGTCTAAAAATTTAAAGAGCGGAACAGCGGGATACTCAAGGTGGTGCGGAATCCCCGCCTCATACGCGTCCAACCACGGGCAATCTGTCTTGACGTCCATCTGCCTCTCCTCATCCACGGCCATCACCCGCCCCGTGGGACCGGTGCCGAAATTTACTGAATCAGCCCTAAAATGTCAATGAATCGCAACAGGTTAGGCGGATAACGCGGGAATCCCATTGATTCATCTTGTTATTCATCTTTTATTCATCTTGCCGCTTATTTATATCGGGGCCCAAAATCCTTGACAAGGGGGGGAGCCCCCCCTACAATGTGGCCTTCAAAAACTTAAAGGGAGGCGGTCTAAAATAATGGTTATTACGCTTGCACTGGGGTGTGCCGTATTGGGAATTGCTTATGCCACTTATCTTGCATTTTGGGTCACCGCGCTTGACAGTGGCTCCAAGGAGATGAAGCAGATTCAATCTGCCATTCAAGAAGGGGCGGAGGCCTATATGTCCCGGCAATTCAAGGCGATTGCCCCGGTGGGGCTGATCCTCTTTGTTCTTCTCTGGGGTGCGGGGTCCCTCTCTCATCACTTTGGCCTCTTAACGGCGATTGGATTTCTGGTTGGCGGGGTCGCCTCTGCCGCATCGGGGTATGTGGGGATGATGGTCGCGGTGCGGGCCAATGCCAAGGTCGCCCAGGCCGCCCATCAGGGAATGGCCGCCTCATTAAACGTCGCCTTCCGAGGGGGTGCCGTCACCGGACTTTTACTCCTTAGCATCGGACTTCTTTCCGTTACCGGCTTCTACGCCATCGCCTCCTCGATGGCGGGAGAGGCAAAGACCGTTTCTGCCCTCCTCTCCCTGGGACTCGGCGGGAGCCTCATTTCTCTTTTTGCACGGATCGGTGGGGGGATTTATACCAAAGCCGCCGATGTCGGCGCCGACCTGGTGGGGAAGGTGGAGGCAGGTATTCCCGAAGATGACCCGCGAAATCCTGCCGTCATCGCAGATAATGTTGGAGACAATGTGGGAGACTGCGCGGGAATGGCCGCCGATCTCTTCGAGACCTATGCGGTCACAACCGTGGCCACCATGGCCCTCGCCCACCTTCTGTTCCCGGGCAATGCCAATGCCATGCTCTTTCCCCTCGCGCTGGGTGCCGTGGCGATCCCCATGACCCTCCTCGGAAGCTTGTTCGTCCAATTGGGCGACAATCAGGCGATCATGCCAGCCCTCTACAAGGGCTTTGCCGCGACCAGTATTCTTTCAGCCATCGTCTTCTATCCGATCACCCTTTGGCTGATGCCGGATGCCGCGCCGATGAGCCTCTATTTCTGTACCCTGGTTGGCCTTGTCGTCACCATTGCCCTGGTCGTGATTACCGATTACTATACCGCCAAAAGGTTCAGCCCGGTTCAGGAAATTGCCAATGCCTCGGTCACCGGACATGGCACCAACATGATCGCGGGGCTTGCCGTCTCCCTGCAATCCACCGCCCTGCCGGTGCTCGTCATTGGGGGAGCCATTCTTGTGAGTCATCACCTGGCCGGCCTCTATGGTGTCGCGATTGCGGCCGTGGCCATGCTCGCGATGTCCGGAATCGTGGTGGCCATTGACGCCTTTGGTCCCATTACGGACAACGCCGGAGGAATCGCCGAGATGGCCAACATGGGAGAGGCCGTGCGTAGCGTGACCGATCCACTCGACGCGGTCGGGAATACCACAAAGGCCGTGACAAAGGGGTATGCCATTGGTTCCGCAGGGCTTGCCGCGATTGTCCTCTTCTCGGAATACGCCCGATCGGTCTCACAGGGGAAAGCCGCCGTGAGTTTTGATCTTTCCGAGCCGATAGTCCTGGTCGGCCTCTTTATTGGCGGGATGATTCCCTATCTCTTTTGCTCCCTCCTCATGAAGGCCGTGGGTCAGGCCGCCGGATCGATCGTGGAAGAGGTGCGACGGCAGTTTAGAGAGATTAAGGGTATCCTGGAAGGAACAGGAAAACCAGAGTATGGCCGATGTGTGGATATTGTCACCATCGCCGCGCTCCAGAAGATGATGGTGCCCGCGTTGATCCCTGTTTTAGCCCCAATCCTGGTGGCCGTTTTATTAGGGCCAAAGGCCCTCGGAGGGGTGCTTGTTGGAAGTATCGTCACCGGCCTGTTTATGGCGATTTCAATGACCTCGGGGGGCGCCGCCTGGGATAACGCGAAAAAATATATCGAAGAGGGACACCATGGCGGAAAGAAAAGCCTCGCCCATCAGGCTGCGGTCACCGGCGACACGGTGGGGGATCCGTATAAAGACACGGCAGGCCCAGCCATCAATCCGATGATCAAAGTCATTAACCTGGTGGCGGTGCTGATTGGAATGCTGCTGTTTGCTTAACAGCGCCTCTACCCCGGGGCCTCCTGAACCACTTTTTCGATCACCCGCTTCGCCTCTTTTGAAAGGGGCTGCCCTTCAAGAAGGGATTTCAGCTCTGTCATGAACTGGTTAAGATCCTTAAACTCGCTGTACACCGAGGCAAACCGGACATAGGCCACCTGGTCGATTTTGTGCAACTGACGCATCACCTCTTCCCCAATGGCGCGACTTTCGACTTCTGACCCTGCCATCTCCCCAATCTTTTTTTCCATTTGCAGGACCACCGAATCTAAAAGATCAACACTGACAGGCCGTTTCTCACAGGCCTTTTTCAAGCCGATCACAATCTTCTGACGATCGAACATTTCGCGCCGGCCATCTTTCTTGATCACCATCGGAAAAACCTGCTCCACGCGTTCATAGGTGGTGTACCGACGTTTGCAGTTCAAGCACTCCCGTCGCCGACGGATCACCTGCCCTTCCTTGCTTAAACGGGAGTCCACCACTTTATCTTCGCAATAATCACAAAACGGGCATTGCACGTTAAAATCCTCCTCAAGCCAAACTATTTTGAATACCGAAACCGCTGACAGAGGGCCTGCGTTTCTTTTCGAACCGATGAAAGAATCGCCTCTTCACTCCGGCCCTGTAGCGCCCTATCAATAAAGCCTGAAATCGTTTCCATTTCGCCTTCCTTCATCCCACGCGTCGTCACAATCGGCGTGCCCAGGCGAATACCACTTGCGGCAGCCGGCGGGTTCGGATCAAATGGAATGGCATTTTTATTCACGGTGATGCCTGCACTCTCCAGGGTGGCTTCGGCCTCTTTTCCAGTGACCCCCTTGGGACCCAAATCAACCAGCATGAGATGGTTATCGGTGCCTCCGGAAACGATCCCATACCCTTTTTGAATCAACCCCTGCGCGAGGGCCGCAGCATTGAGAACCACCTGCCGCTGATAGGCCACAAACGCCTCTGTTAGCGCTTCTTTGAACGCCACCGCCTTCGCGGCAATGACATGCATCAACGGCCCCCGCTGTGTGCGGGGGAAGATACGCTTGTCCACGCCCGTCGCATACTGTTGCCGACAAAGAATCATTCCCCCCCGTGGCCCCCGAAGCGTTTTATGCGTCGTCGTCGTGACAAAATCGGCATAGGGAACGGGAGAGGGGTGAATCTTCGCGGCGACCAATCCCGCGATGTGGGCCATGTCCACCATCAGGTAGGCCCCCACACGATCGGCAATCGCTCGAAACCGCGCGAAATCGAGGACGCGTGAGTACGCCGAGGCACCCACCACCAACATTTTCGGCCGCTCCGCCACCGCGATCTTCTCGACCTCATCGTAATCAATCCGGCCTGTTTCGCGCTCAACCCCATACGAGACCACGCGATAGAGCATCCCGGAGAAACTCACCGAACTCCCATGGGTCAAATGCCCGCCATGCGCAAGGCTCATCCCCATGATGGTGTCTCCCGGTTTGAGCACGGAAAAATAAACCGCCATATTGGCCTGGGAACCAGAATGGGGCTGAACATTCACATGCTCCGCGCCAAAGAGCTGCCTCGCCCGCTCAATCGCCAGCGACTCGACAATATCAACAAACTGGCATCCCCCGTAATACCGACGGCCAATATATCCCTCGGCATATTTATTCGTTAAAAGAGACCCTTGAGCCTCCAGGACCGCCCGGCTAACATGATTTTCAGAGGCAATCAGGATGATTTTCTCGTCTTCCCGTTCGATCTCATGACGAATGGCCGTCTCCACTTCTGGATCAAAACTTTTCAAACCTTCTTCACCTCTTAAAGACATCGCTTCCTTTCTCACCGATGATCGCCGATGATAACCCCTGTCGCCTTGACAAAAAAATCCCCTGCCCCCGCATCCAGGAAGCCCCCTTCTTAAACTGCGTAGGCCCATTAAAGAGACCGGCGATCACGCCCTTTTCATTCAGGCAGAAACGGCCCAAAGCTATAACATCTCCCTTAAGGCCTGCTCGATCTCTTTTTTGACCAACACCACCACCTTATCGCCATGCTTAAAAGTCGTATCTTTTTTTGGAATAATAATCTCATCGCCCCGGAGAATGGAGATAAAGATGGCCCCATCCGGAAGGTGAACTTCACTCACGTGCTTCCCCATGATCCAGGAGGAATCCGAGGGGGCGATCTCAATAATTTCCACATTGCCTGATCGAAGCGTCACCAAGGGGATGATCATGTCATCGGCATTGACCTGCTCCTCAATAATTGAATCGATCAATCGCGTCGCGCTCACCGTGGAGTCTACCCCCAGCGATGAAAAAATCGCCTCATTGCGGGGATCGTTCACCCGTGCAATGGTCCTTGGACATTTGAAGACCGATTTTGCAACCTGGCAGATCACAAGATTATCCTCGTCGGCCCCGGTCACGGCAACCAACACATTGGCCCGGCTCATTCCCGCATTTTTCAGAACATTGACCTGGGAGCCATTCCCCTCCATCAGAGACTCGCCAAAAACGGATGACATGGCCGCCACTTTTCCCTTATCTTTTTCAATCAGCAGCACTTCATGCCCCTCCGCAAGAAGGAAGCGGGCCAGATAAAACCCAACCTTCCCGGCGCCAACGACAATGATATACATCCTAGGCCTCCTCCTTGAGCAGGGCGAGTAATTCTCTGACCGCAAAATCAATGGGACAAACCACCTCTATCCCTAAATCCCGATAAACCGCTGCCAGGGCTGGATCGAAGACCCGCACCAAAATCCGGGCCACGCCGGGGTATCGTTTATGGATCGTCTGCGCAACCATGAGATTGACGTTGTCGTTCCCCGTCAGAACAATGAAGACATCTATTTTTCGGGAGAAAATGGATTCATCCAGATCCTCGTTAAAAATATTCCCCTTGATCGGCTCAACATTGGAAGACTCTTCCAGGTTTTTAAACTTGGTGTCATCATTATCAATAATCTGGACATGATGACCCATTGGCGCCAGCGCATTCGTCAGGCGCGCCCCAAGCCGTCCAGACCCTAAGACCACGATTTCCATCCCTCTCCCCCCCACGTCCTTTTGTCAAAAAATGGAGCAAGCCTGTAACAGGGTCGGCGATAAACCCGCCCCATCGTACCCTTCGCAGGCCCCCCCTTTAAGCCCCCTGTGGGTGCGCTTCCATGGGGAGCTTGGCGATCACCACCTCGCACGGAGAAGATCTTAAAACAATATCAGAGGTGCTCCCCAAAAGGACGCCCCGTAATCCCTTTTCAGACCGAATCCCCAGAACGATCATATCCACATCAAGGTCCTTCGCGATCCGTGTGATCTCCTCTCCAGCCAGCCGGGCCCGGTGAATAATTTTCGTGACAGGAAGATGGTGCGTCACCGCAATTGAACTGGCCCGTTCCAGGGCATAATCCGCAGATTTTTCCGCATCAGGAAGCGGCGTCCCCAAAGGCAGCGTCCGCTGAACTTCAATGACATAGGCAACCAGAATCTCCGCCTTTTGCGCCTCCCCCAACCGACAGGCCAACTCCACGCCCCGCTCCGAGTAGGAAGATCCGATGGTGGGGACCAATATCCGTTTGATCGAAAGGACAGAACGTCGGGCCTTCGCCGCTGCGGCCGGGATAAACGCGGGAGGGTGCAACATCCATACGAGGACACTGACCAGAGAAATCACAAATAAAAAGGCCAGAAGGACGCCAAGAGGATGGACTGAAGTCATCATTTTACCTGCGACTTAGCCGTCGCTTCAAAATAGAGAAAACGAGAAAAAACCGATAGCCCCCCGCGAGGAGAAAGAGGCCCCCCATCAGGTAGGCCCACAGGGACGCGCCCTGCGTGAAAGAGCGAACCAAAAGAAGCCCGCCAACACAGATAAAGAGGACCATATTGACCAATGCCAGACGATCTCGCCATGTCAAGGGCCTATCGTGCCTATCGTGCCTATCCTGCCTATCGTGAAGAGGTGCTGCGCTGGGGTGAACTCCCATGGGATAACCCTCTATCTCGTTCCGCCAAAGCCGATTTATACTGCTCCAAAAGTTCGAACTCCTCCGCCGACGTGAGGATAGCCACCTGGTCGGCCTCCCAGTCACGCTTCACACTTCCAAGAAGGGGAAGCTTCGCCTTCCACCGAAAGATCAGGTAATAAGTCAAAAGGATCAGCACCCATCCCGGTCCGGCAATACGCCCCAGATCGTGGGTCCAGATCACCACCCCCAATAAGCCCGCCGTTGCAAACCCACCCAGAATCCCGAGCAGGGAAATTTCATATTTGCCAAACATGATATTGACCGGCATTTTGTAGGGACGTGGGGTGTACGGGTCTTTCACGCGTAATGCCGTCAAGGCAAAAAAAACAAGAAAATAGGCCAAAGTGGCGCCAAAGGCATACATGTTCACCAGGGTATCCATCACCTTGTCTCCAAACGAAAAGGCGAACACCACCTGAACTGCCGCGATGCCGCAAAAAAAGATGACACTGCGCACCGGCGTGTGAAATTTTGGGTGGACCGCGCTAAACCAGGGGCTCACCAGACGAAACTCACTCATGCTGTAGGTCAAACGAGAGGCCCCCATCACACCGGTGTTTGCGGAGATGAGGACAATGGTCGCCCCAAGAAGTGCCGCAATCGGGCCGGCTAAAAACCCAATATAGGGGATGGCGCTGGCTAACTTTGCCACGGGGTCAGAAGCATGCTCTGCAATCTCCTGCCAGGGAAGAATCCCCAAGGCCAGCACCGGAAAAGCCAGCGCAAAAAGCAGGACGACAATAATGAGCGCCACCGAGGTTCGGGGAATGATGGTCGAGGGGCGACGCGTTTCCTGGGCCGCCTGGGAGATCGATTCCAACCCCACATAAGAAATAATGGCGACAGAGACCGCGTAAAAAAACTGTTCAACGGAGGGGAAATCCGTCTGCATTTGACGGCTCAGCATTTCTGGACTCCAGGCAAAGAGAAAGCCAAACACAATCAAAACGGTTTCCAGGAGCATATCCAGTGCGCCAATAAATTCGTTAAAAATGGACGACTCTCTGATCCCCAGGGTGTTCAGCGCCGTTAAAATGACAATAATTCCTAACGCCTCGGCGGCCCAGATGAGGTTGATCCCCCGAAAGGGACCGATGTCCACCGCATATTGCTGAATCGAAGGAAAGTAAAAGTTCATATACCCGGCGGAAGCGACCGCAAAGAGGGAGATGCAAATCGTATAGTCAAGCAGCAGTGCGGCACCCGTGATAAAACCCCAGAAGTCCCCCAAGCCGCGCATCGTGTAGTATTGCCCCCCCCCGGAAACCGGGTACGCGGCCGCCAATTCAGTGTGGGCCAAACCGACCAGGATATAGACAAAACCCGCCACCAAAAACACAAGCGGGGCGGCGCCGTGGGCCGCAGCCACGACCAATCCAAGCGCCACATAAACATCTGCGCCAACATCGGCATAGCCCCAAGAGAACGACCCCCAGATCGAGACATCCCGGCGGAGTTCCACGGGGCGCGCAAGGGGGGTGGGCGACGGCGCGTTAGAGGTCACGCCACCTCACTATTGTCAAGGAGAACGAACAGATCATACAGGCCAAGTGTCAGGCTAAGCGACATACTATATTTCCCTCTAAAAAGTGCGGCAGTATAGGGTTAGCCCGCAGGACAAGTCAATGCGCTGTATGGGGTGTGTCATCCCAATTTAGAAATGTCCGGTTTTCAGGGTTTCGCAAAACAGACCTCTGAACGGTAGCCGTCGGTGAATCATCAGAACCGATTGCGCTTGCCGTTGGTAACGCCCACTCCGGTGCGTTACGATCCAGCGGCACCATACAGTGCTGGGAAAAGAACAGTTCAGGACAACTGGGCAATGGCACTACGACCACCTCTACCACGCCGGTGCTGGTGACAGGCCTCCCGTAGCAGTCAGCCCGCCCCCCTTCACCTGAAGGGGGGCGGGCTGTCCTTCAATAAAAAGCCGGTGGCCGCTTCGGCACCTGTTTTATCCCA
>CAYRGU010000066.1:0-5354 GCA_964423845.1 uncultured Nitrospirota bacterium
CCATTACGGGCGTCCCAAAAATTCGTTGTATGGAAATCATCTCGGAATTGGAAAAAGAGGCGCGGGGGATTTATACCGGGGCAATCGGCTATCTCTCTTTTGCGGGAGAGATGGATCTCAACATCGCCATCCGCACGCTGATTAAAAAAGGCGACGAGATCACCCTCCAGGTCGGCGCGGGCATTGTCGCGGACTCCGATCCCGAGTCTGAATATCAAGAAACGCTCAACAAAGCGGCCGCACTCATCAGGGCATTAAACGGATCGTAATGTGGATTTATCTTAACGGTCATTTCGTTTCAGAGGAAGCGGCAACCCTCTCTGTCTTCGACCGGGGCTTCCTCTATGGAGACGGACTTTTTGAAACCCTGCGGGCTTACTCGGGAAAGATATTCCGTCTGGATCAGCATCTGATGCGGCTCTCCCGTTCTGCCCAGCAGATTTTTCTTCCCCTGCCCTCCCCGTTTGAGATGGCGCCCCTGCTGGCTGAAACACTCGACCGAAATGCCCTGAAAAACGCCCTCCTGCGCGTCACCCTCACCCGCGGCCGGGGAGAAGCCGGTCTGGACCTGCCAGATGCCCCCACCCCGACCCTGATGATTATGGCCCGGGTTCACACTATCTCTCCCGATCGCTACCCGGAGGGTGTTTCTACGGTCATTCTCCCTCGGACCCGAGGCGGCCGCCCAGAATTAAAATCGATCAGCTTTTTGGAAAACGTCCTGGGCAAACGAGAGGCCCGTCTTCAAGGGGCCTTTGAAGGGCTTTTTATGAACCCCGATGGCCATCTTACCGAAGGGACATTCAGCAATCTTTTCTGGACCCGGCGAGGGGTTCTTTACACCCCTTCTCTGGAAACCGGCATTTTAGAAGGGATTACAAGGGGGGTAGTTCTGGAACTGGCTCAACGCCTGAATCTCCCGATTCAGGAAGGGGCCTACAAGGCCGACGCGCTCCTTATGTCCGACGAAGCGTTTCTCACCAGCACGGGGATGGAAATCCTCCCGATCACCCAGGTTAACCATCAGGCGATAGGGCCTGGGACCCCCGGGCCGCTCACCCAAAAACTCCATCAGGCCTTTTTGGAAACAGTTCAAAAAGAGCTTACTTCACCCGCGCTCCGGGTGGAATCTCCTCGATAAAGGTGGCCAGTCCTAACACTTCCTCACCGCCTGCCGCCAGCAACATCCCCTGGGACACCACCCCCATCAGTTTCGCCGGTTGCAAATTGGCCACCACCACGATCTTCTTGCCCACCAATTCCTCCGGGGTATATCGGAGCCCAATTCCGGCCACCACCTGCCGCAGTTCCGAGCCAAGGTCCACCTTGAGCTGAAGGAGCTTCTTAGACTTGGGCACCCGTGCGGCCTCCAAAATCTTGCCGACTCTCAAATCCAATTTTGAGAAATCGTCCAGGGTGATGGTCGGCTTGATCGGGACAACACCCGTTTGGACAGGCGTCTCAAGCGGCTTCTCCGCAGACCCGGCCGAGGCCATGACCTGCGATTCAATTCTGGGAAAGAGCCGCTCGCCCTTGAGGACGGTCTGTCCCGTTCCATGACCCCAGGCGATTTGATCCAGGGGGTTCTCACAAAACTCAAATCCTCCCAGTTGACGCTTCATCTCTTCTGCCGTATCGGGCATGAAGGGACGAAGATAGAGGGAGAGGATTCTAAGCGTTTCCGCCGCAGTGTAGAGAACCGTATTCAGTTTGTCTTTGTCCCGTGGATTTTTTGCAAGGTTCCACGGGGCCATCTGCTCTACATAACGGTTGGCCTGGTCAACCAGCTTCCAGATTTCGCTCAATGCGATATGAAATTCAAACCGCAATATCGCCCCATGCACCGCATCGTAAAGGCCCCTGGCCATCTGTTTCACTGCTTCTTCCTGGGGACTGCCTTCACTGGGCTCTGGAATCTTCCCCGCTGAAAATCGTTCGATCAACGTGACGACCCGGGAGAGGAGGTTTCCCAGGTCATTGGCCAGATCGCTGTTGTAACGGGAGGTCACCGCTTCCTTTGAGAAATTTCCATCCTGGCCAAAAGGAACTTCCCGCAGCAGAAAATATCGAAATGCGTCCACGCCAAACGCATCGACCATCTCGATTGGATTCACCACATTGCCACGACTTTTAGACATCTTCTCTCCCTCCACGGTCCACCAGCCATGGGCGAAAAGAGTCGTCGGGAGAGGGAGATCCAACGCCATCAGCAGCGTGGACCAATAGACGGCATGGGTGGTGAGAATATCTTTTCCAACCAGGTGAATATCGACTGGCCACCACTTTTTAAAATAACCGTCGTCCATGCCATAACGGGGGATGGAGATATAGTTCACCAGCGCGTCCAACCAAACGTACGTGACATAGTCAAGATCAAACGGGAGGGGAATCCCCCAGGACAGGCGGCTTTTGGGGCGCGAGATACACAGGTCTGAAAGGGGCTTGTCCAGAAACCCCAAAATCTCGTTCCGACGGCTCTCCGGCTGGATAAACGATCGATTTTCAGCAATATGGCGACGAAGGTGATCTTGATACTGGCCCATCTTAAAAAAATAATTTCGCTCCTGTAGCGGCTCCACAGCTCGCCCGCAATCGGGACATTTCCCCCCCACAAGCTCTTTCTCTGTCCAGAAGCGTTCATCCGGCAGGCAATACCACCCTTCATAGGCCCCCAGATAGATCTCTTTCTTATCCCAAAGGGTTTGTAAAACGGCCTGGACCACTCTTTGATGCCGCGCTTCGGTGGTCCTCACAAAATCGTCATTTGAAATCCCCAACCGTCTCCAGAGATTTTTGAAATGAATCACCCACTCATCGGCATGCTGCTGGGGGGAAACACCCCGTTTGGCCGCCGCCTGTTGAACCTTCTGGCCATGCTCATCGGCGCCAGTGAGGAAAAAAACCTCCTGACCCAGCAGACGATGATAGCGGGCCAGGAAATCGGCCACGACCGTGGTATAGGCATGTCCGATGTGCGGGGTGTCGTTCACATAATAAATCGGGGTGGTAATATAGAAGCGCTTCATTTCCTCATGCTGACTCATTTTATTTTCGCCTTATTCACAATGCCGACTCCGACACAGCCACGCCTTCTCTCAACTGAATAAAGAGCGCCTCCAGGGCAAGCTGTCGATTGATATTACGCGCCTCCCCCCGTTGAATCTCCTGAAGATAGGCAATCACCCGTTCGACCTGATGGGGACTCATCCGATGCGCCCAGGCCTGGATTTCTCTAAATCTGTCGGGATTGAGCAGCCAGGAGGGAAGCAGGTATTCGGGATTTTTAATCGACTGAAAAACCAAAACATCTCTAAACCAGAGAAGAAGGTAGTACAGGGCAACATTCAGGGTCTCTTCCCCACGCGAGAATTGAGCCGCCACCTCAAAAATTGCCTCATAATGCGACAACGTGCGATCGGAGACCATGGCATGTAACGTTTCTTCTTTTTCAATGGCCGTCGGAAGATCCAGCAGGAGGGCCTGCCCCAGATTGCCCCCCGTCAGAACCACCACCCGCCGCGCCTCGGAAGAGGTCCACCCTTTCTTCTCCATCAAAAGGGCCTCCAGGTGGGTTGGGCCCAGGGCGTGGAAGACAATCTTCTGGCAACGCGAGAGAATCGTGGGTGGCAACGCCTCCGCGCTTGTGGCAATCAAGATCATGATGGCGTAGGGGGGCGGCTCCTCCAGCGTTTTTAAAAGACTATTGGCCGCCGCCAGATTCAATTCCCCGTCAATCAGAATCACCTTTTTTTCTCCATCGATCGGACTGAAGATGATCTCTTCCTGGAGATGACGAATCCGATCGATTTTAATTTCGCTCTCTTCCGGCTCCGGTGCAATCACGTAAAAGTCGGGGTGATTTCCGCTTTGCATTTTCTGACAAGCCAGGCAACGCTGGCAGGGTTCACAACCCTCGCAGGGTTCGCAACCCTCGTAGGGTCCGCGACCCTCGCGGGGTTCTATGGGGCCTGCCACGCCTTTTGGCATCCCCCGCGCCTTGCAAAACAGGGTCTGCGCAAAGAGCGCTGCGGTCGTCCTTTTTCCAATCCCCGCCTCCCCCACAAACAAGAGGGACTGCGGGATTTCATCCCGTTTGAGAATCACCTGCAACATTGAGATGGGACGGGCCTGCCCGATCATTTCACGGAAGAAAGGCATCGACCACCTTCCCTATTTGCCTCGCAACCACATCAATTTCTCTCTCTGCATCAATCACACGAATCCGGGCCGGATTTTCATGAGCCAGCCGAAGATAGCCCTGCCGGACCTTTTCGTGAAACGAGGCGTCCTCTTGCTCCAAACGATCCGCGCCTCCCCGCGCCCGCGCCCGCGCCAGTCCTGTTTTCACGTCTAAATCAAGCAGCAGCGTTAAGTTGGGCACCAGCCCCTCGCAGGGGTCGCGCCCCTCGCGGGGGTCGCGCCCCCCACAGGCAAAACGGCTCATCTCCCCCAACATCGCTCCTGATAGTCCCCGTCCATCTCCCTGGTAGGCCAACGTGGCATCGGAAAAACGATCACACAGGACAACCCGTCCCGCGGCCAATGCCGGCGCAATCACCTGTCGAACATGCTGCGCCCGGCTGGCAAGATACAAAAGAAGCTCCGCTCTCGGATCCATCTCCTGGTTTTGCGTGTTCAAAATCAGCGCGCGAATCTGATCGCCGATACGCGTCCCCCCCGGCTCACGCGTCACCAGAACCAAATGGCCACGGGCATTCAAACGATGACTTAAACGGGCAATCTGACTGGTTTTTCCAGATCCTTCGATTCCTTCAAGCGTGATGAAATAGCCTTTCATATTCCCCTTCAAAGGGGTTGATCATAATCAAGGAAGGTCCAAATTGCAACGCGATAGCAGGTTTTTCAACAACCTCCTACCGGCCCCAGAACATGGCTCTTGATTCTATTGACACGAATCTTTTTACGGTATATGTTGTCGCTGCTTTGATTGCCATTTCATTAAGATCATCCTCCTAAAAGGAGCCGCCTCGACTATAGTTCTCTCTTAATCCCCATGGCACCCTCCAAATTACAGAAGCTCCCCTTGCTGAAATCGGACGATAACCAGGACAGCCGGGTCACTTGCCGCGCCTCGTTAGAGAGGAACCTGCTTGTTCATTGACACCCACAATCATATCGCGGGGCCTGAATTTGATGCGGACCGGGATAGTGTCCTCCAGCGGGCAAAGGCCGCCGGGGTCAGTCAGATGCTAATCATCGGGACGGACCTCCCCTCGAGCCAGAAAGCCGTTGCGCTCGCGGAGCAGCATCCTTTCCTCTGGGCTACCGTTGGGCTTCACCCTCACGAGAGTGGGCAGGCAAGTCACGAGACCCTCCAGGCCCTGAATCTTTTA
>CAYRGU010000067.1:0-3608 GCA_964423845.1 uncultured Nitrospirota bacterium
TATTTTTTTGCAATGCGTCAGCGCCCAGACCGAGTGAATATCCGTATGGACTGGATTCAACAGGCGGTTGCTTATCCAATAAGGGAGGTCGTACAACAAGACGGACGCATTCGGCGGTGGGCCTCCATTGCCGAGGCAGATGGAAAATATCTTCGAGTCGTCCTGCTTTCTGATGGCCAGACTGTTCACAACGCCTTTTTTGACAGATCATTTACGCCATGAAAATAAAATACTTTCAATACACGGATACACTGTACATTGAATTCCGTACGGCAACAATTACGGACACGAAGGATTTGGATGAAAATACCTTACTCGATATGGACAGTGGGGGAAACATTGTTGCGATTACCATGGAGCATGCGCATGATCGCGCGGAGATACCCCACTTTTCTTTCGAGCAAATTACACCCAACAAAGTATTGGAGCCAACCGCATAAAGCGTGTTGTTTTTAGCGGAGTCGGAAGCAGGCAAAGGGGCCATCTTTTATTTCACGCTCCCAGCTATCGAGGGGAAAGGGAAGACACTTTAAACCCAGATTACGCATCAGGGGAAATAGGGGGGTATCGTATCTTAAATCCTCCCCTTGGCAAGGGGAGGTTAGGAGGGGTTATTCAGGGGCATTCAGTAGAACAACACTCACCTCCCCTACCCCTCCTTGTGAAGGAGGGGATTTAAATTCAAAGGAACTTTATTCCCCTATTGCGTAATCTGGGTTAAACCACCTCTGAAAATCGTTTTTTGAAAGGTCGTAATGTCCTCTCCAGATGACGAAATTATTCAGGCGCTTCTGATAGCCACCCCGGAGGATTAGATGAATCCGATCGCAGATCTGGCGCGGGACATCTGCGATACGGCCATGGCGGCGGTTGGCTTCGTTGACAAAAATCGGATTTTATTAAAGTCAAAGATCGGTCTTACGATTGCAGAGCTTCCCAGAGAGGTCCTTTCCGGAGAAGCGGTGACCGTCATTCCCGATATGGCCTCCGATGAGCGCTTCAAGGACGCCCCGTATGTGGCCGGGCCACCGCCCCATATCCGTTTTTTTGCGGCCGCGCCGATCCTAACGCAAAGCGGCTCTATCATCGGCATGGTCTCTGTGATGGATCCCTCCTTAAAGAAGCTCACCTCACGGCAGAAGGGATTGCTTTTAAAACTGGCACAGATGGTCAACTGGGAACTACATAGCGTCAGCGAGGCCACTCGCGTCAGCGAGGCCACTCGCGTCAGCGAGCAGCAGAACCGTGCGGTGATGGAAGCCGCGCTGGATTGCGTGGTCGGCATGGACCATGAGGGGAGGGTGATCGAGTTTAACGCTGCTGCGGAAACGACTTTTGGTTACACCCGAGGTGAGGTGATCGGCAAACAGATGGCCGATCTGATCATTCCCCCCACCCTGCGCGAGGCGCACCGAGCCGGCCTTCAACACTATCTGGCCACGGGGATCGGTCCGATCCTGGGCAAACGGATCGAGATCACCGCCATGCACGCCAACGGGAAGGAATTCCCCATTGAGCTCTTCGTTATACAGATTCCAGACTCCTCTCCCCCACGCTTTGCTGGCTTTATTCGGGATATTACCGCACAAAAAGAGGCCGTGGAGTCGGAGATAAGGGAAAGAGAGCTGACCCGTTCCAATGCCGAGCTTTCGCTCTTTGCCTCTTTAGCCTCACACGATTTAAGGGAGCCGCTTCGCACCATCCAGGGTTTTCTCTCGCTTCTTGCCAAGAGGTATAAGGGAAGGCTCGACACCGATGCCGACGAGTTTATTGCCTACGCGGTTTCGGGAGCGGAACGGATGCAGGCGCTGATTGATGGGCTTCTGGCCTATTCACGGGTTGGAACAAAAACAGGGGCTTTAGCCGCTACCGACTGCAACATCGTGATTGCGAAGACGCTTGATAATTTGACGGCACTGACGGCCAGAACTGGCGCCGTCGTCACATACGGCCTCCTTCCCACCGTTTCAGCCGACGCCGTGCAATTGGTCTCGTTATTTCAAAACCTCATTGAGAACGCCGTAAAGTTTACGAAAGTATCTCCTCCCAAAATCCATATCTGGGCGGATAAGATGAAAAATCCCAATTCTGGCCAGACCGAGGTGTGGCATTTCTCGGTAAAAGATAACGGCATCGGCATCGACCCGAAATATTTCGATCAAATCTTTGCCGTATTCCGCCGCCTTCATAGTAGCGAGACCTATCCCGGCACCGGCCTGGGCCTTGCCGTCTGCAAGAAGATCGTGGAGCGACATGGCGGGCGCATCTGGGTTACCTCCAACCTGGGAGAGGGGAGTATTTTTCACTTTACGATACCGGTGCTCACGCTTTAGAGAGGTTCTTGATGGAAGAAAGCACATCCCGCTCATTTGAAATTTTATTGGTGGAAGACAGCCCCGCCGACGTCCGTTTAACGAAGGAGGCCCTAAGGGAAGGGAAAATCTGGCATAATCTGGTTGTGGTGGGGGACGGGGTGGAGGCGATGGCCTATCTAAGGAGAGAGGCTCCCTATACAAACGCCTATCCGCCCGACATCATTCTCCTCGATTTGAACCTGCCGAGAAAAACTGGCCACGAGGTGTTGGCAGAAATCAAGAGCGACCCTGACTTAAGGCGGATTCCCGTGATTGTTTTAACCACCTCCGAACAGGATGAAGATGTGTCCTCGGCCTATACCCATCGCGCCAACTCCTATATCACCAAACCGGTCGACATCGCCCAGTTTATCAAGGTGGTGAAAACCTTTGACGAGTTTTGGTTCACCATGGTAAGGCTTCCCGAGAGACGGAAGGTCTAATCACACAAGCACCTATCATAAACAGGAGAGAAAGTGATGATACACGGCTATACCAGTATTGAGATTCTTTTGGTGGAAGACAACCCTGGCGATGTGCGCCTCACCCAGGAGAGTCTCAAGGAGGCAAAAATCGCCAATAAGCTGTCTGTGGTCGGAGACGGCGAAGAGGCGATCTCCTTTTTACGCAAAAAGGGGAAATATACAGAAAGCCCTCGTCCGGATATCATTTTGCTCGACATCAACCTCCCTAAAAAAGGGGGGCTTGAGGTCCTGGAGGAGATTAAAGAAGATCCCGACTTAAGACGGATTCCCGTGGTGGTCCTCACCACATCGAGTGCCGATTACGACATTTTAAAGGCCTACAATCTGCATGCCAACTGTTATATTACAAAACCGGTCAGCCTCGACCAATTCAATGCGACGATCCGGTCTCTTGAGCATTTCTGGTTTTTAGTTGTTAAGCTTCCCCCAAATTAAAGCAAAGGGTTAAACCCGGATGACGCAATAGGGGAAATAGGGGGGCTTAAATCCTCCCCTTGCCAAGGGGAGGTTAGGAGGGGTTATTCAGCGGCATTCAGTAGAACAACACTCACCTCCCCTGCCCCTCCTTGTGAAGGAGGGGATTTAAATTCAAATGAACTTTATTCCCCTAATGCGTAATCTGGGTTAAAACAAAGAAGATGAAAGAAGAACTCGCACAGATAATAACTCCCTTACGGATCCTCCTTGTGGAGGACAACCGTGGCGACGCACGGCTCTTGTCCGAGATGTTTGCGGAGATGGGAGGAGAGAAATTCCTGGTCACCTATGC
>CAYRGU010000068.1:0-9186 GCA_964423845.1 uncultured Nitrospirota bacterium
GGCGGGGTGACCAGGGCCTTGATAATGGGCCGGATGACGAAGAGGAAGACGATTAAAGCGAGGAGTAAGCCAAACGAATACCGGAACATGGAAGCCCAGTTTGTCTTAAAGAATTCAGCCACCTGTGCGGAGAGTGGAACCGGAATATCCGGCTCCTCGAAGGCACCCGCATCAAAGGCAACGTTGACCACTTCCAACTGGTCGCTCCGCTCCGCTGAAAACCCCATCGTTTTTTTAACGAGTTCTTCGAGTTTTTTCATTTCTTCTTCGTTTCTCGGGACATACTTTCTCGTGACGGCCCCCTGCGGATCTGTCGCAGACTCATACGTTCCATCGACCAGTGCGGCGACCGACAGCTTTTTGATTATTCCCGTGGGTTCTACGACATGGCTGATACTTTTATTGATATCATAATTGACGGTATCTCCCTTTTTATTACTTGAACTGCTGCTCGTTGATTGCGGTCCTGCTGGTTGTGGACCGGGAGGAACGTTTGAAAGGACCCCTGGGGCCCCGCCTGCAGATTGGTTAGAGCTTGTTGTTTGATCCTGCGAGCGCTGCTCGGAACGGATGACCTGGGTTTCAGGATCAAATTTCTCTTCGGTCAGCTCAACTTTACGGTTGTCAATCACGGCGGTAACCCTGACAGCGGCTTTGTTCGATCCCACGACCTTTTCCAGCATGGTCTGGATCTTGATTTCAATATCTTTCTCCACCTTGACCTGATAATCCATTTGGGCGTCTTGTGCGGAGTCTGGCCGCTTGGAGAGCATCCTGCCGGTATTGTCTACGATGGTGACCATCTGGGGATCCAACCCCTCGACACTGCTTGCCACCAGATGAACGATTCCCTGAACTTCATTCTCGGCGAGTTTGCGCCCGGCCTTCAGGCTGATGACCACGGAGGCCCGTGCGGATTCCTGACGCGACGCGAAAACCGATTTTTCTGGGATCGACAGATGGACCCGGGCCTTACTGACACCCGATAGCTGGCTGATGGTTCGTGACAATTCCCCCTGCAACGCCCGCCGATAATTTAACTTTTGAACAAACTCGGTGGTCCCAATGGAGGTGCGATCAAACACTTCAAACCCAACACCGCCCCCCTGGGGGAGGCCCTGACTGGCAAGTTGCATCCTGACCTCGTGAACCTGATGCCCCGGCACCAGGATGGCGGTCCCTCCGGCGGAGACTTCGTAAGGAATACGGGCCTCTTTGAGTTTATCGATGACCACCCCGGCGTCATCCGGGGTGAGGTTTGCATAGAGCACCTGGAAGTCGGGTTTTTGTGCCCAAAGCCAGAGAACGACTGTGGCCGCAACGACGCCCGCCAGGGTCAGCAGCATCCCAAGCTTCTTCCCAAAGCTCATCGCCCCGAGATTTTGATTGAATTGTTGTAGAAGATCGGCCATCTTCTCTTAAGTTGTGGGGGAGGTTTCTTTCATCACTTTTTCATGTCGTACGCTACGCACTTTATATCAAAAAGCAAGGGAAGAAGAAAGGGCATCGCTCAACAGGCAGGGGGTTAGACCTGCATTCTGCTGACTTCTTCATAGGCGGAGACAATTTTATTTCGTACGGACATCATGAGCTGAAACGAGACATTCGCCTTTTCCAGGGCGATCATCGTTTGGTGGAGATCCTGCTGTCCCCCCGAGACGAGCGCTTGAACGGATTGATCCGCCACGGTCTGGGCGTCATTGACCTGGCGAATGGAATCGTTCAGGGTGTCCATGAAGGATTTCTCGATTGGAGAAGATCCTCCGATTGCGCCTTGTAATTTTTCTCCCCCTCCCTGGGGGCCAATGGATTTTATTTCCATGGCAATGGTGCTCCTTATGTGTGGCCTCTTAACGCAGAGGACCCTGTTAGCTACCTTCCAATTTCCAGTGTTTTTAGCGCCATACTCTTGGTTGTGTTAAACGCGGTGACGTTGGCCTCATACGATCGAAGGGCGGTGACCATATTGACCATCTCTTCCAACGGGTTGACATTCGGATAGGAAACATACCCCTGTGCATCGGCATCGGGGTGATCCGGGTCCAGGACTTGTTTTAAAGGGCGTTGGTCCTCGATAATCTGGGAGACTTCAACCCCTTGTGGCGAGGCATTTCCACCCCCGGCCAGGGCCTCCTGAAAAGATCCCTTGAGGGGGGCCGCGTTAAAGATGACATCCTTCCGACGATACGGGCCGCCCTCCGCCGTTCGGGTTGACTCGACATTCGCCAGGTTGATCGAAATCACGTTGAGACGTGCCGCCTGCGCGGACATGCCCGAAGCGGAAATGGCAAGGGCATCTTCGATGTTCATGAGTCTCTCTCCTTATCTTAGATCCCTGATGGTATTTTTCAGGGAGGCAAGTTTCCCGCCAACGATCTGAACGGTCGCATTGTACATCAGGGTATTTTCAGCCAGCTTGGCCATTTCCTGCTCCGCCCTGACATTATTGCCATCTAATCGAACCGATTTATTTTTGGATTCCACAATGTAAGAGGGTGTCGTGGAAGCCACGCTTTCCCCCGGGAGATGTTTTACGTTTGTTCGACCGAGTGCCGCCGTCGAGGGGAAATGCATTGGGTTTGTCACTGCCATGGGGCCGGACATGGAACGACCAGAGGCATCTCTTATCGCTGCCTTGAAATTGACCTCGGTGGCCTTATACATCGGGGTGTCCTGGTTGGCGATATTGGCGGTTGTGGAGCGATGTTGTTCGCTCCGAATATCTAACGCCCTCTCGAGGAGGCCAATTGTTTTGTGATAGGCCTGATTAAGTAGCTGTACGAACACTTCTCCCCTCCATCGGTTGAATCCTCGCCGGATCACTCCGCTTTTCAACGAGGTTTTTCTTCTCTTCGTTCCCCTCTTCTTCCTCGACCAGACTGGACGGGAAGAGGGATGGGTTGAGCTCACGATATTCCCTTAACTTGTTTCGCAGCGTCCGGATGCTGATTCCCAGTCCCCGGGCGGCGTGGGTGCGGTTCCCACCGACCTGTTCAAGGGTTTCTAAAATCAACTTCCGCTCGGCCTCCCACAATGTGGTTCCGCCTGCAGGGGGTGCGGCATGATGCTGGACCGGCGCGATTGCCCTGCCCGGCATCCCCCCTTCAAAGAGAAGGTGCTCCTCTCCAATCGGTCCCCCTCCCGCTAACAATACCGCCCGTTCAACCACATTTTCAAGTTGCCTCACATTGCCACGCCATTCCTGCCCCATGAGACGTAAGATCGCTTCCTTGCTGATTGACGTCACCTCTTTTTGGTTTCTGACCGCCCCCTTTGCGATAAAATGGGCAACAAGCAATGGAATGTCAGAAATTCTGTCCCGCAACGGCGGGAGGTGTATCGGGAAAACATTCAGGCGGTAATAAAGATCTTCTCGGAAGCGGCCCGCCTCGACCTCTCCCCACAAAGGACGGTTTGTGGTTGCGATGACACGAATGTCGAGCAGGACAGGGGCCTTGCCCCCCAAGACATAAAGCTCCCGTTCCTGAAGGACTCGAAGCAGCTTGGCCTGGAGCAGAATGGGCATTTCACTCACCTCATCCAGCAGGATTGTGCCACTGTTCGCCAATTCAAATCGTCCCGGCTTTTTTGTCACGGCCCCGGTGAAGGCCCCCTTTTCATATCCGAACAGCTCACTCTCCAACAAGTTTTCCGGAACCGCAGCGCAATTGATGGCGATGAATGGCCGGTGGGCACGCGGGCTATGCGTGAAAATGAAACGGGCCACCAATTCCTTCCCTGTTCCGCTCTCCCCCTGGATCAGGATCGAGGCGTCGCTGGCCGCGACCACTTCCGCCATTTTGAGTGTTTTCAGCATGGCGGGGTCCTGGGTTAAGAAGGTTTTTCCGGCAGGAGCCCCTGCTGGTTTTTCACCCGCCTCTCCCGTAGAGAGGGCCTTTTGAATGGCCCCACAGAGGGTTTCTTGAGAAAAAGGCTTCACCAGATAGTCGAAAACACCCATCTTAACGGCATCCACAGCAACTTGAATGGTTCCAAAGGCAGACATAATAATCACCGGGATGGGGAGTTTGAGCCGTTTGATTTCCTTAAACAATTCAAGCCCGCTCATCCCGGGCATCTTCATGTCTGTAATGACCACGCCCACCGGTTTGTTTTGACAGATCGCCAAAGCCTCTTCCCCACTTGAGGCCGAAAGGACCGAGATGCCGGTTTGCCATAACGATTCCTCTATGGCGACTCGCATTGAAGGGTCATCGTCCACAATGAGCGCTGGATATTTAGGTTGAATCTTCACTGTTCTTGACTCCACCCTGCAGCCGCCTGTTGGCCTGATGGAATCATCAAGATCATTTCGGTTCCATGGCCGGGTTCACTTTTAACGCGGAGAACCCCTTCCAATGCCTGCGCTGCGTTGTTGACAATCGCAAGTCCAAGCCCGGCACCTCGGTCTTTTGTGGTAAAGAAAGGATCAAAAATCCTCTCCAGAATCTCCGGCCGAATCCCGCACCCGGTATCGACCACGGAAATCATGATCCCCTCTCGATTCGGCGGCCCTTCTCCCGGCATGAGACAGGGCTTTACCGCCACCCGTAACACCCCACCGGCTGGCATGGCATCCACGGCGTTAAAAAACAGGTTTAAAAGAATTTGACGCAACAGATCTTCATCGCTGATAAAAGGTTGGGAAGGGGCCAAAATCTCTTGAGAAAACTGAATTTTATTTTGGCTGATCAGGTGCATTGCGAAAAGGCGGGAGTCTTCGACAATGACTTTAAGATCAATGGGACGGTAATGAGGGGTCGGTTTGCCCGTAAAAAGCAGAAGATTCGACAGGGCATAATCCATGGCGGACACTGCCGTTGAAATATGCTCTGCCCATCTTACCTTTTCGGGATCATAGACGAGGCACTTTTTAAGAAGCGACGCGAAAAGTTCGACGCTTCCCAGCGGATTCCTTAACTCATGGGCCATTTTTGCCGCCATTTCTCCAACGGCCACCAGGCGAAGATTTCTCTCTGCCTGTTCGCGGAAGGCCTCTTTTTCTTCCGTGGTGGATTTTAACAGGCGGTTCTTTTCGTCGAGTTCGCCATTGAGTTGGCGTACCTGACTCTCTAAAAGTCGGTAGCATCGCTCCAAATCAAGGGAGGTGGAATTAAAACGACTGAATGCCTCCTGAAGAAGCGCCTTGTCTTTCTCCTGCATTTCCATCCCAGTCTCCTCTGCGAAGGGTCTTACGTCGTCCCCTCATTACACCCCGATCTCCTACTCTCGTTCCCGGATCTTCTCGGAGGCAAGGTGTTTCATTAACACGCTGCCCGTCTGCTGTTCTAATCGTGTATAGACGACCTTTCCTTCATCCCGTCTTCCCAATGCCTTGAAGCTGTTTGCGAGCTGGAGTTGGGCCCAATCCGCCTCGCTTCCCGTGGCGCCAGACTTTAGTGCCCCCTCGTAAAACTCAATGGCTTTCCTGTAGTCCTTTAACCGATAGTAGGCTTCCGCAGTGTTCATGGCCAATAAAGAGGTCTCCTGGGGAGACTCGCGCATCAGTTGACGATAGAGGTCGACCTCCTTTTTGAATTCTCCTTTGTTCTGGTAGTGTTTTGCAAGTCTCATCGCGACAGATCTTTTGTAGGGGTGCCGTGGGTATTGTTTTAGCCAGGACTGATATTCAAGGATGGCCGTCTCTTTCTCTCCCAACTGTTCGAACGTCTCTCCCAGGGTTGCGCGAACCTCTGGAACCCGGGCGCTTTTGGGATACCGCGATAAAAACTGTTTTAGTTTGTCCTTGGCCCGAAGATAATCTCCCTGACGAATCAGAACGCGCGCAAGCTGGATGAGGGCCTCCTGGGCAAAGGGGTTCGCCACACTCACGGAAACCGGCTCGTAGAGCTCAATGGCGGTGGGCAGAAGTCCAATCTTTGTCAGGCTGTTTGCCACAACCATTCCGATTTCCCCGGTGAGCATCTTTGGCGTAAACGCTGCGGGATAGGTGTAAAAGAGTTTCACAACCTTTAGATGATCCTGGAGGATTGCCGCTTCCTGAACTGCGCTGGATATGGTCTCTCCCATGGCGGAGATAAGTTTATTTTGGAAAGGCGTGGTCTCTTTTGGCAGCAGGTTGAGCAGTTTACTTTGTATCTCCAGGGCGGGTTCGTAGGCGCCACGCCGACGGTGGATATTTGCCGCCTCGAGCAGGATTTCACTCATCATGAAGGAGGGCGACTGTCCCTTGATCTGGTTTTTGATCACCGTGCGCGCCTGATTGGCAATCTCTGATAACGACTTTTCCTGCCTGGCGGTCTCTTCCTCTCCCTCGGTCAGGCAATGGACTGGGGCTTGCGGTTTTTTTGTCGCGGCCCCCTTCGGGCTTACGGCGTGGCATTCGTCCACCATCATCTCTCCAACCATTGTCAGTAACCGCGCCATCTGTGCCCCAGGGCTATTTTTATCCACGGTTTTGACAAGGTTATAAACTTTCTGGGCGTCTTTCTCCTTCCCCTCGTGACGTAAGGCCTCGCCCGCCAACGTGAATGCCACAGGCGCCAAAGGATCGGAGCCATAAAGATTGAAGAAGAGCAGAAAGGCCTCTCTGGCCTCTGGATAATGCCGGGTCTGGTAAGAGGCATCTCCGTACTGAAAAAGGGATTGCGCCGCGCCTCCCCATAGCCTCGCCCCTTCGCGCTGGGTGGATCGATTCTTGAGGGCCTGGCTGTAGCTTTTGTAAGCGTCCTCAAAGGCTTGCATCCGGTATCTCACATCGCCCTGCCCCATCAGCAGGGCGTTTGATTGAGACGGAGACAGCTTGTAGGTGGCGGCTTTTTTGTAGGCCGCCTCTGCATCGGCCAACTTCCCCTGAATTTGAAGAAGCGTGGCAATTTCTATTTGGGCCAGTCCCGCGTAAACACTTTTCGGATGATAGCTTAAAATTCGATGATAGCTTGCCATCGCTTCGGGATAGAGCTTGAGACGGGTGTTCACCAGTCCAAGCCGTAAGAACCCCCGAACCGCATTGTCTGATTGCGGAAAGGACTGAATGGCTCGCTGAAATGCCACAATGGATTGACGAAGATGCGGCTTATCGCCTCCCGCGCCCAACTTGAAATGAAGATCTCCTGACAGAAACGCGGCGGTTTCAGAAGAAGGCCCCCCGGGGGGAAGATCCGGCAGCAATATTTCCAATTCCTCCAGAGATTTCGCATAGTTGCGATTATTGTAAGCCGCCATGACCTCTATGAAGGGGTTTTCCCCCATCACGAATTCATCTGCATAATCCTTTGGAAAGACAGGAAGATCCAGATCTTCCGCTTCCGCAACAGGACTCCCCACAGTGGTCATGAACAAACCGATCCCTATCACCGCAAGAATGTTCCACTTCATTGCCAGAAACAGATAGGTTATGCCCATAGTACCGTGCTTATTATGCAAGAGATATACCGGTTTTTATTTTAGACAACCTGCCAAGGGCCTGTCGCACAAATAAAAGATGCCATTCCCGAACGTTTCCACCGGGAAACCATGTCAAATTGGTTCCTTTACGCTTCAAGTGGGTAAATCCCCTCCTTTACTTCAAGGAGGGGTAGGGGAGGTTATCAGTTGAATCCCTCGGCGATAAACCCCTCCTAACCTCCCCTTGCCAAGGGGAGGATTTAAAATGCGATACCCACTCAAAACTTCAGAGAGCATTTAAATTCAACAATTACTGGCTCGTTTGCTACAGCAAATAGCAAAAGGGTCTTCGGAGGCGCTTCAGGGGCGATTTGTTGTGGTAGCAGGGGGCTTCTCCGTCGTCCTGTACGGATGACATCGTCATCTTATTGACGAAACTGTGTCATCTATTCCCGTGTGTCGGCGTCGGGGGGGGAGGGTGAGGGTTGCCGTTTTAATTTCTCGACAAGGGTTGTCCTTTTCAAATTTAATAAGCGAGCCGCTTTGTTTTTTACCCCATTTGCCTTGATTAAGGCATGCTGAATGAGTTGTTTTTCGAATTCTGAAACCAATTCGGAAAAACGGACGCCTTCTTCAGGAAAGATAAACTGGGACAGGGGAGGGGCCGCTCGGGACCGTTTGAGTTTGTCAGGAATCGCTGACTCTGAAACGATCCCTTGGGGGTTCAGTGTCAGAACGCGCTCAATGAGATTCTCCAACTCCCGGATATTTCCCGGCCAGTCGTAGTCCATGAGAATCTTTGCCGCGCTGGGAGAGAAACCCTTCACGTCCGTCTGGTTTTTCAGGTTGAATTTCTGGATAAAATAATGGGCAATGGGGAGGATATCCTCCTGCCGGTCTCGAAGGGGGGGGAGGTGGATGGGGATAACATTCAATCGGAAGTAGAGGTCTTTTCTGAATGTTTTCTCCGCAACGGCCTGCTCCATATCCTGATTGGAGGCCGCGATGATACGAACGTCAACCTGAATGGATTTTGTCCCGCCAACCCGTTCAAATTCTCGCTCCTGAATGACCCGAAGCAGCTTGACTTGAAGCGGGTAAGGCATCTCCGCGATTTCATCCAGGAAGATCGTCCCGCCATGGGCCAGCTCAAAGCGTCCAACCCTTGTGCAGATTGCCCCCGTAAAGGCCCCCTTTTCATGGCCGAACAGCTCACTCTCCAGAAGGGCCTCCGGAATCGCGCCACAGTTAATGGGAATAAACGGCTTATCTCTCCGGAGGCTTTTATAGTGCAGTGTTCTGGCGACAACCTCCTTGCCGGTCCCGCTTTCTCCCTCAATGAAGATGGTGCTGTTGGTGTCGGCGACTTTCTCAATGAGCTCGGCGATGTCTATCATCAACGGGCTCCGTCCGATGAGTGGCTCAACAAAAGGTTTGACCCGCGCGAGGCTTTTCTTTGTGGGGCTATCGTCTCCCAGAGTGCTCATCTTTTAATCGGTGAGGGGTTGGAAGTCCATTCCCTCATTGAGGATAGGAATATCAACGCATACACAAGTGAAGCGACGATGACCTGCGGATGGTAGCGACTTTGTCATAGACTGTCAAGAACACATCACTCTAATTTTGTGTATCAGACATTTTCAGCTCATTAGCCAGAGTTTCGTCAAGTTTTAGACGTACTGACAGGTTGTTTAGGGTACCTCTAAAAACCGTAGCGAGCGGTCTGATTGCAAGGCGCACGGAACGCAGGAACCGCAGTGTACGTGTTTGTACATGAGGATTACGAGTACCGCGCAACGCAGCAATCGGGCCGCGCAGTAGATTTTTAGAGGTGCCCTT
>CAYRGU010000069.1:0-12959 GCA_964423845.1 uncultured Nitrospirota bacterium
GCCCAGGCGCAGCAGGCGGAACGGTTGCGGGAGCCGGCTGCCGAGCCAGAAGCCTTGAATCCCCAGGGAGAGGGAACCACAGCGGACCCAATCAGTCCGTAAGGCGTTCGAGCGGGGTCATTGGCCCCGGCGGAGATCGCAACCCTTTCAACAGACTGAAGGAAAGTTGGCAGAACCATGAGAGTTTTTGAGCTGGCCAAACAGATGGGGATTTCCAGCAAGGAGTTAACCCCCCTTCTCATACAGATCGGCGCGGGTGTCACGAACCATATGAGCACGGTGTCTGAAGAGCATATTCAGCGAATCCTGAAACTGAAAAAGGGAGCCAAGGGGGAGGGACAGAGAACCACCGTTGCTGCCCCCACCCCGAAGGTCAGTCCGGTTGCCCCCCTGCCCCCACCGGCGGCAGAGAAGAAACTGCGCGTTTTGGTGAAAAAGAAACCGGAGGTGATCCCCTCCCCGCCACAGGAAACATTAGAAATAAGTGGTGAGACTTCCCCTTTGCTTCCTCCTGTCATGGATCTTCCCCTGCCGTCCCTACCCGTGGACATGCTGGCCGCCTTGTCCCCTGCGGGCGCTGCAGGGGACGCAGAAGCCCTGGCCACGAAAGAAGGCGACAAGACGGCACCGTCAGGATCTCTCGCGGCCTCTCTCCCTGTCTCTCCCGGTGTCTCTCCCGCAGTCTCTCCCGGTGAGGATGCGGGGAAAAAGGCAGAGAAGAAAAAGGGAGGGCGTGACGCTCGGAAGGACGATCGAAGCGCGCCAGGACGGCCCACAGATAAGTTGAAAAAGCAAAAACCAACCCGTTGGGATGCCACCATTGTGGAAGAGGCAGAGGCGGATGCCCCGCTCATCAGTCCGGAGCCCACGGCGGCGGCCACGGAAAACACAGTCACCGTAGAGGTCCCTGTGGCCCCCCAGGAAACTCGTAAATGGCAGGATTTCAAGCCGGTTCATCGGAAGGATCGTAAAGGGCCGCTTCACCGGGATCAGAGTGGGGCGCTTTCAATCACGCATCCCCGCCGGAAGGTCATCAAGCTTCACGAAGGACTCACCGTCAAGGAGTTTTCAGAGTTAGTGGGCCAGAAAGTCCCTGTGATTATCGGAAAATTGATGGAGATGGGGCTGATCGTTGGCATCAATCAGCCGATCAGTCTGGTGGAGGCAACGCTTCTTGCGGAGGAGTATGGGGTGAAGGTGGAATCTGCCACAATGAGTGAAGATGAGATTTTAAAAGAAGGCCAGGACGAGACGTCCGGCCCCATGTTGCCCCGTCCTCCCGTCATTACCATCATGGGCCACGTCGATCATGGAAAGACCTCGCTGTTGGATGCCATTCGGAAGACCCGTGTGACCGAGGGGGAGGCGGGGGGAATTACCCAGCATATTGGGGCCTATCGGGTTTCTGTGGGAGAGAAGCAGGTGACCTTTTTAGATACCCCGGGGCATGAGGCCTTCACGGCAATGCGGTCCCGTGGCGCCAAGGTCACTGACCTGGTCGTCCTGGTCGTGGCCGCCGATGATGGCGTCATGCCACAGACGGTGGAGGCCATCAACCACGCCAAAGCCGCCAATGTCCCGGTGATTGTTGCAATCAATAAAATTGACAAACCCGATGCGAACCCAGATCGAATCAGGCAGGCCCTCTCGGAGTTTGATCTCGTTCCGGAGGAATGGGGTGGCAAGACAATTTACGCGCAGGTCTCTGCGCTTCGAAAGACGGGGCTGGAGAACCTGCTGGAGATGATTCTCCTTCAGGCAGATGTGATGGAGCTCACCGCCAGCCCGGATGGGCCGATGTCTGGAACAGTCATTGAGGCAAAAGTGGATCGGGGATGGGGCGGCGTGGCCACGGTGCTGGTTCAGGATGGGACCTTACGGGTTGGGGATATTTTCGTTTCGGGTGCCCAATATGGAAAGGTCCGGGCCCTCCTTGATGACCAGGGGAAAAAGGTTCAGGAGGCAGGTCCTTCAACGCCAGTCGAAGTCGTTGGATTAAATGGCATTCCCAACGCGGGCGACCCGTTCGTTGTGGTCGCGGATGAATCGATCGCGAAAGAAGTGGCCAGCCGACGCATAGACCGCCAGCGCGCCACGGAACTTGCGAAGGGGCCTCGGGCCACGCTTGAAGATCTGTACCAGGAACGGAAAGATGGAAAAAGCAAAGAGTTGACGCTCGTGATCAAGGCGGATGTTCGGGGTTCGGCAGAAGCGATGAAGATGTCCTTGAATGCCCTCGCAACGCCTGCGGTGAAGTTAAATATCATTCATACTGCGATTGGAGGGATTACGGAGTCGGATGTTCTGTTGGCCGCCGCCTCGCGCGCCCTGGTCATTGGATTCAATGTTCGGCCGGAGTCAAAAGCCCGGGATCTGGCAGAACGGGAGACGGTCGAAATTCGCCTCTATACGATTATCTATAACGCAATTTCTGATGTCAAAGCGGCAATGGAAGGGCTGTTGGAGCCGACGTTAAAAGAGAGAATTCTGGGCCGTATCGAGGTCCGTCAAACGTTTAACGTCTCGAAGATTGGGACCATTGCGGGGGGCTATGTCACCGAAGGGACCGTCGCAAGAAACAGCACGGGGGCGAGGGTCATTCGGGATCAGGTGGTGGTTTATCAAGGAAAAGTCTCCTCGCTTCGCCGTTTCAAAGATGACGTGAAAGAGGTGCTGGTCGGCTATGAATGTGGCGTGGGCATTGAAAATTTCTCCGACATTAAAATTGGGGATTTCATTGAGGTTTACACGATTGACAAAATTGCAACGCGACTGTAAAGCCCGGGTCGCCCTGTGAACCGGGTGATTCTCCGGGCGTTATTGCGTTGTTTCCTCCCCACACAGGTTTATTGGTCTGAAACATAAATTCAGGATTGGGGTCTCGGCGTGGAGGAGTTCAAGCGCGCGGATCGGGTTGCGGATCAGATCAGGATGGAAATTGCGGATCTCCTGATCAAAGGGGCCAAAGACCCGCGGTTCCAGTGGGTAAGCGTAACCGCTGTTGAGGTGTCGGATGACTTGCGGCAGGCACGGGTTTTTGTGGCGATTATTGGTCAGCAAGACAACAAAAAAATCCTGCTGGGATTGAAACGGGCCAGTGGGTTTATCCGGGCAGAGCTCTCCAGGCGACTTCCGCTCCGGAGGGTGCCAGAAATAATATTTTTCACCGATACGGGATCGGGAAAGGTTTCCGACCTCCTCATGCTCATGGATCAGATCAAACACTAAGCGATGGAAAAAAAATCAGGTCCTGAAAAGAAGTCGCCCTCGGCGTCTTTAACCCCCGTAAGGGAAGCGCTTCTTCGACACCAGTCGTTTTTGATTACGGGACATGTCAATCCGGAAGGAGATGCCCTGGGATCGGCCATCGCGCTGGCTCTCGGGCTTCGCACGCTTGGGAAGCAGGCGTATGTCCTCTATCGGGAAAAGACGCCGCTTCCCCGCTCGCTTCGGGTTTTGCCCTGCGAGGGGGTTTTGACGGACCATCCCAGGGGGAAGGCAGAGGTGTTGATCTCGGTGGATTGTGGTGATTTTGAACGGCTGGGCCTTGCCCGATCTCTTCGCAAGAAGGTTGGCCTGTTCATCAACATTGATCATCACCTCACCAATCCTCTCTTTGGGGATATCAATTGGGTGTTGCCCGAGGCCTCGGCAACGGGCGAGATGATTTATACGCTGCTACGCGCGATGAAAATCCCGGTTTCGCAACCCATGGCAACCGCCCTTTACATGGCCCTGTTTTCGGAAACAGGCGCGTTTCGCTATCAGAATACCACCCCAAAACTGCTTCGTATCTGCGCCGACTTAATTGAACTGGGCGTGGACGCCGAAGCGGTCTCCCGGTCTCTTTTTGAAACCCATATCGGAAAACTAAACCTGCTTGCCAACACGCTCTCCAAGATTAAAATGGAAGCGGGGGGAAAAATCGCGTGGGTGAAGGTGGATCGCGCCCAGATGCAAAAGACACAAACCGTTGAGGCGGACACGGAAGACCTGATTGATTATCTTCGCGTCATTGAGGGCGTGGCGGTGGCAGTGCTCTTTCGGCAGGTTGATCCGGTGGAATACAAGGTGAGTTTTCGCTCTGCAAGTGGGATTGATGTCTCGGCCATGGCAAAGGCCCTGGGGGGCGGGGGGCATTGTTATGCTGCGGGGTGTACCCTTGTCGGCCCCTGGGAAAAGACCAGGAAACAGGTCTTCCAGGCGATTTGCGAGGGGTTGCCATGCTGAAAGATGGTGTCATTCTCATTGACAAACCTGAAGGTTGGACGTCGCATGACGTGGTGGCCAAGCTTCGTGGCATCATGAAGATCAAAAAGGTTGGCCACACCGGGACGCTCGATCCGATGGCAACCGGCCTCTTGCCCGTTTGTTTTGGAAAGGCCACACGGGTGGCCTCTTTCCTGTCGGATACCGATAAAACCTATGAGGCGGCGCTTCGTCTGGGAGAAGAAACCGACACGCAGGATGCCACGGGGAAGGTCCTCCGCGTCCGGGAGGTTCCCGCCGGGATTGAGGGGCAGGTGGCTGAAGTGGTCGCCTCGTTCGTCGGGTCATATTCCCAGGTTCCGCCCATGTACTCTGCCATTAAGGTGAAGGGGGTTCCGCTTTACAAAGTGGCGCGCGCCGGTCAGGTGATCGATCGGGAGCCCCGAGAGGTGGAAATCCGGACGATTCAACTTCACCGCATCGAAGGGCAGACGGTTTATTTCAGCGTGACCTGTTCCAAGGGAACCTATGTTCGCACCCTCTGTGCCGACATCGGTGAACGGCTTGGCGTTTGCGGCCATCTGATGGCCCTCCGGAGGGTGCGCTGCGGGGATCTCGGAATCGAAGACGCCTTGACGGTTGAACAGTTCTGTGAACAATATGCCCAGGGAACGTGGGAAGCCTCTGCCCGTTCAATCAGTGAGGCGCTTTGCCGTCTCCCAGCCGTTTCCGTGGAGGCAGACCATCTCTGGAAGATCCGATGCGGGGCCGCAGTCGACCTGCAAGCGGTCCGTCGGCACGATCTTTTCAAGAAAGGGGACTTCATCCGTTTTGTCGATCCGCAAGGAGAGGCGATCGCGGTTGGTGCCGCCCTGCTGGACTCGGGGGAACTCTTGTCGGGTGAACGCTTGGGGGGCACGACGGTCCGGCGCGATTTTTATAAAATGAAGGCTGTTTTGGTTGAAACATCAACATAAAGGAGAAGAGATGGCGCTGTCGAAAGATAAAAAACAGGGCATTATCAAGGAAAATGCCACGCATGAAGGGGATACCGGATCCCCGGAGGTGCAGATCGCGATTTTGACCAACCGGATCGCCTATCTGTCCGAGCATTTCCAGATTTACAAAAAAGATCACCATTCCAGAAGGGGGCTGATTCAGATGGTCAGTCAGCGGCGGAAGCTTCTGGATTACCTGAAGACAACGGACACGAACCGTTATCGGGCAATCGTTAGTAAAATGGGCTTGAGAAAGTAAAAAACATCACCGGTACGCGGGCGGCACAGGAATACAATGACAAGCCAAGAAGGGATGGCCTTTCTTGCCCTGTTATTGTAGTTCTGTACGTCCTGCGGCCTAAAAAAAGGAGTTTAAAAAATAGAATGATACATCGTGTTGAAGCGGAGATTGGTGGAAAAAAGTTAATTTTAGAAACGGGGCGAATGGCCAAATTGGCCGACGGGGCGGTCACGGTCCAGTATGAGGACAGTGTGGTGCTCGTAACCGTCGTGGCGTCTAAAACCATGAAGACGGGCACGGATTTTCTTCCTCTGACCGTTGATTATCAGGAGCGTGCCTACGCAGCCGGCAAGATCCCCGGGGGGTTCTTTAAGCGGGAGGGACGCCCTGCGGAGAAGGAGATTTTAAGCAGCCGACTCATTGACCGTCCACTTCGCCCGCTTTTCCCGGACCCATGGTTTTTTGAAACCCAGGTGATCGCCTCGGTGGTTTCAAGCGATCAAGGGGGAAGCACTGACATCATGGGAATTGTCGGGGCCTCGGCTGCGCTCGCGATTTCGGATATTCCCTTTGAGCACCTGGTGGGGGCAGTCCGTGTCGGACGGATCGAGGGGAAGTTTGTGATTAACCCAACGGTCGCCGAGCTGGAGAAGAGTGATCTGGATCTTGTGGTGGCCGGAACGGCCGAGGCCGTCATGATGGTTGAAAGTGGCGCCAAAGAGCTGTCTGCAGAGGTCATGATCGAGGCGATTTCCTATGGCCATCAGAGCCTTCAGGGAACCCTTGCGCTGCAACAGGCGTTGCAGAAGCTGGCCGGGAGAGAAAAACGTCCTGCCCTGGTCATTGAACGCGATGAGTTGCTCTCACAGCGGCTTTTTCAGGAGCTGACCCCTTTGGTTCGAGACGCGGTTTCCATCGCAAATAAATCCGACCGGCAGGGGCAATTAGACCTGATTCTTAAAGATAAAAAAACCGAAGTGAACGCCCAGGGGACCGACCGCAGCAAAGAGGTGGATGTCTTGTTCCATGAAATCGAACGACGGGAAGTCAGGCAGATGATCCTCAAGCGAGGGATTCGCGCGGATGGCCGGGGAGCAACCGAGATCCGTCCCATTACCTGCGAGGTTGGGGTGCTGCCACGGACCCATGGCTCCGCCCTCTTCACGCGTGGAGAAACCCAGAGCCTTTCGGTGGTGACGCTGGGGACCTCCGATGACGAACAGCGGATTGACGCCTTGGACGGCGAATTCAAGAAGACCTTCATGCTCCACTATAATTTTCCACCCTTTTCCGTCGGAGAGGCCAAGCCGATGCGAAGCCCAGGACGGCGGGAAATTGGACATGGCGCCCTTGCGGAACGGGCCTTAAAACCGGTCATTCCAGGCAAATTGGAATTTCCCTATACCCTTCGGCTTGTCTCGGATATTTTAGAATCGAATGGCTCTTCTTCCATGGCAACGGTCTGCGGGGGAACCCTGGCCTTAATGGATGCCGGTGTTCCGATCCTTCGTCCCGTGGCAGGCATCGCGATGGGCTTAATCAAGGAGGGGGCAGAAGTGAGCGTCCTTTCCGACATTTTAGGCATGGAAGATCACCTGGGGGATATGGACTTTAAAGTAGCGGGGACCGCGCAGGGGATTACGGCCCTCCAAATGGATATCAAGATCGCGGGGATGACACCAGCCCTCATGAAAGTGGCGATTGAACAAGCGGAGATCGGACGGCATCATATTTTGAATGTGATGCTTGCGGCGCTTTCGTCTTCCCGTACAGAACTTTCTGTCTATGCCCCGCGCATTTTGACGATGCAGGTCAAGTCGGACAAGGTCCGGGAGGTCATTGGTCCCGGCGGCAAGGTCATTCGCAGCATCATTGAAAAGACCGGCGTTAAGATCGATATCGAAGACAGCGGGTTGATTCATATCGCCTCGATGGATGAGCAGGCCTCCCGTGAAGCGATTGAAATGATTCGGATGATTGTGGAGGAGGTCGAGATTGGGCGCGTTTACGTCGGCAAAGTGACGCGGGTGATGGATTTTGGGGCGTTTGTCGAACTGAAACGGGGCCAGGAGGGTCTGGTGCATATCTCACAACTGGCCCATCACCGGGTAAGCCGTGTCACCGATGAGGTCAAAGAAGGGGAAGAGATCCAGGTGAAGGTTCTGGAGATTGACCGGCAGGGAAAGATTCGTCTCTCGCGCAAAGAGACGATGCCTCTTCCCGCAGGCCCCGCAGGCCACGCTGGTCCCACAGGCCACGCTGGCCCCGCAGAGGGGAACAGCCCACAAAAACCGGGAGAGTAGTCCGCCTTCCTTCAGCCTGTCCACAAGGACACGTCATGTTTCGGAAAATGGTTTTGGACAACGGCATTCGCATTGTCACCGAGCGGATGTCGTGCGTTAAATCGGTCTCCATCGGTCTCTGGGTCAATACCGGATCGCGGGATGAATCGAAAGACGAACAGGGGATGTCCCACTTCCTCGAGCACATGTTCTTCAAGGGGACAAAGAAGCGTTCGGCGAAAGAAATTGCACTTGCCATTGACGCGATCGGGGGTGAATTTAATGCCTTCACTTCCCGGGAGACGACCACCTTTTACGCCAAGGTTTTGGATACACATATCCCGCAGGCGATTGATCTTCTCTCGGACAATTTCCACGGGTCTCAATTCAACTCCGGTGAGGTTGAAAAAGAGCAGCAGGTGGTGATTCAGGAAATCAAGATGGTGGAAGATGATCCCGAGGATCTCGTCCATGATCTTCATGCCGAGGACGCCTGGCAAGGGAATTCTCTGGGGTGGTCCATCCTGGGGACGGTGGACACCGTATCAGGCTTAACACGCAAAAAAATCCTCCAGTTCCTGAAGCGAAACTACGATCCGAAAGAAATTGTCATCTCCGTCGCCGGCCATCTTGATTATCGCTCCCTGATCCAACAGTTAGATCAGGCGTTTGGAAAATATAGCGCACAGGAGATTTGTCGCACGCCACGCGAGGCGCCGCAGTTTACGCCTGGCATTCAGATCAAGCGTCGGAAGTTAGAGCAGGTCCACCTCTGTCTGGGGGTGGAGGGACTCCCGCAGGGGCATCCCGACCGGTATGTCCTTTCCATCATCAATGCCCTTTTTGGGGGGAGCGTCAGTTCGCGCCTTTTTCAGGAGATTCGGGAGAAGCGGGGCCTGGTTTACTCCATTTACTCCCACATCTCGTCGTATCAGGATGGGGGTCTTTTTACGGTCTATGCGGGGACCTCTGCGGAGCAAACCCCCAAGGTGATTGCCTTGATTTTGAAAGAATTCAAGCGGTTTAAACAAAAAGGGATTGATCCCTTTGACCTGACGAAGGCCAAGGAGCACATCAAGGGAAGCCTCCTCTTGAGCGTCGAGAGCACCAGCAGTCGAATGAGTAAGCTGGCCAGTGAAGAGCTGTATTACGGACGGCATTATTCTCTCAAGGAAATTGTGGCCGAGGTCGATCAGGTGACCCTGGATCAGGTCAAGCAAATGACCGATACCCTTTTTGACACGAAATCGCTTGTGCTGACGCTGATCGGGAAGGTCGATGCCGCGCAACTTCCCGAGACCCTTTCGATATAGCCGGGCAGGCGGCAACACATTCCATTGCGGGATGCTTGACAGGTCTTTTCTCGGGGGCTATCATCTTTGGGAATTTCGCCTGAAAGAGGGGTTGGTTTTTTTACGGGGGGGCATTCGGTGGCAGAGGGTTCAGGCAAGGCTTTGTCCCAGGAAGAAATCCTTCGGTCCGAGAATGCCGCCTTGAAGCAGGAGATCGGCGCGCTCCGGATGAGTGAGGAGCGGTTCCGCTTGATCGTCGAGACGGCCTACGACGCCTGTATCACCATGGATACGAAGGGGATTGTCCGAAGTTTTAACCTTCAGGCTGAAGCAACGTTTGGCTGGTCCCGTTCAGAGGTCATCGGCCAGGTCCTCTCTGAAAAAATCATTCCGGAACGGGATCGAGAGGCCTATAACCGAGGCATCACCCAGTTTTTAGAAACCGGGGAGAGTGCGGTTTTGAACAGGCGGATTGAAATGGCAGCCATTCACCGGGATGGCCATGAGTTTCCGGTGGAGCTTCGGATTACGCCAATTCAATTGGGTGGAAGCCATGTCTTTTCCGCGTTTGTCCATGATATCACCAATCGCAAGGTGGGAGAGGAGAAGCTGCGCGCGTTCACCGCTCGTTTGGAGCAGAGCAATCGGGAGCTGCAGGACTTTGCCTTTGTGGCCTCGCATGACTTGCAGGAGCCTTTAAGAAAGGTCATGTCGTTTGGCGATCTGTTGAAGATCAAATGTGGCGGCGCCCTCCCTGCCGAGGGCCATGACTATTTAAGTCGTATGATCAACGCGGTCAAACGCATGCAGACCTTGATTACCGATCTGTTGAGCTATTCCCAAGTCATTACGGTGGTGCAGCCTTACACCGTTGTCAATTTAAGCAGGGTGGCCCAGGACGTGGTCTCCGACCTTGAGGAGCCGATTTTATCGGTTCAGGGACGGGTTGAGATTGAAAATCTCCCGACGATTGAGGCAGAGCCAAGCCAGATGTATCAACTGCTTCAGAATCTGGTGAGCAACGCCATGAAATATCATCGAGACGGGACGCCCCCGATCGTCAAAATCTCCGGGCGGCTCCTTTCGGAAGAAGAGATTCCCGAGGGGTATGATCGCGACAGGGGGCCCTGCTGCTGCCTGTCCGTCGCGGACAACGGCATCGGGTTTGACGAGAAACATTTGGACCGGATGTTTATCATCTTCAAGCGATTACATGGCCGGGCAAGTTACACCGGATCCGGAATTGGACTGGCCATTTGTAAAAAGGTGGCCGATCACCATGGCGGGCAGATTACCGCACGAAGCAAACCCGGAGAAGGAGCAACCTTCGTGATCACGTTGCCCACCCAACAATTCAATCGAAAGGAAGCGCAATGAGACAAACTGTTAAACCGATCACCATCTTGCTGGTGGATGACGATCCGGATGATCGTATGTTGGTGACCAATGGCCTGAGTGAGCATCGCCTGGCCAACCTCCTGTATTGCGTGGAGGATGGGGAGGAAATGATGGATTACCTCTACAATCGCGGCAAATATACGGATCTTGAGGCCCATCCCCGTCCGGGGCTCATTCTTCTTGACCTGAACATGCCGCGAAAGGATGGCCGCGAGGCGCTGATGGAGATGAAATCCGATCCGAGCCTCCGGCAAATCCCGGTGGTCGTGCTCACCACCTCCAAGGCAGAGGAGGATGTTTTTAAAAGCTACGACTTAGGCGCCAACTCCTTTATCACCAAGCCGGTGACCTTTGGCGCTTTGGTTGATTTAATGAAAATTCTGGGAAGATATTGGTTTGAAATCGTGGAACTTCCTACGGTTAGCGCGCACAGGTAACGATGGAACCAGCCTCTGTAAAAATTCTCCTGATTGATGATGATGAGGATGATTTTATCATCACGAGCACCCTGTTGTCCGAGGCGGGAGAGGGGCAGTTTGCCTTTGAGTGGTGTTCTTCCTATGAGAAGGCGCTTGACCTGATCCAAAAACAGAAACATGATGCCTACCTGATTGATTACAACCTGGGTGCCCGAAATGGGATAGAGCTGATTCGTGAGGCCTCCTCAAAAGGGTGTAAGGCCCCGATGATTCTGCTGACCGGGCAAGGGGCCCATCACCTGGATATGGAGACGATGAAATCAGGTGCGGTCTTCTATCTGGTGAAAGGCCAAACCAATGCCGCGCTCCTGGAGCGGTCGATCCGATACGCCATTGAGAGAAAGAATGTGGAGGAGGCGCTTCGGGAAAGCCGGGAGAGGTACGAGCTTGCGGTCAATGGCGCCCGCGATGGGATATGGGATTTAAAGCTGGCCACCAGCGAGGTCTATTATTCCCAGCGCTGGAAGGCGATGATCGGATACGGAGACCACGAGATCGGGTCCACCCTGTCCGAGTGGATGAGCCGGGTGCACCCCGAGGATGTGGAGCGCTTAAAGAAGGAGATGGCGCTTCATACCAGTGGTCAGACCCCATTTTTTGAGACCGAGTACCGCATTATGCACAAGGACGGCGTTTACCGCTGGGTGTTAAGCCGTGGAACCGCCACCTTCGGGACCCCGGGCAAGGCAACCCGTATGGCCGGGTCGCAAACCGATATTTCGTCGAGGAAGCGGGACGCGGCGCTTCTGGAACAACAAGCCTTCTTTGACGCGCTGACGAATCTGCCCAATCGGGTTTCTTTCATGCACCGCCTGAATCGGGCGGTGGGCCGGCTGAAATGGAAAGAGAATGATCTTTTCGCGGTTCTTTTTCTCGACATTGACCGCTTCAAAGCAATTAACGACAGCATGGGACACGCGGTGGGAGACCAGCTCTTGATTGCCATCTCCCGAAGGCTGGAGTCTTGTCTCCGTCCGGGGGACTTCGTGGCCCGTTTTGGCGGGGACGAGTTTACGATGCTCACCGAGGATATCCGTGACATTGGAGATGTGACCCGCATCGCGGCGAGGGTTCGGCAACAACTCACCCTCCCCTTCCGTCTGGAGAATCAGGAGGCGTTCATTGATGTCTCCATCGGCATCGCGCTCTCTTCCGAGGCCGAAAGACAGCCCGAAGACCTGCTTCAAGATGCGGACCTTGCCATGTATCGCGCCAAGACCCTCGGCAAAGGGCGCTTTGAGTTCTATAACCGCGAGATGCGGATTCGGGCGATGCAGTTTTTGCAGTTGGATTACGATTTACGGCGAGCTGTGGAACGCCAGGAATTTCGCCTCCATTATCAGCCTATTGTCTCTCTGGATGAAAGGCGCGTGACCGGCATTGAGGCCCTCGTTTACTGGCAACATCCCCGGAGGGGGCGTCTCTATCCCGCAGAGTTTATTCAGCAGGCCGAGGAAACGGGAATCATCCTCGCCCTCGAGGAATGGATCATCAAAGCGGCCTGCGCCCAGAACAAGGCCTGGCAGGACGCGAAGCTGGCCCCGCTTCGGATGATGATTAACTGCTCCGTTCGACAATTCCAGAACAAGGGTTTTATCAATTTAGTCAAAGAAGCGCTACAGGCGGCGGGACTCGGCCCGGAGTGGTTGGGGATCGAAATTTCAGAGGGATGCGCGCTTCAGGACATTGACGCCAGTCTCGCCACGTTGGAAGCGTTGAATGCCCTGGGCATAGAAGCCTCGATTGATGACTACGGGACCGGGTTCTCCTCCCTCTTTTATCTGAAGCGTTTCCCCGTTCGTACCTTAAAAATTGACCGAAGTTTTATTGGCAAGATTGGTGAGGACGCCGATGCCAAAACCGTCATTTCAGCGGTGATCGCGATGGCCCATGCCCTGAAGTTAAAGGTGGTTGCGGAGGGGGTGGAAACAGAAACACAGCTCTCTTTCCTTGAGTCCCAGCACTGCGACTACTTCCAGGGCAATCTCTATTGCCAGCCCCTTCCAGAGCGGACACTCACCCGTCTGATGCAAGAAGGTCATTTCCTCTCTCGTGAATTT
>CAYRGU010000070.1:0-2559 GCA_964423845.1 uncultured Nitrospirota bacterium
GGCACCTCTAAAAACCTACTGTGCGGCCCGATTGCTGCGTTGCGCGGTACTCGTAATCCTCATGTACAAACACGTACACTGCGGTTCCTGCGTTCCGTGCGCCTTGCAATCAGACCGCTCGCTACGGTTTTTAGAGGTACCTTTATGAGAATCCTATGCAGTCTTCCAAAGCTTTTATGAATTGGAATAAAATCGTGACGGTTCTAAAAGAGTCCCCTGTCCTGAAGGTTTTTGGCTGGTCGGGGGTCTTGGGGTTGTTAGCCTGGCCGATGATGGGAGGGCAGAATGCCCTGATCCTGGTCGCCCTCCTTCTGCTGTTGCAGGGAATTGCCCTGTCTCTGCCCCGGCACCATCCCTTCCCCGGCCTGACCCTGGTTTCTTCCTTCCTCGGTCGTCGCCTCAAGGTTGTTTACGCGGTCACCGGCCTCACGGCCCTTCTCCTCCCCCCGTTTCTCAATAGTTATTACGTGGATATTTTAAGCCTTGCCTGGCTTCATGCCCTGCTGTCCATGGGCCTGAATGTGACCGTTGGCTATACGGGACTTTTGGATCTTGGCTATGCCGGATTTTATGGCGTTGGGGCCTATACCTACGCCCTTCTCTCGACACGCCTTGCGGTTCCCTTTTGGCCCGGGTTAATTGCGGGGGGCGCGGTGGCGGCTTCCTTTGGGGTCATTTTGGGGATGATTACCCTGCGGCTTCGGGGAGATTATCTTGCGATTGTCACACTCGGTTTCGTACAGATTGTCTACCTGATCTTGAACAATTGGGACGGCCTGACCCACGGGCCAAATGGCATCCTGGGGGTGAAGGGGCCGCAGATTGCCGGATTTGTTATCCACGCGCCCATCCATTTTTATTATCTCATTCTGGCCCTGGCGGTTGGGGTGGCAGGGTGTCTCCATCGGCTGATGCGCTCGCAGATTGGGCGGGCATTTTTGGCCATTCGCGAAGATGCGGCGGCGGCAGGGGCGATGGGCATTGATACCACACGCATGAAGATTCTGGCCTTCAGCCTCGGCGCGGGGGTGGCTGGAATCGGCGGCGTTTTTTTTGCCGCGCGATATGCCTTTGTCTCTCCGGAAAGTTTCAGTTTTCTGGAATCTGTTCGCATCCTTTCCATGGTGGTGCTGGGAGGCATGGGAAGCCTGCCGGGGGCGATCTCCGGGGCCTTTCTGCTCACGCTGCTTCCAGAAATGCTGCGGGATTTCTCAAGTTATCGAATGCTTATTTTTGGAATGGCGCTGGTGGTGATGATGCGCTTTCGGCCTCAAGGACTTTTTGGAAAGGGACGATAGATGGAAGAGAATAACACGGCGCTTCCCGCCGATTATGTCTATATCACAACGCCAGATCAGCGAGATCGGGCCATTGACGCGCTCCGCCGGGCCCCGATCATCGGGGTGGATACGGAGGGGGATTCCCTTTATCATTATCAGGAGCGGGTCAGCCTGATTCAAATCGCGGACCGTGACGCCCAATATATTTTTGATCCGATTCTCCTTGATACGGTGCTCCCTTTGGACGCGCTTTTTGGCAATCGCTCTATTTTGAAGATCTTCCATGGCGCGGATTACGACATTGTTTCCCTGAAACGGGATTTTGGTTTTACGATCGGCCCCATTTTTGACACCACCCTCGCGGCGCGTGCGATCGGGCTGCGGGAGTTCTCGCTACAGCACCTTCTTCACCGCTTCTTCAATGTCTCCATTTCAAAGGTGTACCAGAAATCAAACTGGTCGGCCCGTCCCTTAAAGCCGGCCCAGTTGGAATATGCCAAGGACGATACGACCTATCTGGTTCGTCTTTATGAACTTCTGCGGGATCAGGTTCAGGAAAAAGGGAGGGGAGATCAGCTTGAGGAGGAGTGCCGTTTGATGGAAGAGATGACCTGGAAGGGGAGGCCTTTTGATCCGGTGGATTATCTTCGGATTAAAGGGGCAAATGCCCTGTCCGAGGCCTCCCAGCGGGCGCTTTGCGCGTTGGTGATCCTTCGTGACCGTCTGGCGCGGGAGCGGGACCTTCCCCCCTTCAAGGTGATGGCGAGTGATGATTTTTTGACTTTGGCAAAGGCGTTGCCCAGGGAAGAGGCTGATTTTGTCCAGCTCTTTCCAAAAGAGGGCGCCGCGATTCACCGGTATCGTTTGCCGATTCTTGCGGCCATTGCCGAAGGGCTTGCTTCTCCTTTGCCCGAAACACAGCGGGAGACGACGCGGGGGGAGAGGATGTCCCCCACCCGACAAAAACTTTTCGAGCGGTTAAAATTATGGCGAAATCGGCAGGCGGAACATGAAGGCGTTGAGCCGGCCATGGTGATCCCTTCTCCGGTATTAAAGGAGATGGCGATGCGGCGGGGCCCTGTAACGCTTGCGATGCTGTCCTCTCCCCCGTTACTTCGGTCCTGGCAGATCAAGCGGTATGGCGAGGCGTTGCTCCAGGAGATGGCCTTGCCAGCCATCAAACAATCATTGGGTGTTGCGGACAGCGTGATCCCTTCGCCCGATCTGGGGGCAGGAGGCCAGCAGGAATTGTTCTCCTGACCGTCAGCGGTATTCAATA
>CAYRGU010000071.1:0-5485 GCA_964423845.1 uncultured Nitrospirota bacterium
CTCTTTGCTTGCAAACTGGGAAACAACCTCACGCTCCACCACAGCACCGTTAGCAATTTTGCCCACCGTCGGGTGGTTCTTCTGAACGCTATCGCCATCTTTTCCTCCGATGAACCCCCCGATGGAAACCGGCCCTTGCGCGACGGCATAAATCTGCTGATCCGGACCTTTAAGCGGTGTCAACAATAAGGTCCCGCCCTGAAGGCTCGTGGCATCCCCGACCGAGGAGATCAGCACATCGATTTGGCTGCCCGGTTTCATAAAAGCTGGAAGTTTCCCCGTCACAATCACCCCCTCGACGTTTTTCACCTTGACCGCATTGGGGTCCACCGAAAGCCCCATTTTTCCCAACATGCTCGACAGGCTCTGGATCGTAAAGGTCGTCCCCGTTTTATCCCCTGTCCCATTCAAACCAATCACCAGGCCATAGCCAATGAGGGCATTGTCTCTCACCCCCTGAATCGTCGCGATGTCTTTAATCCGGACCGCCTCTGCCAGAGACGTCATCACAAGGAGCGACGAGACCGCCATCAAAAACGCCACCCCATTGCGATACCCCTTCGATTGATTTGCCACGCCCGCCCCCTGCGCCATGAAATGCCCCTTTGTCATCAGAATGGCCATATAAAATCGATAATACGGATTAACCAGCCCGACCTCTGTTTATCACTCAAATTGCCCCGTCCGGAGTATTCGATCCGTGCGTCGGCAATGGCCGAGGACAACACGGTATTCTTTGACTTAATATCCACCGGACGGATCACGCCACTCAACGAGATATACTCTTTCTCATTATTGATGGAGACCTCACGCTGTCCTTCAATCGCCATATTTCCATTCGGGAAGACAGCGGTCACCACGGCAGTCAGATCTGCGGTAAAATCTCCGCTCCGGCTGGTGGATCCAGAGCCATCCGCCGAGTTGGCAAACTCCGCCCCCAACGCCGGAAGGGAAGCAATGACCCCGGTGCTCGCCTTGGCCTCCAGTTTGGAAGAACGCCCCGTCTTGGTCTTGGCATCTTTTGAGGCCTTCGCGCTTTCGATAATTTTAACCGTCACCGTATCCCCCACCCGGCTTGCCTTCGTATCCTGGAAAAAGAGGGCTGTGGATTGATAGTCGGACCAGAGAGACCCTTCCGTTCGGATTTCCCCCCCCGGTTCATACTGATAGGCAGGGTGATAATCAACCTTCTCCACTTTGATGGGGGCGGCACTACACGCGGAGAGAAGAACCCCCACCACCACCCCTGCCCCGATCCGTTGCTTCTTCATCTTTCAATCCTCACACTACGCATTAAATAAGCAACAATCATGCCCTATTTCAGGCTAACCCGAACCGTTCCCGCGTCCTGGGCCTCGCCATAGACCACCTTTTTGGAATCAAGATTCATCACCGACAGTTGCCGCCCCAGATACCCCTCTTCGCGCGCGATCCCCGTCGTCATAATGACCAGTCCCTCTTCTTTGACGAGCAGGGTGACACGATCTCCCCGTTTAATCACCGGGGCCTCTTCCAACAGATCGAGGGTAAGGGGCGCCCCTGAATGAACGGCCCGGGTCATCCTCTTCCCAACAAGACCCTCCGCAGAGCTCGCATACTGATCGAGAGATTTCGAAACAAACATCGGCTCAAAGGTCACATCCGAGACGCCAACCACCTGAAGTCTTTTAAGCGGCGATGCGGCAAGCCCCACCATTCTTCGGACGGCCACCTCTGTCACGACCCATTGGGTCATCAGGGTCTTCCCGTTTCGGGAAACCCGGACCAGAAATGCCGTTCGGCCAATGGAACCCGACTGGGCAACCTCCCTGACCTCCACCTGATCCGTCTCAATCATCATCTCGCTTAAAAGACCCAAACCAATCGTCCTGATCCGAAGATCTGATCCCGGAAGAAGGAGCCTTGCAATGAGATAGCCCCGGATCCCCTCTCCCACCTTCGTCTCCGCCAGGGAAAGCCCGGCTGAAGTCTCAAGCGAAGCCCACTGATTTTCATCCGCCGCATACGTCATCCCAATTCCGATCAGGAGCACGACCAGCAGAACCATATAAAGTAAACGCTTCATGAGGGTTACCTCTTTAGGTTATTGGCCAACTGCAACATTTCGTCACTGGTCTGAATTGATTTTGCATTCAGTTCATAGGCGCGCTGGGCCACGATCATATTGACCATTTCAGCGGCAATATCCACATTAGACCCCTCAAGCGATCCCTGTAAGATCGTTCCAAACCCTTCCAGACCAGGTCTGCCTGTCACGGGTTCTCCGGACGCAGCCGTCGTCTTGAAAAGATTTTTACCCAGACTGTCCAATCCCGCCGGGTTGATAAAACGGGCCAGCTCAACGTTCCCAATGATCGTCGGCGTTGTCGCCGCCCCCGTGAGAACGGAAACCGTCCCATCCTGACTAATCGTGATGTTCTTCGTGCCCGTAGGAACGGAAAGATTCGGCACCAGGGCCAACCCCTCCGCAGTCACCACTTTTCCCTCGGCATCTAATTTGAGCCCCCCAGCGCGGGTGTACGCCGTCGAGCCATCTGGCAGGGTCAACTGAAAAAACCCATCCCCCTCAATGGCAAGATCCAGCGGGCCTTCTGTTTTTTGAAAATCGCCCTGTCTAAATTCACGATGAACGGCAACCGGCCTCACCCCGGAACCCACCTGCATGCCCACCGGGATGTTCCCCGCTCCCGTGGAGGTTCCAGCCGCCTTCAGCGTTTGATAAAGCAGGTCCTGAAATTCAGCCACACTCTTTTTGAACCCGACGGTCGAGACGTTTGCCAGATTATTCGAGATCACCTCGATCGTCATCTGCTGGGCGCCCATTCCGGTACTTGCGATGGATAATGCCTTAATCATCTCGTAACCTCCTATGCAACTCTTCCGACTTCGTTTGCGCCCTTGCCCAGAACTTCAATGGCCGTCAGCATCGACCGCTGCGTCGACTCATAGGTACGCAAGGCACTCATCATTGTGACCATCTCTTCCACCGTATTCACATTCGACATCTCCAACGCCCCCTGACGGACCCGAATCTGGGGAGAAGGCGTTGCGCCGCCCCGCACGGCCTCATACAGGGAGCCCCCCACCTTTTTTAAACCGTTTTTATCCGAAAACTCGAAGGTGGCAAGGGAAGCGACTTCTTCTTTATCCACAAAGATTTTTCCATCGCTGCCAATGGTCACTTTTCCGGGGGGAAGGAGGATGGACCCGCCATCTCCAAGAACCGGGAATCCCGCCTGATTCACCAGCTGCCCCTGAATATCCATGGTAAAATTTCCATCACGGGTATATCGAACGCCCCCCGGCGTTTGAATCGCGAAAAAGCCTTCTCCTTCAATGGCAAGATCGAGTGGATCTGCCGTCTCTCGAATTGCCCCCTCATGGAAAAGCGTCATGGTCCGATCAAGCATATTAAAGGTCGGGACTAACTCCGGGCCATGTTCAGCGGTGGCGGGCTCTTGCTTGAGGGGTGTGAATGCCTGAAGAACAATGCGGTCTTTCTTAAAAGCAGTGGTATTGGCATTCGCAAGATTATTGGTCAAAACCTCTAACCGCTTTTCCTGTGTTAATGCCCCGGAGAGAACCGACCAGATCCCGTTCATATTAACCCCCTACGTTGACGCACCCATGCTAAAGCAATTGCCATGCCAAAATAATCATAAGGAATACGATCAACTTTTTTAGAAAAAATCAGCGTGGCGGCTTATTTTGCCGATGAAGATAGGCAGATATTACCCATGGCGGTGAACAACAGGCCATCGAGGGGGGGCTACTTCTTCTTTTCGTTTTCGAGAGTCTTGCTGGTTTCTTTGAGTTTCAAGTGGGTCAATCCCCTCCTTCTTTCAAGGATGGCACCCCTTTTAAATCCCCTCCTTTACTTTAAGGAGGGGGAGGGGAGGTTTATGTTGATCTGTTCTATTGAAGACCTCGGAAATACACCCCTCCTAACCTCCCCTCGCAGGGGTCGCACCCCTTGAGAAAAGGGGAGGAACCATAAAGGGAACCCCCTTGGCACAGGGAGGATTTAAAATGCGAGACCTACTCAAAACTTCAAAGAGCCGTTTTTGTTTTTCTTAAGTTGGATTGGGATGATCCCTTCGGCAGGGCCATAAAAGAGTTGAATCCACTCCGACTGGTTGACAAGCCCCGATCCAGGGACCACAACATCTTCCTTGTACAAACACCAGCCCTCGCCAAGCTGGCGTTCAAAATCAGACCACTCTTGAGAGGACCAGGGTTCAACCGCCTGGATCAATGCTTCAAGAGGGTAATCCGTGATCGACAGACCCGGCAAAACCTTTCCCCATGGAGAACGACTCACCCGTGGGCCGACTTTATCTTTCAATCTTTCAAACAACACCGCCAGGGACAGTCCAAGCCCCCTGCAATGGGCCTGAATCCTGATCAGCCCCTTTGACATTTCCCACCGAACACGGGACGGAAGATAAAGTGCCTCGCCGTGGCCCCCCGCTTCGAGTCGCGTCCCATGAGCAAGGCATTGTGGTTTTGCAGCGTCCCGCTGCTCTCGATGTTCCATTTCAGGCAATCTCTCTGTCTCCCATGGAGACGGTAAGGCAGGGGCATCCCCTTTCTTGAACCAGAAAACGGGGCTGGCGCACAATTCGAGGAGATCATCCAGGATTTGAAGTTTCAACCAGGACGGAAGATGCCGCCCCTCTGGGGCAATCTCATCTAAAAAAGAGGATCGTGACGTTTCGGTCTGGGTTTCGGCCACAAGGGTTAATCCCGCCTCAACCGTTGCCTTTCCCCATTCCAGAGGACTTAAGGGATTTTCACGGCCCGGGAAAAAAGCATCCACCAGGCCCGTCAGGGTGCCCACCTCCCCATGACTGTCATAACAGGAACGAATGGGATGGTTTTTGGGAAGCCTCCCGATGGCGGCGCGAGCCCGTTTCGTGAGATTTGGAGATTCGGAAGATAACCCATGAAGAGACAACCACAACGCAGTTTGACGAATCCAGATGCGGCTTGCCTTGGGATAGGTCACCACCCGAAAAATCCCCCCCGGCGATAACCACCCAGAAAGGCGATGAAAAAGCCATGCCGGATCCGGCGCGCTCTGGAGCATATTCGAGGCAAGAATAAAATCAAACTGTCCCCCCTCCCATTCATGAAGATCCGCGCAAATGACCGTGATGGGGGGAAGTCGGCGGATGAAGCGCATCAACCGGAAAAAGGCAATGCGACATTTAAGTCGAGAGAGGGAGGCCGCGCTCAAGTCAATGGCCACCACCTCTCTGGCCTGGGGATGCTGCTGCGCGACAACGAGGGCTTCAAATGTTCCCGATCCGGCAACGAGGATGCGAATGCCCCTGTGAGAACGCGCCGCACCGAAGGCGAAGACCGTTCCCTGTTCATAACGGATATTAATGTTCTGGCTTGTTCGTGGCAGGGCAAAAACACCGATGGGTGGATAGGGATAGCGCTCGTACTGGGCCTTCACAGAATGGGTGTTTGAAGTCAC
>CAYRGU010000072.1:0-20652 GCA_964423845.1 uncultured Nitrospirota bacterium
CGGCACGCGATTGGGCCTTTGGCGCCCTGCGTCGTTGATTCGAGTCCTCGGGACGGTCCATTTTGGCGCCAAGCGGGAGATTTCTGTGATTGAAGTGGGGGGAACCACCCTGGTGGTGGGAATGACTGCAAGTGAGATTTCTCTTCTGGCAAAGCTTGATCATGCTCCCCTCCCCGATCCGACCCCAGGGCCGTACTCCTCGCAGGGATCGCATCCCTCGCAGGGGCCGCACCCCTCGGAGGGGCCGCACCCCGAAGAGAAACCAGCCATACAAAACGGGTGATGACCATGAATCGCATCAGACGATGGGGTTTTGTTTGGGTTCTGGTGTGGCTTTTGTGGGGCCTTGCGTCCGCCCCACTCTTTGCCCAGGATGCGCCCGTGACCCCACAGGGGGGGCCAGCCCCATTCACCTTCAACCTGGGTGGAGAGACGATGTCGGTGAGCATTCAGATTATGCTCCTTTTGACCGTCCTGTCCCTGGCGCCGGCGATTTTGGTGATGATGACGTCATTCACACGCATTGTTGTCGTCCTGTCTTTTTTGAGACAAGCGCTGGGAACGCCCCAATCGCCCCCGAATCAGGTGCTGATCAGCCTGGCCCTTTTTCTAACCTTTTTCGTGATGTCTCCCGTTTGGCAGAAAATCAACACGGAGGCCCTGCAGCCGTATCTTGAACAGAGATTGACCCAGGCCGATGCCCTTGAAAAGGGAACCGCGCCGCTTCGCGCTTTTATGCTTAGACAGGTCCGGGAGAAAGATTTGGCGCTTTTCGTCGAAATGTCCAAAATGCCTCTGCCCAATGAACCTGCCAATGTTCCCACCTATGTTCTGATTCCGGCATTCATGATCAGTGAATTAAGGACGGCCTTCCAGATTGGCTTCTTGATTTATCTGCCATTCATTGTGATCGACTTTGTGGTGGCCAGCATCCTGATGGCGATGGGGATGATGATGATTCCCCCGATGCTTATCGCGCTCCCTTTTAAATTGATCCTCTTTGTCCTGGCCGATGGGTGGTATCTGCTGGTTGGGTCTCTGGTCAGAAGTTTTGGATGAAACCATGACAAAAGGGAAGGGTCCATGACCATAGAGTTTGTCATCGAGATCGTACAGAGAAGTATCCAGAGTGTGATTTTTCTGGTGGCCCCAGCGCTGGTTGTCAGCCTGGTGGTGGGCGTTACGGTCAGCCTGTTTCAGGCCGTCACACAAATTAACGAGGCGACGGTCAGTTTTTTGCCGAAGGTTCTGGCGGTGGCGGCGGCCCTCTTCTTTTCACTCCCCTGGATGCTGGCGCTCTATCTTGATTTTACGAGAAACCTTTGGACGAACATCCCGCTTTACGTGCGATGACGGGAAAAAGGATGGCGAGGGGTGCGACCCCTGCGAGGGGTGCGACCGCTCGCGAGGGGTGCGACCGCTCGCGAGGGGCGCGACCGCTCGCGTGGGTTACAGGGGGGGTCGGATGGAGTTCATTCAGGCACTTCTGAAAAATGAGGGGTCTTTTTTATTTATTTTAGTCCGGGTCTCGGCATTTCTGTTTGCCCTGCCGTTTATTGGGGGTCGGGGGACGCCGATGATTGTCAAGCTGATGCTGGTTTTGTCCATGACCCTGGTTCTGTTCCCGTTCCTGAAACTCAAAGTGGCCCCCTTAAACCAGTTTACTTTGGTGGTGGGCCTCTTTAATGAGCTCTTGATTGGGATGGTTCTTGGGATGGGTGCCCGTTTTATTTTTGCCGCCGTGGAGATTGGGGCGGAACTGATGGGCATCCAGATGGGCTTTGGAATTGCCAATGTTTTTGACCCCATTTCCAGTCAACAGGTCTCTTTGGCCGGGCAACTGATGAGCCTCCTCGCGCTGCTGATCTTTTTTTTGACCGAGACGCACCACGTTATTTTGCAGGCCCTGGTGGTCAGCTTCGAGGTGATTCCTCCCTTTGGGGCCCACTTCGCAGGTTCAGTGATTGAACAACTGATTCGTATGGGGAGTCAGATGTTCTCGTTGGGGATGAAGATTGCCGCCCCGTTGACGCTGCTGCTGTTAATCGTGAATGTGTCGATGGGCGTCCTTTCGCGGGTCGTTCCGCAGATCAATATCATGCTGTTTAGTTTTCCGATTACAGTGGGCATGGGGCTTTTCGTCTTTGGGGCCACGGTCTCGCTGATGCTGGGGTTGATCCACGACCAGATGCGTGGGGTGGAGCGATCGATCTATCAATTGTTGATCGGCCTGCGCCCCCCTTAGTGGGGTGGACAGGCTAAGAGTTCTGGAGTTTTAAAGTGGCAGAAGATGATTCCGAACGGACTGAAGCCCCTTCAGGCAAGCGCCGTGACGACGCGCGCAAGCGGGGGCAGGTTGTTCACAGCCGCGAGATTACCTCGGCGGCCCTCCTTTTGGGGGCCGCGTGGGGATTAAGCAAAATGGGGTCGGATATTATTCAAGGGAGTCAGGGCGTTATCACACGGTCCTGGTCTTCCTTCTCAACCGCGCCGATGACGTCCGAAGGGTTATATCACCTTCTGATCCTAAGCGTGAAGGATAGCCTGATGATCATCGTGCCCATTATTTTACTTCTTACCGTGGTGGCGGTTATGTCGGTGGTGGTTCAGCATGGATGGCTTTGGACGACGGAGCCCCTGGAGCCGAAATGGTCTCGTGTTGATCCGCTGGCGGGTTTGGGGCGTATCTTTTCCGCTCGCGCTGCCGTGGAGTTGGTGAAAACAATTTTAAAGGTGTTGGCCCTGGGGTGGGTTCTTTATCTGTCTGTTCGGGATGAAATTCCACAGATTCTGGTCTCCCTCCAGAACGAACCGACGCAACTGCTCTCCATTGGAGGAGCGATGCTGTTTCGCCTGGTTCTGACGGTCAGCCTGGTTGTTGGCCTGATCAGTGTGGGAGATTATGGCTATCAATGGTGGGAAAACGAAAAGGGTCTCCGGATGAGCCGGAAAGAGCTCAAGGATGAGGCCAAGGATATGGACGGGAATCCGCTGATCAAGGCCCGGATTCGAAGTATCCAGCGTGAAATGGCCCGGAAGAGGATGATGGCCGAGGTGCCTAAAGCGGAGGTGATTATCACGAACCCCACCCATCTGTCGGTGGCCCTGATGTACAAACCTGAAAAGGCGGCAGCCCCGGTTGTGGTGGCCAAGGGAGCGGGATTCATCGCGCAGACAATCCGGGAGATTGCGAACGAGCATAACATCCCGATTATCGAAAATAAGCCCTTGGCCAGAGAGCTGTTTAAAACCGTTAAAATAGGGGAGGCGATTCCCTCAACCCTGTATCGGGCTGTTGCGGAGGTGTTGGCGTATGTTTTCCGTCTCCGTGGCAAGACCCCATAAATGAGTAGGTAAACCGATGGCAACTGTCGCGCCAGAGACGAACAAAGAGGTCACGGGGATCAGGAGCACCGACCTGGTTTTGAGTGTGGGTGTGCTCGGGGTGTTGTCCCTGATGATCTTTCCCCTGCCAAGCTTTTTGGTCGATCTCTTGCTGGCCTTTAGCTTAAGCATCTCGCTGGTGATTATTTTTGTCTCCCTGCATGTGCTGAAGCCTTCCGAGTTTTCCACGTTTCCCTCGGTCCTTCTTTTCGTAACCCTCTTCCGGTTGTCCCTCAATATCGCCACCACGCGCCTTATTCTGCTGCATGGCAACGAGGGGCCTGATGCGGCAGGACAGGTTGTCAAGGCGTTCGGAAACGTGGTGATCGGAGGAAGTTATACCGTTGGATTTGTCATTTTTATCATCCTGATTGTCATCAATTTTGTGGTGATTACCAAGGGGGCGGGCCGTATCGCGGAGGTCTCCGCGCGGTTTATTTTAGACGCCATGCCTGGGAAACAGATGAGCATCGACGCCGATTTAAACTCCGGCCTGATTGATGAAAAGGAGGCCCGGCGGCGACGATCCAGCACGGCCCAGGAAGCGGACTTTTACGGGGCGATGGACGGGGCGAGCAAATTTGTGCGAGGGGAGGCGATTGCCTCCATCCTGATTATTTTTGTGAATATCATCGGCGGATTCATTATCGGACTGGCCCAGAAGGGGATGACCTTAAAGGCGGCGGCCGAGAACTACACGCTGCTGACCATTGGAGAAGGTCTGGTTTCGCAGATTCCGGCGTTGATTATTTCAACGGCTGCGGGCGTGGTTGTCAGTCGCGCGGCCTCGGAGTCGGACCTCGGCACAGAGGTGACCAAACAGTTGTTGTTTCACCCCCGTGCCCTCTACGCTGCTGCGGGGGTCATGGGCCTCCTGGGGCTGGTCCCCGGTTTCCCTCACTTTGCCTTGCTCACCCTTTCTGCGGGAATTGGTTTTATGGGGTCTCTGGCCGAACAAGCCAAAACCAAAGAGACCCTTCGGCTCGAAAAAGAAGCGGCTGCCCCACCGCCCCCCCCTCCCCAGAAAGAGAGTGATATTCCCGCTCTCGATTTAATTGAGCTCAACATTGGCTACGGGCTGATCCCCCTGGTGGATGAGTCGCAGGGGGGGGAGCTGTTGAAACGAATCACCGCGATTCGGCGGCAACTGGCGCAGGAGTTGGGATTTGTCGTCCCACCGATTCACCTTCGGGACAATTTAACCTTAAGACCCAATGAATATATCATCCCCATTAAGGGTGTCGAGGTTGCGAAGGGGGAATTGATGCCTGGGTACTTCCTGGCGATGAACCCGACGGGCGTGGACAAGGGGATTCCGGGGATCCCCACCAAAGAGCCCTGTTTTGGTCTTCAGGCCCTGTGGGTTCCCGAACAGGAAAAAGAGCGGGCGCAACTTGCGGGCTATACCGTGGTGGATCTCTCCTCCGTGATTGCGACCCATTTGACGGAGGTGATTCGCAGCCACGCGAGGGATTTACTTGGCCGACAAGAGACCCAATCGCTTCTCGACAACTTCAAGAAAGACCACCCCAAGGTGGTGGAAGAGTTGATCCCCAACCTGTTGTCGCTCGGCGCGGTGGTCAAGGTACTGGGGAATCTGCTGCGGGAGCGGATTCCCATCCGGGATTTACGAACGATTCTGGAAACCCTGGCCGATTACGCCCCCACGATGAAGGATCCGGAACTGCTTACGGAGTATGTTCGCCACGCCCTGGCGCGCACCATTACCCGTCAATATCAGGCGCCGGATGGATCGTTGCCGGTGATTGGCATCGATCCCCACCTGGATCAGCAGATAGCGGCCACCATTCAGCAGACTGGACAGGGGGCTTTTATTACGCTGGATCCGTTGTTGGCGCAAAAAATTCTTGTGCGTATTCAGCGGGCCGCCGAGAAGCTTTCCCTGCGGGGATACCCCCCCGTGATTCTCTGTTCTCCTGCGGTTCGTCCCCACCTCCGCCGGCTGGTGGAGCGGGCCCTCCCGAGCGCCGCCGTCCTCTCCTCCAACGAGATTACGCCGTCGGTGCGTCTCCAATTGCTTGAAACGGTTCGAAATGGCGAGGGCGTTTGATGCAGATCAAGAAGTTTGAAGCGCTGAAAATGTCCGATGCGCTTCGGGCGATCAAGGAAGAGATGGGGCCGGATGCCGTGATTCTGTCCACACGCGAAATCCGGAAAAAGGAAGGTCGTTTTGGCGTGCTGGACACGCCGATCATTGAAGTTACTGCGGCGGTTGATTCCAGGGTGGAGACGGCCCCGGCCTTGTCGTCCCGGGCCCCCGCGCATGCCGGTCTTTTTCAGAATCTCTTAAAGGAAATGGTTCTGACGGGGAAGCTCTCCCAGGAGTTCGCGCCGATCCAGGAAGAGTTGAAGGCCATTCGGGAGACCCTGGGCACCATCCAGGCGATTAGTTCGGAGAACGAGAAGCAATTTTTCAGACTGCAAAAATCATACGATGAGATGAAGCAGATGCTTCGTAAGGGAATTATCCCCTACTATCGCAGTGAACTGGCCAGCGGGGCCCCCGCGCTCATCCCGATCTTCGATGCCTTGATTGCAAGTGCGATGGACCCGCAGGTTGTGGAGGAATTGATCGAGACCCTTCGACGGGAAATTCCCACGACGCCCCCCATCCATGTGGCGCTGATCTATAACCGTTTTCGGGAGATCCTTCAGGGACACGTTCGCCTTTCAGATCCTCTGACTGTGGCGCAAGAGAGGACAAGGATCATTGCCCTGGTGGGACCTCACGGTGTGGGGAAAACGACCACTTTAGTGAAGCTTGCATCCCACTGCATTCAGCAGGGGATGCGGGTTGTCCTGACCACCTTCGATCCGGTGCCGGAGAAGGCGACGGGGTCCCTGGGCCATCTTGCGAAACAGATTGGCCGGGAGGTTGAGCCGCTTTCCACCCTGGGTGATTTTGAGACGATGCCGGGATCAAAACAGGGGGGAGCCATTGTGCTCGTGGATACGGCGGGTCGCCGCAACGCGGAACAGATTGCCGAGTTGCAGGGGCTTGCCCGGCTGGGACTTCCTGTGGAGACCCATCTTGTTCTCGCCGCAAACAGCGGGGAATCGGAGATGATGGAAGTGATGGATCGGTTCTCCGTGATCCAGATTGACCGGTTGCTCTTCACGAAAATAGAGGAGACCCAACACTATGGTCTGCTCTATACGGTGATGCACAAGAAAGAAAAGCCCATCTCTTATTTCGCGGAAGGGGCGCAGGTGTCGGATCGTCTTGAAGCGGCGAGCCGTGAGAAATTCTCGTCGTGGCTGATCCCGCCGCCGCCTGCGGATCGTCCCCTGTCCGTCAAACCCGAACCCGCTGCCCTCCCCACGCAACGCGACGTGCTTCCGGGTCCGTGCGAGAAGGGGTCCCGCAATCAGCCGAAAGTCCTCTCGGTGACGAGTGGCAAGGGGGGGGTGGGGAAGACCAATGTGGTGGCGAACCTTGCCGTGGCGCTGTCGAACATGGGACAGCGTGTCGTGGTGCTGGATGCCGATTTGGCCCTGGGGAACATTGATGTGCTTTTTGGCATTGTTCCAAAGTATACGCTGGAGGATGTCATGAAAGGGGAGCGGACCCTCGCGGAAATTATGGTGAAGGGACCCGGAGGCATTCAAATTCTTCCCACCGGTTCCGGCGCGTCGGATTTGGCCAACATTACCTCCGAGCAGAAGTTGGTCTTGCTCTCGGCCCTGGACCAGCTGGAGGACGAGATCGACCTTTTCCTCATTGACACGGGGGCGGGCATTTCCTCCAATGTCCTCTTCTTTAGTACGGCGGCCCAGGAGATTCTGATCGTCGCCACGCCGGAGCCGACCTCGTTGACCGATGCCTATGCGGTCATGAAGGTTCTTTCAAAACAGCACGGAGAAAAGCAGTTTCGGTTATTGGTGAACATGGCAAGAAGCGATGCGGAGGCCCGGGAGGTTTATCGGAAGTTAAGCCTTGTCTCGGAACAGTTTTTGGAGATCTCCATCGATTATATTGGTTCCATTCCGCATGATGATTATGTCAAAATGGCGGTCTGTCAGCAGCGGGCGGTGGTGGAGATCTATCCCAAATCAAAATCGAGTCTGGAGTTTATTCGCCTGGCGAAGAATATCTTGCAGTGGCCTGTCAACACGACGCCTAAAGGGAACATTCAGTTCCTTTGGAGGAGGCTTCTTGCCCCCGAGCCTGTCGCGCCGCGGTTATCGGGGAAGAGGGATGCAGTGGGAGGTTAAAGAGTGTTATGCCCGGTCCGTCTCGGCCCCTTCCGCTGACCGATCATCAACGGGATAAAATGATCGAGGAGTATGCGCCGGTGGTCCGATACCTGGCGCAGCGTCTTGTGTTCCGTCTTCCCCCGCATCTGGATCTGGAAGATCTGATTCAGGCGGGGATTATTGGACTGATGGATGCGATCGTGAAGTATGACGCGTCCCGGGAGGCGCAGTTTAAGACCTATGCGGAATTCCGGATTCGTGGGGCGATGCTGGATGAAATCCGCGCGCTGAACTGGGTGCCACGGTCTGTCCGCGAAAAGGTGGTCCTGCTTCAAAACACGATCGGTGAACTCGAAAAAAAGTTAAAGCGGCATCCCTCCGAAGAGGAGATGGCGGCTGCCCTGGAAATGAGTCTGGAGGAGTTTGAGGCCTTTCTGTCGCAGGCGAAGGCCACCACCCTGTTGAGGCTTGACGATCTTGGGTTAAAAGAGGGGGAGGAGCGAAACCTTTTTGACTCCCTGGCGGATGCGCAAGCGGAGGACCCGCTGATTCTGCTCCTCTCGCAGGATACACGCGAGACCCTGATTGCGGCCATTCGGAATCTTCCCAAAAAAGAACAGCTCGTGGTCTCCCTGTATTACGAAAACGAGTTAAACATGAAGGAGATTGGAAAAGTTTTAAGCGTGACCGAATCGCGGGTTTGTCAGTTACACACGCAGGCCATTTTAAGACTGAAAAACAGATTAAAAGGGGTGAGAACGTAGTTGAAATAACAATGCGGGCCATTTATTGGGGCCGTGCCACCCGTTGCAGGGTGGTTTGATCAGGGAAGGGGAATCGGACCTATGGATTTGGCGACGATTATCGGGTTGTTCTCGGCGTTTGCGTTGGTGATCTGGGGGATTCTTCTGGGGGGGCCACTTAGCCTGTTTTGGGATCTCCCCTCCGCTTTTATCGTGATGGGCGGGACGCTTGGCGCCACACTGATTCACTATCCGCTCAAGGATGTTTTTGGGATGATTCTGGTGCTTAAAAATGTTTTTTTTCACAGGATTTCTTCTCCCAATGAGACGATCAAGGTGCTTGTGGACCTGTCGAGAACGACCCGCAAGAGCGGCATTTTGTCGCTGGAGCCGTTTACGCGAAACCTGGATGACGCCTTCTTTTCCCAGGGGGTTCGGATGATTGTTGACGGCGCGGAGGTGGATTCCATTAAAAGCGTGCTTGAGCGGGAGATGGACTATACCAGTGCGAGGCATCGGTTGGGCGCCGAGATTTTTACCACGATGGGGGCCTACGCGCCGGCGCTTGGCATGATTGGAACACTGATCGGGCTGATCCAGATGCTACAGGAGTTGGAAGACCCCAGCAAAATTGGCCCAGGTATGGCGGTCGCGTTAATCACCACCTTTTATGGCGCCATGCTCGCCTATTTGTTCTTTCTCCCTATCGCGGGGAAGCTAAAGACCCGCAGTAAACAGGAGATGCTGGTGAAAGCCCTGATGATGGAGGGGGTGGTCTCCGTCGCCTCGGGCGAAAACCCGCGGGTTATGGAAGAAAAACTAAAGGTGTTTCTCTCGCCAAAACAGCGTGGCAAATAACCTTCAATCCGGCTTGACGGCTTAACCCTCGACAGGTCTTCTCTTGGCAAAAAGAAGAAAATTAGACGATTCAGAAGAGGGGTCTTTCGGAGAGTCTGGTCTCCAGATGATTTCCGTTGCCATCTCGCTGAAGCTGCTTGTCTTTTTTATCTTTCTCTCTTCCACGGTTTCCATCAGCGCGCATCAATCAAATGAGGCGGTTCAGTCCCTCCGGTCGGCTTTTGGCATTGACAAGCTTTCCCCTAATGCCGCACCGGTCAGGAAGCGACTTCGCCCGGTGGATAAGACGCTTTCGAAACTGGTTCAAACATTCAGAGCCGCCCTGAAGGAAGAGGGAATGGAGGACCTGGTCGATGTCTTTGTGGATCAAGAGGACCTGGTCATCAATTTCTCGGACAAACTCCTTTTCCCCTCGGGCAGTGCCGAAACGCACGAACAAGCCGGCCCTCTTCTAAATAAACTGGGCCCGCTGATCGGCGCCTCGGGACGCGACATCCGTGTGGAAGGACACACCGACAATGTGCCGATTGCCACGGTGCGTTACCCCTCCAATTGGGAACTCTCCGCAGCCCGCGCCTCCACCCTCTTGAGATATTTATCCGAACGCTGGAAGGTCTCCGGGGAGCGCTTGACGGCCATTGGATTTGGAGAATATCAACCGATTGCGCCAAATAACACGGCCGAAAATCGGGCAAAAAATCGCCGCGTCACAATTATCTTACTCGGAGAAAAAAAGGCCGATGTTCAAGAAAACGGTTAGAAAGCCGTTCAGTCCCAACACGATCAAGAGTTTGGTGGCGCTCTTCCAAAGACTGATTGAGCGGTATGGTATCGAGGAGAGGGCTTACGTCAAGGCCGACAGACGGGGGATTGTCCTGATCGTCTCGGAGGCGATTCTGTCGAGACCGGAAACGGCCCCCTCCACGCCTCCCCCAAAACCGGGCGCGGTGACCGCAAAACCGAAACCCAATCCGGAGCGGCCTCTTTTTGAGCCCGGCACGGCCGACTTAAAGCCTGAAACCAAACGGATTTTAGAAAATATCCTTCGGTTTATCAGAAGTGATGGCATCATTGAGCTGACGCGAGATCCGGAGTTCCCCGTCCGGGTGGAGGTTCACACCGATACGGTCCCGATTGAAAATCCTCAATTCCCCTCCAATCGTGAACTTTCGTCCGCCCGGGCGGATAGCATCGTCCGGTATCTTGTCACGCCGGACACCGAAGAGGAGGAAGGCCTCCCCGCGACGCGATTCACTGCTTTTGGAGGGGGAGAATCCCGCCCGATCACGGCGAACGACACCCAGGAAGGGCGTGCAAAAAACCGGCGAATTGAAATCATAGTTCTTAATTATCAAGAAGAGGCGCCGGCAAAAAGGAGCGAAGAATGGCTTGAGGCCAATCCCGCCGGATGGCTCTTAACGTTCGGAGATTTAATCAATCTACTGCTCACTTTTTTTATCTTTATCTTTGCGGCAAGCTCAAAGGACAGCGCCAAATTACAGGAGGTCCTGTACCAGTTTAAAAAGGTGCCCCAAAAGGAGGAGAGGCTGTTGGAGGTGAAGCGGGTTCGGGAAAAAGAGGTGGGCTTCTCTCCCGAAGAGATCCGAAAAATTCTCGAAGACAAGGGGATTGAGGATAAGGTGAGCGTTCGGGAAGATAAACGGGGATTGATCCTGTCCGTCTCGGATGCCATTCTCTTCGATTCGGGCACGGCGGAATTAAAAGCTGCGGCCGCCCAGGTCCTTCAGGGGGTTATTGAAATTTTTACGGAGACGGATTACCTCATTCGCGTTGAAGGGCACACCGACAATGTCAGGATCATCAGCCCGCGCTATCAGACCAACTGGGAACTCTCGAATGGTCGCGCCGCTGTGGTGGCCCGACACTTCATTGATCTGCACAAGATAGAACCCAAGCGGTTTTCAGTGGCTGGGTACGGCGAATTCAGGCCGGTGAGTTCAAATGCCACGGAGGAGGGTAAAGCGAAGAATCGCAGGGTTGAGATCGTTATTCTGAACAAGAAGGGCGGCAAAACGAAACAAGCCCTCCAAACCCCCACCTTCGTGCCCAAAAATTCACCCCGGCAAACGCCCGCCCGATCCGCGCCGAGAGAGACTTTCCCCGCGCCAGAGACGACCTCTCCCGAAGCCGTTCCAGAACAAGAACCGACCCCCACCACGGAAGGATAATCGCAAGCGTTTCCCTATGCTGCGATGTCGAGGGCGGCGCCTTTGTTCGGGAATCCTGCGGAAACGATGATGCCGAGAATACGCCCAAATGCCTTCTGATCGGCTGTGATCATTTTCTTCATCGTCTCTTCTATTTTGGATTGGGCTTCTTTGAGCTGAACCAGACTGCGCAGGGCCTGGGCCTCCCCTTTGACCTGCCGCAGCTTTTCCTGCTGGGTGTTCACGATGGCAGGATCCTCTTCCGTGGCGATACGGGTCTCGATGATTTCGGCTTCCTGATTCTTGCTCTGCATCTTTTGTTTGAGATTCGTGATTTCGGATTCGGCAGTTTTGGATTTGATCTGTTCAGTCTCCGAGGGAGGTCCCTCTGCCTCTTTTTCTGGGGGGTTCCCTTCCAAGGGCGCTTTCGCCTCGGCGACAGGCGATCCTTCCGCAACCTTCTTATCTATGACGGTTCTCGATCGGGTTTCTCCCCCCGTGGCGACAAGCCGGCCATTGACAATGGCAAACTGAATGTCAATCTCCACCTCGGCGCGCCCCCCGGCGGCGACGGCCACCATCTCTGCCGCCACTTTATGGGCATTTTCGTGGGCGACCACATACCCGGTACTAAACGATGAGGAGACAAGATCGGTCCCGCCGTGTCCTGAAAAGGCCATCTGCGGGGCAAGACCAGCCACTCCCTCTATTGCCATGGGTCTTTCCCTTGGTTTCCCACTCAAAACTTCAAAGAGCCATTTTTTTCGAAGCGGTTACCCCTTGCTGGATGGCCCAGAAAAGTATTCACGGCGGCTGACCGCCACATCTGAAACAAACATCACTCCGGTGTACCGATCAAAGAGTGGCGTCAATCCGGCAAGAATAATCTCCACCTTCTCTTCTGGAACGACGGTCATCAGCATCACCTGGCTGTCCATCTCATTAAACATCGGATGGGCCGTATGAAAGCCATGTTGCCCCTTGCCCGAAATATTGTGGATGATTGTATAGCCGGTGACCTTGACCGTGTCCAGGATGTCGGTCACAAATTTTAAATGTTCACCCTGAATGATGATCCGGATCTCCTTCATGGGGTGAAGCGTCAACTGACTCATAACCTGTTCTCCTGAATTTATTTTACCCTACTTTAACCCTATTTTAACCCATTGCTCCCCAGTAGTCATGCCTGGGGCATAACGATAGAAGGCTTTATCTGCGGCGTCAAGCACCACCAGATGCACCCATTCGTTATCATATAAATGCTGAAGGAGACGATGACTTCGAATGATCTGGTCAATCCGCTCTCTCGGCGCTTCAATGAGTGTCAACAAACGCATCGGCTCGTGATAGGGTTTATCCCCATTCATGACGGTCTGCCGGGCCAGTCCGGTACGCAGATCGCTCTGCGGGCCGGACATCACCCCAAACCGGCCCACCACATTATGGTAAATCTTACTTCCGCTGCCATAGACCTCCGTATCAACGGTGGAGAAATAATGCTCCATGTTGATCCACTGGGCAACCACCTGCGGGCCGGTCATCACAATCGAAAGCAACTGACCCGTTGGATCTTCCCGATAATCATACGAATGGAGAAACACCCGGCCTCCAAGATCCATCCCGCAGGTCAGGTCGCGATGCCCCACAATAAATGCGGTGTTGGCCGACAGCCCCCATTCCGGGCGAACCTGGCTCCAGTCACTGCTCCGTCTGCGTGTCTCCCGTACCGCTTTTGCGGGCGTCAAGGGGGTCGTGACATCTGGAAAGCGGGTCGATCGTTCCTGGCTGTTCCGGTGGCCAGCCTCTTTCAGGTCGCGCCTTAGGCGGAGTAGATCGTTGAGATGGGTGTGCGGTATATCTTCTAAATCAAAGAACTCGATGGTATCCGTCGTTGTGTCATGTTGGCCTGAAATAAAATAGGTGTCTTGGGGAATAACAAGGCCGTTTTTAGCCAAGGTCTCACGCACATGGGGCTTGTTTGCCATGGCCGCGAATACCCGTGCGTTCGGCTTGCCCGTATTGCCGCCGCAGGCGCCGCAGTCCAGCGCCGCCTCAAAGGGATTATTTTCCGAGGTACTGCCGTGGCCGCAGAACAGTACGATGCGGGCGAAATTGGAAGTCAACCCCATCATTCGGAGCGCGGTCTCCACGGTAAAGGACTGTTCGTTGGGGGTGAACCCCATCCGCGTGATCCGCTCCATTCGTGCAAAGGCCCATCCGGTATTAATCCGATACTGCGTGCGCAATAGATCGATCAAGGCGGCTTCTTCATCGGATGAAAGCGATCCTTTCGGAGCGTTCTGGTCCGTGAGCCTTTCGTCCAAGGCCCATTTTCTTAGAAACTCCAGCCGCTCCAGTGAAAGATTCAGATGGCGGTTGCCAAATTGTTCCTGGAGCGCCTTGCGAATCGTGGCGCGTTGCTCGGCGGCCAACATCTGCGCGACTTCTTCCCGTAACAGTTTATCCACGGTGAGGGCGGTGGCAATGGGCGGTGCGAAGATCTGTCGGAGTCGTTTGGAGCCCTTTTGATACCAGGGACCAAAAAGGGTCTTTCCAATCAGCGGCAGGCTAAAAAACCAGCCGAGTGACTCCACCGCGATATAGGGAGTGATCATATTTTCTTTCAGATCGTACAACAGTTCATGTCCCGCGTGAAGCAGTTTGGTCCCGGCCTGATGCCTCGCGAGAAATTGATTCTGATAGGTTCGAGGCACTTCCCGCACCAGATTCTTGGTCTTCATAATAACCGGAAACTGATCGGTGGCATGATGACTGTCCATCGCTTGATACTGGATAAAAACGATAAAAAATCCAGCAAATCCGAACGTATCATAATCGCCGACGGCTTCAAGGTGGCGCCGGAGTGATTCTGACCGGACATCAATGCAAAAGACCGCCTGGGCCTGGGGGCGAATTGTCGGGGCACCCCCCTGTGGGGGCCCAATATCAGGGTAGGCACGGGATAGATTCGACCCCAGTTTCCTTATCAGGTCTTCCTGATAGCCGGCCTCAAATGCCTTGAGCCAGATCGGCCCATGCAAAGACTCCGGAAAGGCAGCGATCCATCCCCGTAAAACCTTCATCTCTTCCGGGGACGTTTTTATTGAACAGTCAGGATTGATAGAAAGCGCGTGGGCAATGGCCGACAGCCGCCAGTCGGGGCAGGCCTCGTGCCTGCCCTGATATTGGGCACCCACAAGGCCTGCCCCGACAACCGGTCCGGTAACCCCGCCCCTGCAATACCAAAGGCGCACAGCGAGGTATTGCACGAGATCGGCAGGATAGACCTTCTGCCATTCATAGTCGGCCTGATCGGCACGCCATTTAATAAAACCGGCCCAGCCGGGCAGATCGGCCAGCTGTTGAGCAAGAGACTCCTGCCACGCTTCAGAAGGAATATCGAGCGCGACAAGATGTTCGATCAGTGCATCCTCCGGGGAGGTTGGCAGGCAGGCGATTTTCTGTTGACTGTCCGCGATCCCGCAGGGTGACCATTCCTGTGCGGCCAGAGATTTCCATGCCGCGTAAAAACCGTTTTCCCGGCCAGGCATAGGCCACGGGGCATGTCCTTCGTCTAAAAAGGCCTCACACCATTTAATCATGGGGTCGAGCGACCCCGGGCAGATGAGTCGACCCGATGGGTCTCCTGTCGGGGCAGCCCCCTGTGGCTGCCCTGATGTTAAGTTCCTTGCCGGGGCTGTGGTTCCATCAAGCAGACAGGCGCGAAGCAATTCAAGATGCGTTACAGAACGATCTCCCAGAACAATAGGCTGGTCGCGTGCAAGCGGTTTTAGGGCAGCGTCTATGTGGCGCGAAAGAATCCGTCCCGATTGGAAATAGGCCCGATAGGTCTCGTTGGACAGATAGCCGCTCCCTCCCAAGAGCTGGTGACCCCGGCGCACGGCTTTTTCAAAATGGAAATCTTCCAGGCCATGCAGGGGATTGTGATGGACAAAGGTCCGCATCGGATAGTAGGGGGCGATGATCTCGCTGGCGAGCAGAACCAGCGTTCGGATCTGCATCCGCTGGGCACCGGTATAGGGTTTAATTTTTTGGCTCCTTGAAAGTTTGAGTGAGTCCTGCATCTAAAATCCTTCTTTAGTAAAGGGCGAGGCCATTATTTGTTTTCTCTCCCTTCAGGGGAGAAGGGTAGGATGAGGGGTCGTTCTCACTCTCCGTAATGGGTTCGTGCCCTTTCAATGTAAACGATTCTTTTTGCCGGATTGATGCTGTAGAGGATTCTGTCCTGATAGGTTAAACAATATGAATAACTTCCCTCCAGATCCCCGACAAGTTTCTTGCCCTGATATGGATCTTTCGCAATGACTTCGGTGAGAATGTCATACAGTTTTTCCAGCAGCTTTGGAGTGAGTTTTTTAATATCTTTCTCGGCACGATGTGTCATACGAATCTCAAAATTGGATCTGCTCATCGTCCGAAAACTTCGTGAAGAGACTTTGTCTGTCCGGCCTTAATCTCTTTCCTGGCTTCTTGTACCCCTTTTAAAACACCCGGGGTAGAAAGAAGCGTAAGTGTTTCAAGCAGGCTTTCATAATCCTCCTCTGAAAGCATAACAACAGCTCCTTCTTTGAAGGCAATCTTTATGGGAACGTGGCCCTTGGAAGACTTTTTAAGGAGTTGAAAAAATTGTTGACGTGCCTTTGTGGCGGTTAGCGTTGTCACGGTTTACTCCTCCTGATGTACCTGTTTATGTACAAAGCAGGATGTTCTAAAACGCAGAGAGGCGTCAAGTAAATAATGCCATTTTTGTTGTTTTCATCTGGGGTAGAGATTTCTCCCTCTGGTCGAAGGACAGGTCCCTGGTGTCGGACTCGAAGGATCCGTGTGGGAGTATGCCGAGGGCCAGCAGAAGCACAAGGATGATCACCAGAGGAGCGGCTTCGGCAGGCCGCAAATCCTCGTACGGAATATCCAGACGATGCGGGCCAAAGAGGAGCCGTTGCATCATCCTGAATAGATACCATGAGGCCAGAAACCAGGCGAGCAGCATCACAATGAGATCCCATGACATTTTAACGGGGGGGGTCAGCAACATCCCCATAAATCCTGAAAAAAGACCAAACGGCGGAAGCCCCATGGCCGCCATGACGAGCAAGCCAAGTAGCATGGCGAAGCGGGGCATGGGCTGGGCCAACCCACCCATTTGGTTTAGATCAAGATCGCCATATCGCGTCTGTAGGCAACGCCACGTCAGAAGCAATCCAACAATAACCAGCACCACCGAACCGGTGTAGACGGCCGCATGATCCGTGGTGCTTCCCGTGACGGCGATGTGCCACCCGAGAGTAGAAAAAAAGACAAGGCCGGCATAGGCCAACAAGCACACAACGTTGACCTGCATCAGCGCCTTGAGTGACCCATAGAGGGCGCCAAACAAGGCCAGCAGACGCACCCCTCTGAAAAACTCCGCCGACATCCCTCCCGCCAGAATCACTGGGGGCAGGACCAGGCCCAGGGCGATCAGCCCTGCGATATACGGGAAGAGTCGGCTCGTATTCAGCCGATGGATTGCGTGGGTAAGACCCCGTCCAAGCCAATCCGCTATGGCATCCAGATAGAGACGGTTCATGAAGAGCAGATAAAGCCTGGTCTGTAACCCCTGTACCCAATCGGGCATACGAAGCGATCGTCCGTGGCTCTTTGCGTAGATGAGAATCCAACCCAGGATGATGGCCATGGCCGTTGCCGCCACCATGCTATCAAACAGCAAGCCAGGCAGGGCAGCGGCTTGAAAATAGGCGGCCACCTCGCCTGAATCCGGATAAAGGAAATGCGTGAATCGCTCGGCCGCGAACAGATAAGTAAACAGCACCAGCACCAGCGTAGAAAGCATGACGCCTGCTACCTTCCATGAACCGATCGCCCGCAGACGATAGAGCGTCAGGATTGCCTGCGAGGAGGTGACCCATGCGAAAAAGAGGAAGATCGTGGTTCCCTGGGAATCCATCAAGGGTATGTTCAGCAATCCATGGGCGGCCAGCAGAATAATCAGGGGGAGGATGAGGGTTGCGATAAATCCGGTGAGCCATCTGACGGGCGAAAAGTCAGTCGACTCCGAAGGAACGCCTCCCCTCGCAGGGGTCGCACCCCTTTCTAAGGGGAGGTTGGGAGGGGTAGAAGCGGGAGGAAGCCTCGGCTCATGGCGGGCCGCATGGATCACATTGCCGCAGTTGAGAAAGAGCGTGGCCTTAAACAGTCCGTGCGCAATAAGATGAAAAATCGCCAGGGCGAATGCCCCCAGCCCGCACTCCATAATCATGTAGCCCATCTGACCGAGGGTGGAGTAGACCAGCGTTTTTTTGATGTCGTTCTGGGTCAGCATCATGCCTGCCCCCATCAAGGTTGTGAGTGCTCCGATGATGAAGACGACATGCAGGGTGGCAGGGCTTTGGCCATAGAGCGGGGCGAGGCGATTGAGGAGGAATCCGCCGGCATTGATGATCCCCGCATGCAGGAGGGCACTGACCGGTGTCGGCGCGTAGAGGGTATCCGGCATCCACCTATGCAATGGAAACTGGGCCGACTTGCTCATGGCACCGATGAAAATCAGCAGCGTGACGGCGGTATTCGCGCCGACTTCGATCCCGCTGTTTGGCCCGAAGAGCGAAAACGTAATCGGATTCCCTGCGGCCCGGATAAAGAGCTGTTGGAACTCTAATGTCCCATAGAGGCCGTAGGCCAGAACAATTCCGGCAAGAAAGGCAACATCCCCAAACCGCAGGATAACAAAGGTGCGAAAGGTGCCCCGAACAGTAGGCGGATGCGAATAGTTATGAGATAGGAGGGGCAGCAGTAAGCTTAAGAGCTGCCAGCAGATAAAGAGCATCAGGAGATTGGCGCTTGCGACCATGCAGAGCAGTGTCAAGGTCGTCAGAACCAGAAGGACAAAAAACCGGGTGCGCCCCGGCTCCTGCTGCATGTAGCGTATGGAAAAGAGGGTGATGAGCGTGCCGATCCCAGTAATCAGCACCATCATCACTGCGGCGAGACGATCGATATAAAAACCAGATTGAAGAGAGTGCTGTATCATCGTCTTGTAATCTGTCTGGGCATAAAAAAAGCCGACTCAAATTTTTTGAGTCGGCTTACAGCCCAACCGATCCTGGTTTCAGAATCCTTCAGGCAATCTTCCTTCAACAGTGACCGAGCACATTAGACATTGCACAAGGCGTTCACGTCAAGGCAAATCCGTTTGGATCAATTTTTATCGCTTCTGTGGTTTCTCAACGCAAGGCTATGGTATTCTTGATCCCATAGGGAAATCAGCTGATTGCTGATTAGATTTATTTTGAGGGGGGTGAGATATATGCCGTCGATTTCAATGTTTTATGGAATTATCGTCTATCTGTATTTTAAAGATAATAAGCAACATCAAAGACCTCATATTCATGTTAAATATCAATCTGACGAAGTTGTGATTGCGATTCCTGATGGTGAAGTTTTAGAGGGTAATATCCCAAATTCGAAAATGAAACTCCTGCAAGCATGGATTGAGTTGCACAAAGACGAGCTTGTCGCAGATTGGGAGTTGGCCGTGTCGGGTCAACATCCATATAAAATTGATCCTTTGAGATAAATCGATGAATCCGAGAGTGACGCACGTTCTACCAACCGATGATTATAAATTGATACTCACTTTTACGAATAAAGAGCGTAAAGTCTATGACTGCCATGATTTATTGCACTTCGGTGTATTTGAAGAGTTACAAGATAAAAACTACTTTAAACAGGTAAAAATAACAGATGGCACCGTGTCTTGGCCACATGAACAAGATTTATGCCCCGATACACTGTATATCGATTCAATCGTTCTCTGTTTACCATCGCATGGGTGAAGTTTAGATTCAAAAAGGAGAAAATATGTCTCAAGTAATCAATGCTATTTATGAAAATGGCGTTCTTTATCCGATGGCAAAAATTTCTCTTAAAGAAAAACAGAAAGTCCAAATTCAGATACTTTCTGAAGACGACTGGCAGAAGAGATTTAATAAGGTCATCAAATCGATTCGTAGCAAAACGGCTCATTTTAGCCGAGAAGAAGTGGAACGGGATATTACAGAAGCGATAAAGGAAGTGCGCACTCATCAGCATATCCGGATTCCTTAAAATCATTGATTCGTAGATAAAGTACGTAAGATTAAAAATGCGATACCTGCCTCAACACCCAAAGAGGCACAAAAAAAGCCGACTCAAACTTCTTGAGTCGGCTTACAGCCCAACCGATCCTGGTTTCAGAATCCTTCAGGCAATCTTCCTTCAACAGTGACCGAGCACATTAGACATTGCACAAGGCGTTCACGTCAAGGCAAATCAGTTTGGAGCAATTTTTATCCCTTACGCAAGACTTGGGTGCGTTGTGTTGTTAGGCGTGGTCCGTACCCACGAGTCGCATATCTGCCTTAACCGGTAGCTCGAACAGTTCACTCCGCAGTAGGCGTGTTGAGAAAAACAACACCTCTAAGTTCTCGACTTCCCCTGTATTGGGGTTGAGCCGTGCGATAACTTCGTCTCCAATCTCCTCCGACTCTTGATCCAAGTAAGGCGGACACTTGTCAATATGGAGGATGTCGGCCTCGCGATCGTACTTGAATATCAACTTCGCATCCATTCCACTTCTCCTTCCATAAGCTTTCTGGACATGTAGGATGTGATAAGCCAGTGGCGGCCACTCGGGTCGGGATCGCTTACGACCACAACCACGAGGTACTTGCCACCCTTCAGGTCATTATACCATCGAGAGAATAATTTAGCACTGCCAAACCGAGTAGACCTCCGAACCTGATCTGGAACCAGCAGTGTTCCCGCAATCTGTTCCCTGTGTTCTGGCAATAAATCGGGATGTCGGTCGGTAATATGCGACTCCCTTTCTTCAGTCAATTCGACATCCCCTTTCAGGTATGGACAGGAAAACCGTATCATTCTTCGACTACTTTCTGTCGCTCATGGCCCAAAGCCAATGACATCCACGGAGGTGGGACTGTTCGTTCCATTGCCCAACTTGTCAAGGTAGTTAGCTTCCCCAAGCGTTATGGCCCACCCGTAACGGCGACGGACACCCCCCCAACCCACTGCTTTCCATATCCAATTTCTGTAGCTCTAAAAGTGCCTCCAACCTATGCCAACAAAATAGACATGGCCCTATGGGTTCTCTGTTCTCTCAAAATATAATTCAGGCAAAATGATTTTTATTTCTTGTTCCGCATCCTCCTTTTTCCAGTAAACAATGAAATTCACTTTTGCTTGTTTCAAATGAAACCCTT
>CAYRGU010000073.1:0-6207 GCA_964423845.1 uncultured Nitrospirota bacterium
ATGACTGTCTGGACATGATTGACGCCGTAGAAGTAAGGGATTTGTTCATAATGATGCAGATCCAGGAGGAGAAGGTCCGCCTGCTTTCCCACCTCGATGCTGCCGACCTTGGCGTCTAACCCGAGGGCACAGGCTGCATTGAGTGTGGCGGCGACAATCGCTTCGGCGGGGGTGAGCCCGAAATCACGCACGGCCAGATGAATCACTTCCTGCATGGACAGGCAGGGGGAGGAACCAGGGTTAAAGTCCGTTGCGAGGGCGATTGGCACCCCTGCTGCGACCAGGGCGCGCGCGGGAGGGGAAGAGAGTTGAAGAAAGTGTGAAACCCCGGGGAGAAGGACGCCAATGATGTTATTCTCCGCAAGATGAGGCATCTGATCGTAGTGGATGCGATCCATGTGATCCACGGAAATCGCGTGATGCCGCACCGCAAGCGCCACCCCGCCCTGGTCGGAAAACTGGCCGGCATGTAATTTAATGCCAAACCCTGCCGCCCGGGCCGCTGTGAATATCTTCTCGGCCTGCGCGGAAGAAAAGGCGCCCTCTTCCAGGAAGAGATCGCAAAACTCGGCATATTTTTTTACGGTTGGCAACATCGCGACGACGCAATCGACGTAATCGTCTGGACGATCCCGATACTCCTTCGGAAAGGTATGGGCCCCCATAAAGGTTGAGATCAAGTCGAGGGGTGATGACTTTTTAAGCTTCTCGATGACGCGCAATATTTTTAACTCATTGGCCAAATCGAGGCCATAGCCACTTTTAATTTCCACGGTCGTCGTTCCCAAATCAAACATTTTTCGAAGGTATGACGCCGCAGTTTTGTAAAGCGACACGGGGGAGGCGCGTCGGGTCGCCTCGACTGTGCTTAAAATCCCCCCCCCTCCCTTTAAAATCTGAATGTAGGAGGCCCCTCTTAATTTCTGGCCCCACTCCGCTTCCCGGCTGCCGGCAAAAACAGCGTGGGTATGTGGATCGACAAAGCCGGGCATGACCACTTTCCCTTCGGCATTGATCTCGTGTCGGCTTTTTAATGTCCGACGGGCGGCCCGATCGCTTCCCACCCATGCGATTTTTCCCTTTAAGATGCCGACCGCCCCGTTTTGGATCAGGCCAATCTCCTCCAACGCTTTCCCACGTCGTGGCAGGGGCGACTCGCTGGCCAGGGTCAGTAACTCCCCGCAGTTCGTGATCAGCAGATCCAATGGAACCGCTTGAGTTTTTAACAATTTGTTAGACATGCGTCCCTTTCTCTGACAGCGCCTTTGGGATTTTTACCCTTTTTTTGAGGGCCGTTTTCTGGGCCAGATCATATCCCGCATCGACATGGCGCGCAATGCCAATGCCGGGATCGACGGTGAGCACGCGCTCTAAACGGCGCGCACGCGCGCGCGTCCCATCGGCGACAATGGCCATTCCCGCGTGCAGGGAGTGGCCCATTCCCACGCCTCCCCCCTGATGAAACGAGACCCAGGAGGCCCCGCAGACGGCGTTCAGTGCGAAGTTCAAAAGCGGCCAGTCGGCAATGGCATCCGAGCCGTCGGCCATTTCCTCGGTTTCGCGGTAGGGAGAGGCGACCGAACCACAATCCAAATGGTCTCGGCCAATCACGATCGGGGCGGAAATCTCCTTCCGTCGAACCAGATCGTTAATCACCCCGCCAAAGGTGGCCCGATCGCCATAACCCAACCAGCAAATCCGCGCCGGAAGTCCCGTAAAGGGGACCTTGTTTTGCGCCAGTGGTATCCATCGTTGCAGCGACTTGTCTTTTGGAAAGGTTTCCAGAATCGCGCGATCCAGCCGGTGAATGTCCTGGGGATTACCAGAGAGGGCCGCCCAGCGAAAGGGGCCCTTCCCTTCGCAAAAGAGGGGACGAATATAGGCTGGGACGAACCCCGGATATTTGAAGCGGCCATCATCGCCTTTGACAGAGACCCCGGCCCGCTCGGCCTGGGTCCTTAAATTATTGCCGTAATCAAAACAGATCGCCCCCTGTTTCTGCATGGCCAACAGGGCGTTGACATGCAGCGCCAGGGTGGCCAGGGACCGCTTGCGGTAGGTCTCGGGCGCGAGGATCCGGAGCGTGTCCAATTCGGAGGGCTCCCCGATAGGAAGATACGAAAGCAGGTCGTGGGCCGAGGTCTGGTCGGTGACAATGTCAGCAATGGCGCCGCGACGGACCAGATCGGGATAGACCTCTCCGGCATTTCCCACGAGGCCAATGGAAAGGGGGACCCCCGCCCGGGTGGCCGAGGCGATCCAGCCTAACGCCTCGGTCAAATCTTGCGTCATCCGATCGCAAAACCCCTCTTTCACTTTACGCAGAATCCGTTCCGGACGGGCCTCAACATTTAAAATGACCGCCTCGTTCAGGGTTGCCGCGAGGGGCTGGGCCCCGCTCATCCCCCCCATCCCGGCGGTTAATATCCATTTGCCACGAAGTGAATCGCAACCCAGCGACCTCCGTCCGACGGCCGCAAAGGTCTCGTAGGTGCCCTGTAAAATACCCTGCGTGCCGATATACATCCAGCTTCCGGCAGTCATCTGGCCATACATGGTTAGCCCCATCTGGTCTAACCGGTCAAACTGCTCCGGGGTGGCAAAGGCGGGGACGAGATTGCTGTTGGCGATGATGACCCGTGGCGCCTCCCGGTTAGTTTTGGCCACATAAACAGGTTTGCCTGATTGGACGCAGAGCGTTTCATCGGGGCGAAGGCTGGAAAGCGCTGCAACGATCCGATGATATTCCCGCCAGTTCCTCGCCGCGCGACCGGCCCCGCCGTAGACAATCAGATTTTTCCAGTCGATGGCCACACGGTCATCCAGATTGTTCATCAACATTCGGAGGGCCGCCTCGCTGTCCCAGGTGGTGCAGGTCCGTTTTAGTCCCGTTTGCGCACGGGGGGAATCGGTGGGTCGCAGCGATTCGTACAGGGGACGGGTCATGGCTTTACCTTCGGTCAAGCGGCGGGGCAGTCCTGGCCTGGTCTGGACGTTGAGCCAGACCGGATAAAAAGTGTAGAACGATCGCTGCAGCCAGGCGGGCCGTCCGGCCATCCTGGTCAAAACTCGGATTCATCTCCATGATGTCAAGATAAGCCACCTTCGGATGGAGCCCGGCCCGGTAGGCGGCCAGCCCCACCTCTTCCGGGGTGAGCCCTTCCGGAGAGGGCGCGGAGACCCCGGGGGCAAAGGCCTGCGCCACTGCGTCGAGATCAATGGAAACGAAAATCTTATCGGTATCTTGCCCGGCGACATGGAAGGCCTTTTCCAGGACGGCATCCATGCCCACCTGGTGCGTCTTGGCCAGAGAAAAGAGAGAGACCTTTTTTGAAATCAGATAATCGTAATAGACTTTGGCATTCACCAGACCATTCACGCCAATTTCTACAAAATGCTCCCCCTTGACAGACGGAATCTGATCCAGGATATTCCGGAATGGCGTCCCGCTGGTGATGACCCCCGCTTTCACCTCCCGGACATCAAAATGGGCGTCCAGCGCAATCCCACCGACCCCTCCCCGCGTGGCGTTGGCCAGGGCGCGAACCCCGCCAAAGGTGAGATCATGCCCCCCTCCGAGAACAATGGGGAGGGCCCCCAGTTTAAAAATTTCACCCACCGCTTCAGAGAGGCGCTGATGGGTCTCTTCGCACTGCTCCGAGGGGATCAAATCGCCAAAATCCGCTATCGCCAATCTGGACAGATCGGCCTTCCGATCAAAATGATAGGCGGTTCCGTACTGTTTTAATTGTTGCCGGATGGCGGAAGGGCCTTGATTCGCCCCAGGACGGCCTCCCCCCTGGAGGACCCCCTGATCCGAAGGCACCCCCAGCAAACCGACAGAGACTGGCTGTCCCTCATACGGGCGAAGCAGGTGTCGAAGACGCAAATCAGTTTGATCCTGGGGGGCCTCAAAAATCGGCTCCGCAGGGAGTTGGGTGTGGGGAATGATCAGGGCTGGCATGACGACCTCTCCCAGGGGAGACCCGGATTACAGGTCATGGCGCCGCGCCACATTATGGGAACCGCGCGCCTTGCGTGAGGCCATGTTCTGTTTCTTTGTCATAGTCTATGTCTTTCGCCACGTAATCCCGAATGACCTGTTGGGCGAGTTCTTCCACGGCAGTCTGCATCTCATCACAGGTTCGCTTGGGGGAAATTCCTTCGACCCGTGTTAAAACTTCCATCGCGGCCTCTCGGCCGATTCTCGTGTGTCCTTGTTCATGAAAAAGCAGGTTATCAAAATAGCGGTCCCATTGTTCGATCAACAGCCGGGTGGCCTGTCGCTTGCTCCGCCACTTGGGCAATGTCATGGTGAGGTTCAGATCGGTCACCATTTTCTGGAGCCGGCAAGAGGAGGAAGACGAACTCCTGTAAAAATAATATCTCCAGGAGACCTGCCAGGTCGTATGCCCATCAAATCGCTTTCCCTGTCCATCAGCGGGACCCCGGAGATTCATCTCCCTCCGAAGGTCATTGGCCGTGGCGCCAAAAATGTCGTAATACCGAATGATTTCCGTCTCAAAGGCCAGCGACGGCGACGCGCAGGTCAAAAAAAAACTGCCAGGATTCCCATGATCCCGAGGCGGGGCGATACTTCGGTCCGACAACGTCCCCTGTGGGAGAGACTTCTTTCAGCACTCGTAGTCCATCCCCCTTCTCTCCGAAGGCCCCTCCGCGATAAGCGGAACGACAGCCCTGTGTTCGGGAGGATTTTGATACGCCTCAAGTGCGGGTCGGTCAGAAAATTCCGGATATAACAACGATGTGGGCTGAATCGGCCGTCTCACTCACGTCAATTCACCCCTCCTCCACGGGGGCATTGGGTTCGGTTGCCCCCATAAACCGGTGAACTTCTCCCTTGCTCTCTGCTCCAATACCCCCATCTTACGCGCTCTCCCGCCTAAGGCAAGCAAGCACGGCGCTTTTTCGCATTCTGGTCGGTACACCCAGACCGACCCAGAGACCAATAGCTGATCCGCCAAATTTAGGCCGTACTTGTCGAAAATCATGCACACCTCTCGGTCGTATGTCTTTCTCCCCGTCCATCTGATGACGTTCCCCTCGCGCTTCAGCAGGGTTGTGAGGTTTAGCGTGGCTTCCTTTCCCCATGTTTGGTTTCGTTCTGGTGCATCTATTTCCGCAAGTCGGCATTTTCGCCCGTTAATTGTCGCGGTGTCCCCGTCTGATACGGTGTAAGATCGGATCGGATCAACGGCCATATAGGTTGTCGCTACTAACAGGATTGTGGCGATCATAATGCCACATCTAAACCGGTTTTATCCGTGAATACATCCCTGATATTTTCCACGTATATCTTTAACAATCCTGGTATCTTTCCTAAAGAGAGATTCAAGACGTTGTTCAATCAAGGGGGCATTTTGCCGCCGGTTATCGCCCGCCAGATCACCAGGTGTTTAATCCTGGGGGTTTTTCAATGACCTGCCACGTAGGGATTGAAAACCCTGGATCTCGCAACGATCATCGCCGTGAGGAGGCCGATCGCTCCGCATCACCGGGCTGCGGCCGGTGATGTTGTCTAACAATGGGCGTACGTCTCCGCAGCTCCGGTGCATGCGCTTGTTAGCCATTCTTTACTCCGCGGTATTGCGCTGGACCTTCGAAAAGATGCCCTTGTGGGTCAACATGGCCGTTGCGCTTGGCTACACCATGAAATGAATTTTCTTCCACATTTTCATTTCCCCACTGATCCCAACCGTCGTGTCTGAAACGTGCGAATAATTCGAGATATGGGCCAGGTGAGCACTCTTCAATCAAATCATATATTTCATCGGGCTTCCGGCTGTGCTCACGTTTTTTGGTAGCGAGAATGTTTACTTGGCGTCGCCCGGGCTGAAGAGTTCTCATGCTGCCGCGTACACCAAATAAAATCAGTTCCGTAACGTTGCGGAAGTAAAACCCTACGCCTCGTCCGTCGGGCCCTCCGTCTTTTCTAATCTTAAACCATACCAGATTGCATTTGTAAGTGAAACCCCAAGCCGCCATGACCTTAAGTCCTTCTTGCAGTAAGGCATTGGGAACCCAAAGGTAAAGATGTGATTTTTCAGCCGCGAGACGTGGAATTGGCAATTCTACAATCTCTGTAAGTTCCATCGTAGGATAACGAAGCAAGCGCTTGTGCTCGGGAGCCATTTTACCTGTACGATTCTGAAATTGCCATGGGGGGTCTGCAAGGATCGTCGAGTA
>CAYRGU010000074.1:0-5726 GCA_964423845.1 uncultured Nitrospirota bacterium
AGCTGGGGCCGGAGCCGGAGCTGGAGCCGGAGCTGGGGCTGGGGCAGGGGCCGGAGCTGGGGCCGGAGCCGGAGCTGGGGCCGGAGCCGGAGCCGGAGCCGGAGCCGGAGCTGGGGCCGGAGCTGGGGCCGGAGCAGGGGCCGGAGCAGGGGCCGGAGCAGGGTCAGGAGCAGGAGCCGGAGCTGGGGCTGGGGCTGGGTCAGGAACTGGGGCTGGGGCTGGGTCAGGAGCAGGCGCAGGGGCAGGCGCAGGCGCAGGCGCAGGGGCAGGCGCAGGCGCAGGAGCAGGAGCAGGCGCAGGAGCAGGAGCAGGCGCAGGAGCAGGCGCAGGAGCAGGAGCAGGCGCAGGCGCAGGCGCAGGAGCAGGAGCAGGCGCAGGAGCAGGCGCAGGCGCAGGCGCAGGAGCAGGCGCAGGAGCAGGCGCAGGCGCAGGCGCAGGAGCAGGAGTCGGGGGAAGGGTCCTGAAGAGGGCACGGACCTTTTTGCTCGTTCGCAGGGTGACCTTGCAGGTATCCGACTTTGCCCGACACCCCCCACCCACCCATTTGAGGAATTTTGATCCTGGGTCGGCCGTCGCCTTCAGATTAACCGACGCCCCACGTTCAAACGTCTTCCGACATTTATTATTTTTGCAATTAATTCCAGCAGGCGGCGCAGTGATACTACCAGCGCCTTTTATGGAGAGCGACAGCGCAACCTCATCCGCGTGGGAAGTCCCAGGCGCAGCAACAGATAAGACAAATACAACAAAGAGAAAGAACGCTCCCCTGCCCCAATATTTCGAACCTGCGATGATCATTTCTGTTACGTTTCTCATCTACACCTATGGGTAATAGCGCACCAGCGCGAGGGCATTCACCCCATTCACTTCTGTGTTCCCAGAGACGACAATTCTTCCACTGGATTGAATCCCAAGGGAATGGACCTGGTCCCCCTCGCCAAGATCATAAATTTTCTGACCCGCTTGACCGAAGGCAGTATTCAACTGTCCTGAAGTGGTATAACCTACAACGACAAAATCCTCTGTCTTTCCAACATCCGTCGTCCCAGCAAGCAGAATCTCCCCATTTGATTGAATCGCCATCGCGCTAAGAACATCAGTCCCACCCAAATCCAACACTGCCTTCCCGCCCGTCCCAAATCCCGTATCCAACGCACCGCTGGCATCCGACCGAATCACCACAAAGTCATCACCCACGTCTGTCGTCCCCGCAAGTAAAATCCTGCCATCGAATTGCATCACCATCGCACCGCCAGAGATCTCCTGGGAGAAGATCGCTTGGCCATCTTGTCCGAAGGAGCGATCCGTCTTTCCAGAAACAAGGGCTACTGGTTGCAGCGCAATAGAGAGAGCAAGCGGTGCTCCATCGAGGCGCGCGGTGATAGATCCTTGAAAAAGAATATCCCCATAGGGATCTAAAATTTTGGCTAAAATGAGCCGGTCTTGACCATTGGGGATATCAAGATCGAAAGCGGCAGTTTTCCCCGATGAAGCCACCACCGTGGAGGACATTGGCATCATCTCGGGCCCAGAAACCTCGATCGTAACAGACGCAATTGGAGTGTCCGTAGCATAACGTGCCTTTTGGGCTTTGGCCGCCTGGGGAAAGACGACGGTCATCTGAACAGGCGTTTTCTTTTGCGGTTCAGAGGACGAACTACATCCGGCAAGCATGACGGAAAGTATGACGGCAAGGGCTACAGAGAAAAGGACACCTGCAAGCTTTGGAAGGATTCGGTAGAACACCATGCCCTACATCTCTACTGAAATAATTTTCGACAAAAAACCGTTTATTTCTTTCGGACGTAAACCCTGCAAACTTTAGCTTCCTGGACAATTTCAAGGAACTCATGCCCGCTCGTTTTACACCAGACAGGCATATCTTTTTTTATCCCTTCGTCATCGGATAAGAGCTCCAGAATTTGCCCCACAGCCATCTGCTTTATCTTTTTCGATGCCAGAATAACCGGAATCGGGCAAAACAACCCAAGCGTATCCAGCGTCTGATCGGCCTGAATCATCCTCCCACTGCTTGCAACATGCGTGCGTAGAGAGGTGAAACCTTTCTCATTTCTTCAATGCACTCCGGAACGATAAGGAGAACTGAATCGATCTCCGCATCAGTGGTCTGACGACCCAGGCTAAAGATCACTCCCCCTTGAGCAACATTTGGGGGAAGGCCCATGGCCGTGAGAGTCGGCGAGATTTTCAAGGCCTCTGCGCTGCAGGATGAACCACTGGCAGCAATAACGCCTCGCTTCTCCAGCACCTTGACCAACGCTTCTCCATCTATAAACTCCACTGCGAAGCTTGCAATATGGGGAAGCCGCAAGATGCGATCTCCTGTCAGATGAAGGAAGGGAATCCGACGCAACAGCCCCTCTATCAGACGATCCCGAAGCCGAATGAGAGAAAACATCTCTTCGGGAAGCCGTCTCATGGCCTCTTTTGCGGCGACGCCCATTCCGACAATTGCGGCGACATTTTCCATTCCGGCCCTTCTCCCCCCCTCCTGAACGCCCCCTTCAACCAGGGGGTGGATGCGTGTCCCGCGTCGAACATAAAGGGCACCGGCACCTTTGGGGCCGTAGAAAGGCTGGGCAGAAAACGCAGCCAGGTCGATTCCAAGTTCATCCACATGGACAGGAATCACGCCGATCGTTGCGACGGCGTCTGTATGAAAAGGGATTCCTGCCTCTTGAGTGATTAGGCCAATCTTTTCAATAGGTTGGATGGTACCAATTTCATTGTTGGCATGCATGATTGAGACGAGAGCGGTCTCTTTCCGAATGGCGGCAGCAACCGCCTCCGGGCAGACCACGCCGTTTTGATCGGTGGGAATCCACGTGACATCGTACCCCATTTGCTCCAGATGTTTTATCGGGTGCGCAACGGAGTAATGTTCGAGGACGGAGGTGATGATATGATGCCCCTTTTTCTGGCAAGTCGCCAAGAGACCCTTAATGGCCAGATTATTTGCTTCGCTTCCCGATGCAGTGAAAATAATCTCGCGTGGCTCCGCGCCAATTAAGGTGGCGATATCAGATCGGGCCTGCTCAATGCCCTTCCGAGGGGAGTCCCCAAACGAATGGCGACTTTGAGGATTACCAAAGCTCTCCCTTAGATATGGGAGCATCGCTTCGTATGCCTCGGAGAGGAGCGGCGTTGCCCCGATATGATCCAGATAGATGCTTTTCATAATCCTTTTAAAGATACCCGACACCCCCCCATACTGTCAATATAAACGCCCCCTTTTTTGGATGAATCGCCTTGTCTTTTCAGATTCAGATCGCCTTGTCTCTTTGGACTCAAAAGGGTATAACCTCTTCTGAATCTGGCGGTAAAATGTGATGGGTTTCCCATGGCTTCAATCAAGAATGTTCTGGGTTGCGGTTCTCTATTTTTCTGAAGGCTTCCCGCTGGGGGTCTTTTACGACATCTTTCCCGTCTATTTCAGGCAACAGGGGGTGGAGCTATGGAAAATTGGCTTTATGAGCCTCCTCGGTCTCTCCTGGACGCTTAAATTTTTATGGGCGCCGCTGGTTGACCTCTACCGACATCACCGCAAATGGATGCTCTGTTCGGATCTGTTCATGGGGGGACTGCTTGCCCTTTTTGCGATTTCTTCAGGGTTTAGCCCCTGGGTTTGGGGGGTCATCGGCCTCTTCACGCTCCTCTCAGCGACCAATGACATCGCCATTGACGGCTACACCATTGAGTTCCTCAAAAAGGAGGAGATGGGGTTTGCCAACGGAATTAGAATCGGGTTTTATCGGGTGGGGATGCTGGCCGCAGGTTTCATACTCATTGCGAGTGACTATCTGACCTGGACCGGGGCCTATCTGCTCGCCGCTTTACTCTTGCTTCTATGCGGCCTCGCCTGCCTGCGAGCGCCTCCAGAAAAAGCGGGCGCTGCCTCCCGTCCATTTGCCCCCCTGACTGAACTCAAACATCTGATCCAACAGCCCCTCCCCTTGTGCGCCGTTCTGCTGTTTTTACTTGGCACCCTCTGGCTGATCGATAACGCCGCAAAATGGTCGGACACGCGCCCCTCTTTTTGGACCACCGCGTTTCTCATCTCCGGGGTGCTCTTTGGGGGACTTCTTGGCGCTGGTTGGGCGATAAAACCGCCCGCCTCCCCCCGTGAAGGGGCCACGCTGCAAGAGGGGGTCTTTTTTGGAACCTTGTTGACCATGCTAAAGAGGCCTCACTTCGCCATCGTCATCGCCTTCATCTTGACCTTCAAGCTCGCCGACAGTGCCATGGGGTTCATGATTAAACCGTTCTGGATCGACACCGGATTTACGGCAACCGAAATCGGTCTTGTTTCGGTCAATATCGGACTTTTGCTCTCCATTGCCGGGGGTATCGTGGGGGGGTGGGTCACAGATCGCGTGGGCATTTTCTCCGCGCTTTGGATTTTAGGACTTTTTCAGGCGGCCTCCAATCTTGGATATGCCTATGCGGCCTGGGTTCTCCCTCCGGGGGGTATCGGCGCGTCTCTTACCGTGTCTCATAAGGCCGTGATTTACTCGGCCAGCGCAATAGAGTCGTTCACCGGGGGACTGGGAACCGCAGCCTTTTTGGCCTTCCTGATGGCCATTGTGGATAAACGACACTCCGCAACCGAATATGCCCTCCTCTCCTCCATTTTTGCCCTTAGCCGCTCTCTGGCCGGATGGGTGAGTGGATTTGGCGCGGAGCAATTGGGTTATGCCGGCTACTTTACGCTCACGTTTTTTCTTGCCGCGCCAGCCTATCTGCTCCTTCCCTGGGCAAAAAAAATGCTCCAGTACGCCACGACCCAGAAAGCGTGGCAGCAGCAGTAGCCCTTCTGCCACCCCCCTTTACAAAACCAACCCGCATTGGATACCATTCCGCACTGTTTTGAAAAAACCATTCTATGGCAATTCGACAGGCATATTTTATGATGGTCATGTCATAACGGGAGGCCACGATGAAACAGAATCATGTGATGGGTGTTTTCATTTTATCGGCAGGATTGAGCTTCCTCTTTTCTGGATGTAACAGCGCGCCAAAACCAATGCCGGGAGCGATTGCGCCTGCCGGACCCGCCTGGGTCAACAAGGGAAGCGGTGCCTTTACCGAAAAAGGGGGCAAGGTCTTCCATGGGGTTGGCGCCATCTCTGGAATTCGGAATAAGCCCCTTGCCACCAGTGCCGCAGACAATCGCGCCAGGGCCGAGATCACCAAGATCTTTGAAACCTATACCGCCTCCCTCATGAAGGACTATACCGCTTCGACGGGCAGCGGGGAGGGAGGGGCCCCCGTGACGGAAGAGCAACATGTCGAGCAGGCGACGAAGACCTTTTCCGCCGCCACCCTCTCTGGCATCACCATCATTGACCACTGGAGAGACCCTTCAGATGGAACCCTTTATTCTCTCGCCCGGCTCGATATGGAAGAGTTTAAAAACAGCGTGACTAAAATGAACCAACTTAATTCACAGGTGAGGGATTTTGTTAAAAAGAACGCCGACAAGTCTTTTGACGCTCTCTCGGCAGAAGAAGAGAAACAGAAAAAATGATCCCCTCCAGCTCTCCCCGGAGGCAACCCCTGCAAGGAGCGATGCAAGCCCCTATCTCTACGATGCATTCAATGAAAAAGACACAAGGACAGATTGAGGCAGAGATCAGCAATGCCCTGATCCAGTTTGAAAAAGATTACCTGGGCCGGGGCCCCCAGGAGACAAGGGCGTTTATTAT
>CAYRGU010000075.1:0-32828 GCA_964423845.1 uncultured Nitrospirota bacterium
AAAAAATGATCAAAGCCTTTTGGGGTGAGCTGTTCCACCTGTCCATCCCTGTCTTGGGTGGTGATCCCTTTTTCTGGCGCAACGATGGCACCGATACGCGTGGCATGAAGCGTCCCCCTCTGAATCAGCCGATTCAATCCAGCGATGTTGCGCTGCCGAACGCAAAAAAGAAGTTCGTAATCTTCTCCCCCGTGTAAGGCGTAGGAGAGGGGATCCCTTTGGGTCCGCTTGGCATAACGGATGAGAGAAGGCGACATGGGGATTAAAGAGAGATCAAGCCTGGCACCGACACCACTTTGCGTCGTGAGATGAATCAGGTCCGAAGAGAGGCCGTCCGAGAGATCGATCATGGCGCTCACAAGATGGGACTTCGCGAGGAGCGGTCCTTCACGCCACCTGGCGGTAGGTGTTCGGGCGCGGCAGGTCAGGACAGGGTATCCCCCGTCCCCCTGGTTTAACAACTCGACCCCTGCGGCGGCATCCCCCAGCACCCCGGTGACATACAGCGCATCTCCCACGCGTGCGCCCCGACGTAAGATAAGATTCTCCTTCTTGACCTCGCCAAAAAGGGTGAGCGAAACGAAGACACCGCCCGAACTACGCGTGGTATTCCCCCCGATCAGATCAATGCCAGCGGCATCCCCGGCCTTTTTCATCCCCGTGTAGAGTTGCGTAATCTGTCGCAGCGTCTGTTTTGGGGTGAGGGCCAGCGATACCAGATACGCACGGGGGGTGCCCCCCATGGCGGCGATATCGCTTAAGTTGACCATGACCGCCTTGTATCCGATGTGTGAAAAATGAGACGTGGAAAATTTGAAATGAACCCCCTCAATCAGGGCATCTGTGGTGGCCAGAAGGTAGTGTCCATGAGGGGCGCGACCTCTGCGAGGGGTGCGACCCCTGCGAGGGACGCGGAGGACGGCGGCATCGTCCCCTATCCCCCAAGGGGGGGGCAGATGCGAAAATTTCTTCTGGATGCTCTTGATCAGACCGAATTCGCCCATCTGATCAAGATTGACTTCACGACTCACCTGGCGCGCGACCCGGGCTGGCGTGAACTTTTCGACACAATCCCCTTGAGATACTGACGAAGGGTTTCAGATAATTCCGGATTTTTCAGACCCATTTCAATGTTGGCCTTGAGGAACCCCAATTTGTCCCCTGCGTCAAAACGACGCCCCTTGAGGATTAAGCCCAGCATGGAATCCTGCTGCGCCAGGGTTCTAAGGGCATCGGTCAGTTGAATTTCATTATTTTTCCCAGGGGAGACCTTTTCTAAAAGCTCGAAAATAGGCGGGGTCAAGATGTATCGCCCTGCTATGGCAAGGTTGGAAGGGGCCTCTGCTGGGCTGGGCTTCTCCACCAGGTCGCAAATGCGGTAGAGACCGGCCTTTTTTGGGGGGATTGGCAGGCCGCGAATAATTCCATAGCGATTGACTTCCGAGGGGGCCACTTGTTGAATGCCGAGGATCGGGGTTTGGTGCTGCTGGTAGAGTGCGGTCATCTGCTCAAGGGCGGAAGGGGAGTGGTCAATAATTTCATCCGCAAGGAGGACGGCGAAGGGCTCGTCCCCGATCAATCGCTTGGCACACAAGATGGCGTGACCCAGACCGCGAGGCTCTTTTTGGCGGACATAACAAAAATCGGCCAGATTGGAGATACGTCGTACTCTTTCGAGGACCTCACTCTGCCCGTTTTTGGCCAGGGTTGCCTCCAGTTCGAAAGAGAGGTCAAAATGGTCCTCAATGGCCCGCTTTCCACGACCGGTGATAATGATGATTTGCTCGATGCCGGAGGCAACCGCCTCTTCGACCGCATACTGGATGAGCGGCTTGTCAAAGAGGGGGAGCATTTCTTTGGGGGAGGCCTTGGTCGCTGGGAGGAAGCGGGTGCCAAGGCCCGCAGCGGGAATCACAGCCTTGGTTACTTTCTTTATCACGAACAGCCCCCCCGACACCGCAGCCAATTGTGCCATATCAACAGACATTTAAACAAGGGAAAGCACCGGCCTGTGAGATGAAAACCGTTGAAAAATTGCCACTCATTTGATACCCTGACCAGACTTTATTCAAGTGAAGGAGGAGACTACGTTTGCCTCATCTGCCTTATCAGGGACCGCTTCGGGTGCTTCGTCATAAAATTGACGAGCTTGACCTTCAACTCTTAAGCCTGCTGAATGACCGGGCCCGTCTTGCCAAGGATGTGGGAGAAATCAAGAGACAGCAGAAGGTTGAATTCTACACCCCCTCGCGTGAACAGGAGATCTATGAACGGCTGATTCGGCTCAATCCGGGGCCTTTTTCAAACGAGGCCGTGCGCAATGTCTTTCGTGAAATTATTTCCGCATCCCTTTCGCTGGAAGCCCCGTTAAAGGTTGTTTACCTCGGACCGCAGGCGACGTTTACCCATATGGCCTGCATGCGGCGTTTTGGGGCCTCTGCTGTGGGGACGCCGGTGGGAAGCATTAAGGCCATTTTTGAGGAGGTGGAGCGGGGGCGGGCCGATTTTGGCGTGGTGCCGATTGAAAACTCGACCGAGGGGGGGGTCAACCCGACTCTCGATCTTTTTGTCGATTCTTCTTTGAACATTTTTGGCGAGGTTTTGCTTGAGGTCTCACATCATCTGCTCTCCCGGAGCGAGCGAATGGAGTCGATCCAAAGAATTTACTCCCATCCCCATGCGATTGCCCAGTGCAAAGAGTTTCTGGAGACCCATCTGTCGGATATCCCGATTACAGAGGTCGCAAGCACCGCTCATGCGGCGCAAATGGCGCAACAGGACCCGACGGCGGGGGCCATTGCTTCCGAATTGGCGGCCCAAATTTACAACCTGACCGTGGTCAAAATGAAGATTGAGGACCACGTCAACAACCTCACGCGCTTTTTGATTCTTTCAAAGAAGGAACATGAACAAACGGGACAGGATAAGACCTCGCTCATCTGCTCCATCCGCGATAAGGTGGGGGGGCTTCACGAGATGATCTCCCCCTTTGCCAGGCATCAGATCAATCTCACCAGGATTGAGTCACGGCCATCCAAGAAAAAGGCTTGGGAATATCTTTTTTACATCGATATTGTCGGCCATGTTGAAGAAGAGAAGGTAAAAATGGCGCTGGATGAATTAAAAGGGCAGGCGATTTTTTGTAAGGTGCTCGGTTCCTATCCGATCGCCCAGGCCTCGAAGGGAGAGGGGTCCGAATGATTCGGGTCAGTCGCAATATTTCCGGGTTGACCCCTTATCAGCCCGGTAAGCCCATTGAGGAGGTGGAGCGTGAGTTGGGGATCACCGATGTGGTGAAATTGGCCTCCAATGAAAACCCGCTGGGGCCGTCTCCCAAGGCGATTGCGGCGATTCGAAAGGGTCTCAAGAAGGTTTTCCGCTACCCGGACGGCGCGGCAGTCCGTTTGAGAGAGGCCCTGTCCGAAAAATGGAAGGTGCCGTCCACGCATATCACGATGGGAAATGGTTCGGACGAAATCATTGCACTGCTGGGGAGGACGTTTCTTTTGCCCGGGGACGAGGCGATCATGGCCCATCCCAGCTTCTCGGTCTATCGCTCAATCGTGGTTTCGGAGCAGGGGATGCCGATTCAGATCCCGCTTGACGAGGGGAGACATGACCTTCGTCAAATGGCGAAGGCCGTGACCGCCAGGACCCGGCTTGTCTTTATCTGTAATCCCAATAACCCTACGGGGACGATGGTCTCCCACACGGAGCTCCGCCGGTTTGTGGCGCGGTTGCCGAAACGAATCCTGGTGGTGCTGGATGAGGCCTACGCGGAGTTTGCCACGGCCCCCGATTTTCCGTCGTCGATACAACTGCTGCAGGAGGGATTTCCAGTGGTTCTCTTGCGGACCTTTTCGAAGGCGTATGGTTTGGCGGGGCTTCGCATTGGCTATGGCATCAGTGCCCCGGAGGTGGCCGATTATATGAACCGGGTTCGGCAACCCTTCAACACCAACCTTATTGCGCAGGAGGCGGCACGAGCCGCCCTGTCGGATGAGGCGTATCTTTCGCGGACGTTAAAGAACAATCGGGAGGGAAAGGACTATCTCTCCCGGCAATTCGATCAAATGGGCATCTCTTACCTCCCCAGCGAGGCCAATTTCATTTACTTTCATCTGCCGGGATCCGATCCAACGGTGGGGGAGAGATGCTACAGGGCGCTGTTACAGGAAGGGGTGATTGTCCGGCACATCGAAGGGGCGGCTCTACGGGTGACGATTGGATTGCCGAAAGAGAACGAAAAATTTATCCGGGCATTCCAGAGGGTGCAGGCGGTTCAAAAAGCACCAGATGTAAGGCCGCAGGCGTCGCACGCCTGGCACGCCTCGCAACCCTTTCAACAGCCTGATAAGACCAAAAGGAGGAAATAGATGATTATCGTCTTAAAGCCGGGGACCACAGATCAGCAGGTGGAGCATATTATCGCCAGGATTACCGAAATGAGGCTAACCCCTCACCTGATTCGGGGAACGGAGCGGACGGTCATTGCGGTGATCGGGGATGAACGCGATCTGCAACGGGTCCCCCTCGCGGCCCTGCCCGGGGTGGAAGAGGCGCTCCCGATTCTCTCGCCGTATAAGCTGGCCAGTCGTGATGTGAAAAAAGAGGATACCATTGTTGAGGTTGACGGGATCAAGATTGGGGGGAGTTCCATCGTGGTGATGGCGGGCCCTTGCTCCGTGGAAAACCGGGAGCGGCTTTTGGGGATCGCACAGGAGGTCAAGGAGGCGGGGGCCCTGATCCTGCGTGGTGGAGCGTTTAAGCCCAGGACCTCTCCCTACTCGTTTCAGGGCTTGGGTGAGGAAGGTCTTGCGTATTTAAGCGAAGCGAAACAAAAGACCGGGTTGCCCGTGATTACGGAGGTGATGGACCCTCGGGATATGCCACTCATGATGAAATATGCCGATATTATTCAGATTGGCGCGCGAAACATGCAGAACTTCCGGCTTTTGGCCGAGGTGGGCTCTTACAACAAACCGGTGATGCTAAAACGGGGCCTCTCGGCCACGATCAAGGAGTTTCTCCTCTCCGCCGAATATATCCTTTCCGCCGGAAACTACCAGGTGATTCTCTGCGAACGGGGGATAAGAACTTTCGAGACGATGACCCGGAACACCCTCGATCTCTCTGCCGTTCCGCTTTTAAAGAAGCTGTCACATCTTCCGGTGATTGTGGATCCCAGTCATGCCGTGGGCCGGATAGACCTTGTGGCCCCAATGGCCAGGGCCGCAGTGGCGGCGGGGGCCGATGGCCTGATGATTGAGGTCCATTCCAATCCGGAAGAGGCGTACTGTGATGGGGAGCAGGCGATGTTACCCAGCGATTTTAAGACACTCATGCGAGAGCTAAAACAGATTGCCCTGGCCATTGGCCGAGGGATGTGAGGCCTGTTTCAAAACCTTTTAGACGAAGGATAGAGCATTGTGAGCATATTATTTAAACAGGTAACGATGATTGGTGTTGGCTTGATCGGAGGTTCTTTGGCCCTGGTGATGAAACGCAAACACCTGGCGACGAAGGTGATTGGCTATGATCGGCGGCGCTGGAACCTTCAAAAGGCCGTGACCGTTGGGATGATTGACCGGTATTTTTTAACCCTGCAGAAAGCGGTGCAGGATTCTGATCTCGTGATCCTGGCGACCCCGATGGGGACGTTTGAGCGGATTTGTCAGGGGATTGCGCCCTATTTGAAGCCAGGGGCCATTGTCACAGACGTGGGGAGCGTCAAGGGGGCCCTGGTGGAGAAGATGGCGTCCTTCATGCCGGAACATGCCTATTTTGTGGGGGGGCATCCGATTGCGGGTCGGGAAAAATCAGGGGTGGAGGCGGCCCGGGAAGAGTTGTTTGAGGGGAACCTCTGTATTCTCACCCCCACGGCGAAAACGCCGGCCAAGGTGCTGTCCAGGGTGGCGGCCTTCTGGACGGCGGTGGGTGCCTCGGTTGTGAAGGTCGATCCCCTTCGCCATGACGCGATTATGGCTGCGGTGAGTCATCTGCCTCATCTGGTGGCCTACGCGATGGTGGAAGTGCTGGCCCATCCTAAAATTGCCAAGATGGACCCGATTGCCTATTCCGGAGGGGGATTGCGCGATTTTACAAGAATTGCCGAAAGTTCGCCGGAGATGTGGCGGGATATCTTTCTGCTCAACGATCAAAAGATGGTTGAAATGATTGATCTGTATCAAGAGACTTTAGAAAAGATGAAAAAGAAGATCATTGCCAAAGACGGTGAGGGTTTGTTGGAAGCCTTCACCCGTGCAAAAACGGTACGGCAGGAGCGTCTTGCGTGAGGGAGGTGGAAAACAAAAAAATCACCCTGCGTGGCACCGTTCAAGTCCCCGGGGATAAATCGATCACCCATCGCGCCATCATGCTGGCCTCGCTGGCGGAGGGACCCAGCGCGATTTCAGGCTATCTTGCCTCGGAGGATTGCAAACAAACCCTCGCGGCGTTTCAGTCGTTGGGGGTGTCGGTAAAAGTCGAAGTCCAAAACGGTTCTCCGACCTTGTGCATCGAGGGGAAAGGTCTTCATGGCCTTTCTGAAGCGAAGCAGGTGATTGATTGTGGGAATTCCGGCACCACGCTCCGCCTGTTGAGTGGCCTCCTGGCGGGACAGCCTTTTTTCTCCGTGTTGACCGGAGATGCCTCCTTACGGAATCGTCCGATGCGGCGTCTGGTCGATCCCTTACGGAGAATGGGGGCGAAGATTTCGGGGCGGGCGGGCGGGGGATATGCCCCGCTTGCGATCTCGGGGGGGGGGCTCTGTGGGATTGACTATGACCTCCCTGTTGCGAGCGCGCAGATGAAATCTGCGCTTCTTTTGGCGGGGCTTTTTGCCAAGGGGAAGACGACGCTCACAGAGCCGCTTGTTTCGCGGGATCACACCGAGCGGATGCTGCGATTTTTCGGTGCCCGTTTTAGTCAGGAAGCAGGGCGTCTTTGTCTGGAGGGGGAGGGCTCTTTGCAGGGGCAGGTTTTGACGGTTCCCGGAGATCTCTCCTCGGCAGCCTTTTTCCTGGTGGCCGGCGCGATCGTCAACGATTCTGAAATTAGTTTGCCGCAGGTTGGAGTGAATCCCACCCGGACTGGGATTTTAGATATTTTGAAGGCGATGGGGGCAAGAATTACGGTTTCGCAGGTCCTCTCCTCCGGGATTGAGCCGGTAGCCGATCTGACCGTTCTGGCAAGCCCCCTGCATGGCATCACGATTGACGGGGAGCTACTTTTAAGGGCGATCGATGAGTTCCCAATTGTGTGCGTGGCTGCTGCCGTGGCCGAAGGGGAGACGGTGATTCGTGGCGCTCATGAATTACGGGTGAAGGAGAGCGATCGGATCGCGGTGATGGCAAAGGCCCTTTTGGGGATGGGGGTTCCCGTAGAGGTCTTTCCAGATGGGATGAAGATTCTGGGGTGTAAGCGGCTTCGGGGGACATTTTGTGAAACACGGGGCGACCATCGTATTGCGATGGCGCTGTCTGTGGCGGGGCTTGTGACCGCCGGGGCCAATCAGATAGACGACACCGCTTGCATCGAGACGTCATTTCCAGGGTTTGGCGAGTTGCTCTTCTCTTTAATCAAGGAGTCATGACGTGATGGAATCCTTCAGGGCAAGGACGGTTCCAAAATTGATTATCGCCATTGATGGGCCTGCGGCGGCGGGAAAGAGCAGCGCCGCTTCCGGTCTTGCAAAGCAACTGGGGGTTCTTTATCTGGAGTCTGGCTCCCTCTACCGGGGGATGGCCTGGAAAATTGTGGAGGAGAAGATTGATCCCAAAAACCAGTCTGATGTGGAGGCGTTTTGCCAAGCGGTTCATATTGAGCCAAGGATTGATTCGGGGCACACCCAGATCTGGGTGGACGGAAAAGAGGTTACCCACGATTTACGACGTCCAGAGGTGACCCGCGTGTCGGCCACGATTTCGGCCTTCCCAGGGGTTCGAAGGCGCCTGCTTTCCCTTCAGCGAGACATTGGCAGTCAAAATGGGGTGGTGATGGAGGGGCGGGATATCGGAACGGTTGTTTTCCCGGATGCCGATGTGAAGTTCTATCTTCATGCCTCTCTTTCTGTCCGTGGTCTGCGTCGGTTTAAAGAACTTGACGCCCAGGGGGTGGTGACCGATCTTGAGACCACCACGCGCGAAATCCATGAACGGGACTTACAGGACAGCCAACGGGCCATTGCCCCCTTGAAGCAGAGTGCGGATGCGATTGTGATTGATTCAACCGACTTGGCGTTAGAGGAGGTGGTTCCGCAGATGGTCCGCGAGATTGAAAGGAAGGTGAATGGGATTGGGAAGTCATCCTTTACGCGCGGTCTCTGAAAATATTTTTGGGGTTGCCGTGCGCTTGATTGCTGTGCTCACCGCGGACTGACCGGGAAATTTGAATGTTCTACACAATCGTGCGGGGCGTGGTTTTCCTCCTCGCCCGGATTTTTTGTCGCTTAAAGGTGGTCGGTGAAGGGCATGTTCCCTCTCACGGCGGGGTGATTGTTGCGGCGAATCACAATAGCTATTTTGACATTCCCCTTTTGGCTTCCGCGCTTTCCCGTCCGGTCGATCATATCGCTAAAATTGAACTTTTCAGAAACCCGCTGATCGGGTTTTTGTTTAGAAATCTGGGGGGTTTTCCTGTTCGGCGGGGGCGTGTTGACCGCAGTGCGTTGAATGAAAGTTTAAAGCGGTTACTGGGTGGACGGGCGCTGATGGTTTATCCTGAAGGAACGCGCAGCCCAGACGGAGCCCTTCTTCCCCCTAAACTTGGGATTGGCTGGCTGGTGGCCCATTCCCAGGTGAGCGTGGTGCCCGCCTATATCCAGGGGACAAATCCGGTCCGTTTTTTTCACCCGGTGGTCATTGTTTTCGGTAAGCCGCTTAATTATGCCGAGAAGATTAAAGCTGCCGAGGACGGGGGTATCCATACGAAAATGCTTTATGCTACAATCGCCCGCGACGTTATGGCCAATGTTCAACGTTTAAGGGACGGAGCGTCTTAAAAGTTCAGCGCGCGCGGCGTGTGTGAGGGGGAGGTTTATAGATGGAAGTGTGGGTGGCCGAGAATGCTGGCTTTTGCTTTGGGGTCAAACGGGCGGTGAAAATGGCGTTTGATGCTGCGGTGCAGCATGAAGGGGAGGTGTATAGTTTGGGGCCGCTGATTCACAATCCCCAGGTGGTTGAGCGCCTCTCCGAAAAAGGGGTTAAAAAGGTGGAGGCATTGCATGAAATCGAGAGCGGGGTGGTGATTCTTCGCTCTCACGGGGTTTCTTCTCCCGCTGTGGTTCAAGAGGCCGAGCGGAAAGGTCTCCGTGTTGTGGATGCCACCTGCCCTTTTGTCACCAACGCCCAGCGGTATGCCAGACAGCTTCTGCAAGAGGGGTATCAGGTCGTGATGATTGGAGACCGGAATCACCCGGAAACGCGAAGTGTGGTGGGCCATTCCGGCGGAGAGATATTGGTCACGGAGGACTTTCTCGAGATCAAAAAGGCCCTTAATAAATTTTCTAAAAAACGTGTTGGTTTGATTTCGCAGACGACCCAGACGTTTGAGCGGTTTGCGCAGATTGTCGTGGAATGTCTTAAAATCTGTGAGGAAGTGAAGGTTTTTAACACCATCTGTTACGCCACCGAGGATAGCCAGACCGAAGTGCACAAGATGGCCAATCAAGTCGAGGCGATGGTGGTGGTGGGCGGGAAAAACTCCGCGAATACGACGCATCTGGCGGATATTTGTCGTGAAAAAGGGGTTCCCACCTACCATATTGAAACCTCACAAGAGATTGAAGAAGGATGGTTTTCCGGGATACAGCGGGTGGGGGTCACCGCAGGGGCCTCTACGCCAGACTGGATCATTTCTGAAGTCGTTGAATGTTTAAATCATATCAATTCATGTCAAACCATTTAACCCCCGAGTGAATTTTCGAACCATTCACGAGGCATGGAGTGTGAAGATCTTATGGCAAAATTTAAAAGATTTGATTTAAGAGACCCGGCCCAGGCGTTATTAGAGGATCAGGAACGTCTTGTGGATGAGGGGCTTTATACGGAGACGTTCAAAGGCTTTGAGGAGGGAACCGTTATTGAAGGGACGGTTATTTCCATCGAGGGGGATGGGGTCTTAATCGATATCGGATATAAGTCGGAAGGGGTTATTCCGAAGATAGAGTTTCCTCCCGATGAGTTTCTGGCGCTTGAGGCGGGACAAAAAATACGGGTTTATCTTGAGGAAAGGGAGAATGCGGAGGGGGCGATCACCCTCTCCAAGGAAAAAGCCGATCGGATGCGGGTCTGGTTGGATATTGAAGAGATTCATAAAAAAGATGCGGTGATTGAGGGGAAGGTGCTCTCCCGGATCAAGGGGGGAATGATTGTCGATATCGGGGTCAAGGCCTTTTTGCCAGGCTCCCAAATTGATCTTCGTCCGATTCGAGACCTGGATAGTCTTGTGGGAAAAACTTTTCCGATGAAGATTATCAAGATGAATCAGCGTCGTGGCAACATTGTCGTGTCGCGTCGTATTCTGCTGGAGGAGTCGCGTGACAAGCGGCGCCAGACGACTTTATCGGGGCTTCAGGAAGGTCAGATTGTCGATGGGGTGGTTAAAAACATCACGGAGTATGGTGTCTTTGTTGATTTGGGTGGAATTGATGGGCTCCTTCATATCACTGATATTTCCTGGGGGCGGGTTGGGCACCCTTCCGAGCTTTATGCCGTGGGTGACAAAATCTCGGTGATTATTCTGAAATATGATAAAACAACAGGTCGTGTGTCACTGGGCTGTAAGCAGAAAACCCCTGATCCCTGGAGCCAGATCGAGACAAAATATGGGGTGGGGACCCAGGTCAATGGAAAGGTCGTCAGCCTGACCGATTATGGTGCCTTTGTCGAATTAGAGCCGGGGATTGAAGGCCTGGTTCATGTCTCGGAGATGTCTTGGGCCCATGAGGCAAAGCATCCGTCCAAGGTGGTTGCGATTGGGGAGGCTGTTCGTGCGGTCATTCTCAATATGGATCGGAAGGGGAGGAAGATCTCTCTGGGGATGAAACAGGTGGGCTCCAACCCTTGGGACGTGGCGGATCAGCGGTATCCGGTGGGGACCAAGATTTCTGGCAAGGTGCGTAGTGTCACTGATTTTGGGGCCTTTATCGGTTTGGAGGATGGCATTGATGGCTTGATCCATATCTCCGATATTTCATGGACGCGTCACGTCAAACACCCCTCCGAGGTCTTTAAAAAGGGGCAACCGATTGAGGCGATTGTCTTGAAATTGGATCGTGAGAAAGAAAGAATTTCTTTGGGGTATAAGCAACTCACCCCTGATCCATGGGAAACCCTGATTCCCAAGAAATATCCTGTGGGGACCATTACGATGGGGAGTGTGTCTAAGATAACCGATTTTGGCGTCTTTCTTTCTCTGGAAGGGGAGGTGGAGGGCCTCATTCACATCAGCGAAACAGGCGTTGAAGCCCCGACTCGAATTGAGGATGTTTTTCATCCGACCGATGTGGTGGAGACGAAGGTCATTCGTGTGGATGCCCACGAGAGAAAAATTGCCCTATCGGTCATCGCGCTCCGGAAAGACTCTGACGATGCGGCCTTATCCCAGTTTCATAGCAGCCAAGGCGATCCAGCCCAGACGTTTGGATCGATTGCAAGTAAGATCGATAAAAAGGGATAACGGCTTTTGAGCGCGCACAAGCGATCTGTTCTGGTGGGGGCGGTTTTTTTCCTGTTGTTTGCCCTTCTGTTTTTTGTTTTTACGTTTTTTTTCGCTCGCGCTTCGGGAGGGGGGAGTTGGAAGGGATGGGCCTCTGGCGCGAAGATTGCGGTTGTTCGAGTTGAAGGGGTGATTCTGGATTCTGCAGCGGTGACGGATGCATTGCGCCGATATATGGCGGATGACGGAATTCGGGCCATTCTCATGAGAATTGACAGTCCCGGTGGGGGGGTGGTGCCCTCCCAGGAGATTTATGACGAGGTGAAAAAGATTCGCACGGAGGGGAAGAAAAAAATAGTGACCTCCATGGGATCGGTCGCGGCCTCGGGGGGGTATTATATCGCCAGCGCCTCCGATCGTATTATCGCCAATCCGGGTACGGTGACGGGGAGCCTGGGCGTCGTGATGGAGTTGGCCAATCTCGAGGGGCTGATCCAGAAGGTAGGGGTTGAGAGGGTGGTGATCAAGAGTGGGAAAAATAAAGATATCGGGTCCCCTTTTCGGAAAATGAGTGATGAGGAGCGAAATCTGCTCCAGGGGGTGTTGGATGATATGCATGGGCAATTTATTCAGGCAGTTTCTGAAGGGCGTTCCATGGATATAGAGAAGGTGCGCGCCCTGGCAGATGGACGTATTTTTACCGGTCGGCACGCGAAAGAATTGGGTCTCGTTGATGAGTTGGGTGGTTTTGATTACGCCGTAAAGAGGACCGCGAGTCTTGCTGGCATTGATGGGGAGCCGGAGCTTGTGGAACCTCATCGTGAGCCGTGGGTGTGGGACTTCTTGAAGGGTGTTTCTTCGTGGGGATTCGGGAGGGGGTATGCCCCGGCGAGCACGATTCAGATGAACTACCTTTTTACATTTTAGCCAGACAGAGATCTGTATGACGAAGGCGAAATTGATTGATGGGGTTTGTGAACGATATCCTTCTTTGACACAGCCGCAGGTTGAGGTGTTAGTGAATGCCGTTTTTGACACGATTGAGGAATCGCTTGCCAAGGGAGATCGAATCGAGATCCGTGGCTTCGGGAGTTTCCATCTTCGGCACCGAAAAATGCGTGATGGGCATAATCCAAAAACGGGGGCCACGGTCAGGGTCCCCGCCAAAGATGTTCCTTTTTTTAAGGTTGGGAAAGAACTCAAAGAGCTGGTGGATCAAGGAGATCTCTCCGCCTAAACCGCTTCACCCCTCCCCCGTGTACCTCTCCCCCTTCCATGCAGGGGTTTACGTCTTCTGATTCTTTCGGACAAGTGTGGCGTAGAGCTGGGCATATTTTTCAGCGGAGGCCCCCCAGGAATAGTCCCCCTGCATCCCGTTCTGGACGAGGACATTCCATTTCTTTTTTTCTTCAAATAAAGAGAGGCTTTTCTGGACCTGCCTGAACAGGGCGGTTGGGGTATACTGCCGAAATTTGAACCCATTTCCGCTTAAAGAAGTGGGATCGAAAGAGGTGATGGTGTCATCCAGCCCCCCCACAGATCGGACGATGGGCACGGTGCCATAGCGAAGGCTCATCATCTGGCTTAGTCCACAGGGTTCATATTGAGAGGGCATCAGGAAGAGGTCTCCTCCCGCCTCAATTTTATGGGCCATCGGGTTGTTATAAGTGATCTGGACGGCGGCCTGTCCTGGATAAAGCGCTGCCAGATGGAGTAACTCCCTTTCATATTTTTCATCGCCCATTCCCATCACGATCAGTTGGGCCTTCCGCGCCATTAATTTTCGAAAGGCGGCGATCAAAAGGTCGATCCCTTTCTGTTCCGAGAGCCGTGAGACCATGACGAAAAGCGGTCTTTTTTTCTGAACACTCAACGAAACTTCTTTCTGGAGCGCCTCTTTACATTTTTCTTTTCCGGAGAGATTTTTATAATGATACCTGAAAGGAATGTACTGATCTGTTGTGGGATCCCACTCTTGGGTGTCGATACCATTCAGGATTCCGGTTAAATGTTTTCTGCGTTGGATCAAAACCCCTTCCAGTTGATTTCCGTAAGAGACGGTTTGAATCTCCTTGGCATATCGTGGACTGACGGTTGAGATGCCATCAGAGAAAACAAGCCCGCCCTTTAGAAAATTGATCTTTCCGTAGCACTCCAGTGCCTGGTGCTGAAAATAGCTCCAGGGAAGATTGAGCAGATGCCAATCGTAGTGCCAGAAGATCCCCTGATAGCCAAGATTGTGAATGGTAAAGAGGGAGGCAGACCCTGGGAAGTCTTTCGCGTAGAGCGTTTTCAGATATACGGGAATGAGCGCGGTATGCCAATCGTGGCAATGAAAAATATCGGGTTGAAGGCGGAGCGTTTTTACTGCTTCCAATATGGCCCGTGAAAAAAAAGTAAAGCGGGCGGCGTTGTCTGGATAGTCCTTTCCGTTTTCTCCATAGAGTCCGGCTCTCTCAAAATAGCGATTTGATTGTATAAAATAAAAGCGAATGCCCTCCGATTCATGCAGGAATAGTGTTGCCTTTTCTTGTTGCGTGGATACGGGGACGTTGATGACGTGCCCCGTAGCTTGGAGCACAGTTTTATCCATCTGCCCATAAAGGGGGAGGAAGACAACGATCTGGTGTCCCATCCGGGAAAGGGTTATTGAAAGTGCGGTGACCATATCGGCCAATCCCCCTGTCTTGGCGTAGGGGACCGCCTCGGAGGCAGCCATAACGATTTTGAACAGGGTTTTATCTGGCATCGTGGACTACAGAAATAAACAGGACATCGTGAGGAGCAACCCTACAGAAGCAGGCGGGCCAGATGATAGACCTTTTTTAAATAAAAATCGATCGGAAGATGTCAGGATAGATGGTGCATGGGAATTTAAATCATATGAGGCGGAGAAGTTGCATAACTTTCAATGAGTGTTACTAAAAACAGACACGCTTTCAACAGGGCATCTTGTTGGTTTGGCATAGATTTTGCTAAAAGTGGCATTTTAAACCCTATTTTTGAGTCAGGAGCGTTATTTATCCCAAAATAGGGCCACTTTTATATGGACTGCTCCCATTCTTTTTAAAGGCATATATATTGCTTATATCCGTCCCATTTAGAAGTCTATGGGGTTTTTGATGCAGTATTCCGGGTATGAGTCGACGATTGGATCGAAAGTTGCCGGTCAGGGGATTGGGCTTCATTCCGGGAAAGAGGTTTACTTTGAATTAGTCCCGGCGCCAGAGGGGGCGGGTATTCACTTTATCCGTGCGGATCGGGGTGGGGTTCGTATTCCGGTGGCCCCTTGTTCTATTCTCCCCTCGAGCTTTTGCACCGCAATCGGTACGGAGGGAGATAGTCTTCAGACTGTTGAGCACCTTTTGTCGGCTGTGGCAGCACTTGGTATTGATAATCTAACGATTGTTGTAGACGGGCCAGAGGTTCCCATTTTAGATGGAAGTGCCTTGCCTTTTGTGAAACTTCTTCTCAAGGCGGGTATTTGTCGCCAACGCAGGCCGCGTTCTTTCATTCAATTCGTGGCGCCGGTTACGGTCTCCGCAGAGAATAAATATGTCTCCATCCTCCCCTCTTCCCAATTTGAAGTGGCGTACCAAATTAAGTTTGATCACCCGGCGATTTCTCATCAGAGGTATTTCTATCGACATAGCGCTCAAGCGTTTGTGAGTGAGATTGCGGCAGCGAGGACCTTTGGTTTTCTAAAGGATGTCCCGGCGCTCTTGGCAAAGGGGCTGGCCCGGGGGGGATCGCTTGAAAATTCGATTGTTGTCGGTGATAAAGAAGTGCTCAACCGGGATGGGCTTCGTTTCTCTGATGAGTTTGTTCGCCATAAAATCCTTGATCTGATTGGAGACCTGTCCCTCCTGGGGCGGCCAATCCTTGGGAGGGTAGAGGCCTCCTGTTCGGGGCATCGCCTGCATGCCCTTTTGATTCAAAAAATTCTCAACGAGAAAAACGCGTGGAAGGTTGTCCATGCGGATGAAACTTCCGAAGAAATTTCTGTAGAGTCTGTTTCGATCCCTTCGATGTCTTTAGCCGGCTGTTGAAAGGGCTGCGAACCCCGCGGGGGTTGCGAGACCTGCGGGGGTCACAGATCCGCAGGCCATCCGTAGCGTTCCCGGACTCTTAGAAATCCTCTCGCTGTACAGTCCGGTTTCCTCGCGTCCTGCGGGGCGTGTGACGCCTGCGGCCTTGGGTCCGTACACTGGCGTGGATCTCTACAAGGCCCCAAAAAAATAAGGAACCCCTCCCGATTTCCGAGAAGGGTTCCTTAGAAGGGAGGAGGGGCCTCGCAGAGGCCCCTCCGTCTCTGTTCTTTTCTACTTCTTTTTCGTTGCTGGTTTCTTCGCAGCAGGTTTCTTTTTTGTCGCCAACTTGTCCTCACCCCCTTTCATGATTTTCTCCTGACGGAGAGATGTTTTTTTCAGGACGAGGCTTTATCTCCCCGTCTGTTTCATCTATACACTTAAATGTATTGGGTGCCACTTTTTTGAAACGTCCATCGCGAGACAGTGATACGGCAATGGAGGTTTCCGGGGTTTTACTACGGATTCGAACGCCCCCATCGATGAGGCTTTTATAGATTTCTTTGACATGGAGAGCGGCCCGTTTCTCTTCCAATAGCAGATAAGCGGCTTGTGGTATAGAAAAGGCGGAATACTTTGTCTTTTCAAGGAGGAATTCGTTTGAGTAGGCTTGAATTTCAATGGCCTGTGTAGAAGAAGTAGAGGAGTAGCCCCGGGCCTTTTCTACCTCGACGCGATAAAGTGTTTCAGCCAGTTCCAGATATTTTTTGACTGTTTTTATCTCTTCTTCTACTTTACCCTGTTTTTTTTGAAGGTCCTGGAGCTTGGATTTGTAGAGATGTATCCGCTGCTCTAAACCTGCAATTATGTCTTTGAATTCTTCAGCCATAGCTCTATGTAGAGGAGATTAGCGAAACAAATTGTGTATGTCAAGTTATTTATCTTGTAACTTAAAAAGTTTTAATAAAAGTTTTCTATTAAATTTGGTTGCTATGGCCCAAGATATAGCTATGTATGGATAAAATCATACAATTTATGTTTAAAATAGATTAAATTGATTGGGTTGGCTCATACTCTGAAAACAAGTATTGTTTAATACATGCTATTAAAAGTGAATGTTTTTATTAAAAAAGTGTATTCAATTAATTTAGTAGAGAGTAAGGTCATATCCTGACAGGCTGTTGAAAAACAGATAAACTTTGTGGTTTAAGATGCCTTACATCAATATCTTGTGGGTGTCTCTCTTCGCGTGAAGAACGTCTGAAATGGCATTGATGAGGCTTTCTCAAGCGGCTTATTCCTATATTGTGTGGTGGTGTTGAGATGGGAGAGATTATCTTGGAAGTCAGACACTTAACCAAGCGATTTGGCCCTGTTGTGGCGGTGGATGATGTCTCCTTTACCTTGGAGAAGGGAGAAATTTTAGGGTTGTTGGGGGCCAATGGGGCTGGCAAGACCACGTTGATCCAGATCATCCTGGGTTTGGTAACGCCAACGGTCGGGGAAGTGAGGGTATTTGGACTTGATTTTGCCCGGCATCGGGAGACCATTCTGTCACGCGTGAACTTTTCATCAACGTATGTTTCTTTGCCGACATCACTGACCATTTATGAAAATCTTTCTGTTTTCGCAAAACTGTACGCGGTTTCCCATCCAAAGAAAAAAATTGAGACTCTCCTGGAGACCTTTGAAATCGACCGATTCCGCAATGCCCTGACGAGAACCCTTTCTTCCGGCCAGCTCACTCGTCTATCGCTTATTAAGGCCCTCTTGAATGATCCGCAGATTTTGTTCCTGGATGAACCGACAGCCAGCCTTGATCCGGATATGGCGGACAGAACCCGGACCCTCCTGAAAGGCATCCGGGATCGCCAAGGTATGACGCTTCTTTATACCTCGCATAACATGAAAGAGATGGAGGAAATTTCAGATCGGATTCTTTTTCTACACCAGGGGAGAATTTTAACCCTGGGCTCACCGCAAGAGGTGCTCTCATTTTTTAAGGAAAAGAGTTTAGAGGAGGTTTTTCTGAAGGTGACACGTGGCCAGCATTCCATAGCGTTGTTTGAATGAAACGACATCGCATTGCCGCCATCATACAACGGCATCTTTATCTATATCAGAGGAGCCTTCCCCGCCTGACCGAGATTTTTTTCTGGCCGATTTTAGATGTGGTGGTCTGGGGTTTTGTTACGCGTTATCTTCGAGAGGCGCAGTCCAATCTTCCCCGGTTTGTTACATTCTTTGTCGGGGCGTTGATTCTCTGGGATATTCTTTATCGCTCCCAACAAGGGATATCGATCTCCTTTCTTGAAGAGATCTGGTCCAAAAATCTGACCAATCTTTTTGTGAGCCCCATGCGTCCCTGTGAATTTCTGTTGGCCTTAATGACGATTAGTGTCGTAAAGCTTCTTGCGGCGGGTCTTGCCAGCTCCTTGTTGGCCTGGTTTTTGTATTCTTTCAACCTGCTGACACTGGGTCTGTCGCTCATTCCGTTCGTGATGAACCTCATGGTGATGGGCTGGTCGATTGGGATTGTGACCACAGCGGCCATTCTGCGGTATGGTCAGGAAGCGGAGGTGTTGGCGTGGGGATTGGCTTTTCTGGTTCAGCCTTTCTCCGCAGTGTTCTATCCCATTTCGGTGCTTCCGGAATGGATACAGCCGATGGCCCTTTTAATCCCGTCCTCGCACGTTTTTGAGGGGATGCGCGCGGTCGTAGAAAATGGCCAGATTCCTGTGCACCACCTTGCCATCGCAACCACATTGAATATTTTTTATCTCGCCATGGCCATTGGCTTTTTTTATTGGAATCTTCGCATTGTCAGGGAAAGAGGGTTGTTTTTAAGAAGTGGAACCGAATAAGTTATCCACGAAAACAGGAAGAGAAAAAAAGTTGTAAAGGGAGGTTTGGCCATGTTACAAAACCTGGCATGATCGGGTCTTTCGGGAACGATTTATCGTTTAATTCAGGGCGAGAAATGAGTGAAATAAAGCGGGCACTTTTAAGTGTTTATCGGAAAGAAGGTCTTCTTGATCTGGCACATTTTCTGCGTGAAAGGGGTGTCGAACTGTTATCCACGGGGGGGACGTGTCGGCTTCTTAAAGAGAGTGGGATCGCTGTTCGGGATGTCTCCGAATATACTGGGTTCCCCGAGATGCTGGATGGGCGGGTGAAGACCCTCCACCCACGGATCCACGGCGGGCTTCTTGCGATTCGGGATAACCCGGCGCATCAGGCCCAGATGAAGGCGTATGGGATTGAGGGGATTGATTTGGCCGTGGTCAACCTTTACCCCTTTCGTGAGACGATTATCAAGCCAGGGGTCACCTTGGAAGAGGCGATTGAGAATATCGATATCGGCGGGCCTGCCATGCTCCGTTCTGCCGCAAAAAACTATAACGATGTGGCGGTTGTTGTGGATCCTGCGGATTATGCCGATCTGATTGAGGAGATGAAGATCTCTAACGGGACCCTCTCCCCGGAGCGACGTTTTGCCTTGGCTCAAAAGGTTTTCTTTTATACCTCGGAGTATGACCGCGCGATTTTTTCCTATTTGTCGTCGAGGGGGGGCAGTCCAGAGAGGTTTCCCGATTTGTTTTTGATGCCGTATGAAAAAATACAAACGCTCCGGTACGGGGAAAATCCGCATCAGCACGCCGCGTTGTATCGCGATAGCGGAGGGGATGCGCCCCCTCGGCAGCTCTGGGGTAAGGAGATGTCGTACAACAATTTCCTGGATGCGGATGCGGCCCTGTCCCTGGCCAATGAGTTTTCGGAACGATCCGCAGTCATTGTCAAACATAACAATCCCTGTGGCGTGGCGATGGGGCGGACACTTGCGGAGGCCTACAAAAAGGCGAAAGCCACCGATCCGGTTTCTGCCTTTGGCGGGGTGGTCGCCGTGAATGGCACCCTGGATGTCGAAACCGCCGAAGAGATCGCCGCAACGTTCATGGAAGTGGTGATTGCCGCAAGCATTGATCCTGACGCCCTTGCGCGATTGAAGCGCAAGAAAGATCTTCGCGTATTAGAAGCACAAGGCTCCCCGAAAAATCGGCTTCATGTCCGGTGTGTGGCAGGGGGGCTGTTAGTGCAGGATCAGGATGGGGCCATGATTGTTAGTGAGAGTGAATGGAAGGTGGTGAGCCGTCGTCCTCCCACAGAGGAAGAGAAGCGCGCGCTTCTATTCGCCTGGAAGGTGGCCAAGCATGTGAAGTCGAATGCCATTGTTTTTGCGCGGGAAGAGGCGACGGTGGGAATTGGCGCGGGGCAGATGAGCCGGGTTGATTCCGTGAAACTTGCCATCATGAAGGCGCAGGGCCCTACGGCAGGGTCAGCCATGGCCTCGGATGCCTTTTTCCCTTTTCGAGATGGCATTGATGTGGCCGCACAAGCGGGGATTACGGCGGTGATTCAGCCGGGGGGGTCTATTCGGGATGCCGAGGTAATCCAGGCTGCCGATGAACACAATATGGCGATGGTGACCACGGGGGTCCGCCATTTTAGGCACTAAGGGCTCGTCCATAAATAACATCCACAGTCGGGCTGCCGATTCATCCCCGTTTGCTACGTTGCTCATCGCTTACATACCAAAGGGTATGCGCGCTCCCCGCGCCTTGCAAACAGAGCGACTCGTTGGCCCTTTGTGTCGATGTTATTTACGGATGAACCCTAAGGCCATCCAGCGAAACGGATAACGGAATTCCCCTCCCCTGAATCAGCACCTTAAAGGTCTTCCCCAAATGACCATAAATAGTGGGAAATAGTGGTGTATATTAGGCGTTACTTCTGTTTGAGGGCCGCGACAAGATCAAAACTTGGATCCCCCGCAAAGTCTGCGGGCGCAACAAATCCGCGTGGATTCCACGGAATGCTTAAACCAACCTGTTCATAGCACCGTGCAGCGTATTCAGAGCATATAAAGTCCCGGTCGGGCTCGATTTTCTTCATCTGCTTCTTTGTGAAGGGAGCACTGGACGCGAAGATCCGGGCAGCCTTGTAGTTGTCGGCCGCCGGGGCTGTTGGAAACCTATCGACTGCGATAGCCATAATTGCCTGTGGCTAAACATTCGGGGATCGTTTCCCCGTCGAATCATCTGGTGCGCCTGGCAGGAATCGAACCTGCGACCCACAGCTTAGAAGGCTGTTGCTCTATCCGACTGAGCTACAGGCGCATCGTTGACAGGACAAACTCAAAGGGTAAATCAATTTGCTGTTTATTTGTCCAGATTTATTATAGACTCGTCCGGCTGTAAATTGTCGGGAACGCTATCAAAAGTGGCTCTCCTTGTCAAAAATAAATGAGGTTTTATTAAAAATGGAGATGAAGTTAGAGATAGAGGCCATTCCCGGGGAGAAAACATCGGCTATCCTGGAGATGTCGGAAGAAACCTTTCAATCCGCCGTTCTCTTATGCCATGGCTTTATGTCCAACAAGGAAAGCCAAACCAACCGCGAGTTGTCCCAGGCGTTGCTGCTTAAAAACATTTCTACATTGCGGTACGACCTCTTTGGGCATGGGGCAAGCGAGGGGCCATTCGAAGAGCTCACGCTGACCCGCTGTCTGCTGCAGGCGGAAGGCGTTCTCCAATGGATGAAAGAGGCCGGATTCACAAAGCTGGGTCTGGTCGGATCGAGCTTCGGCGGTCTCATTGCCCTTCATACGGCGTCCAGGCACCCCGAGTTTCTGGTGCTTGGATTGAAATGCCCCGTATCAGACTATCCCGCGATCTGGGAAAACCGACTGGGAGACAACGGGATGAAAAATTGGCGTGAAAGCGGGATGCTCTCCCTGCTCACCCCAGAGGGAAGAGGCAGGCTTGGGTTTTTCTTTTATGAAGACCTCTTACGCTACAACAGCCGAGAGGCAGCGGCGGCCCTTGGAATGCCGACCTGTATTGTCCATGGCGACGCCGATGAAGATGTGCCGATCTCGCAGAGTCACCGGCTTCTTGAACAGATTCAATCTTCCACAAAAGAGCTGGTGGTGGTTCCCGGCGCCAACCACAACTTCTCCGAGGTTACCGACTTCGGAAAAATGACCCGACAGATCGGTGGATGGCTGATTCAGTACCTGCGATAGCAAAGCGCATGTCTCCCCCCAAGACACGAAACACGCTCCCCCCTCCCGATCAGAAGGAGCGGGCCGTTCAGGCCATGTTCACCTCCATCGCCAGATTTTACGACCTCAATAACACCCTGCTCTCCTTCGGGCTACACCATCAGTGGAAAAAAGAGACGATCAAAGCCGTCTCCCTGAAACAGGGGGATTGCGTCCTGGATCTGGGGGCGGGAACGGCCGATCTGGCCGGGCTTTCCGCCCAGGCCGTTGGAGAGACGGGGCGTGTCATCGCGATTGATTTAAACCATGCGATGCTGAAAATTGGCAAAAAGAAGCTGACAGGACAGGGACATCATCAAACCCTCACGGCTCAAGGCAACGCGGAGTGCCTCCCCTGCGCTGAAGCGACGTTTGATGCCATCGTGAGCGGCTTTTGCATCCGAAACGTCGTCAACCTTCCTCAAACCCTGCAAGAAATGCGGCGCGTCCTCAAACCGGGTGGGCGGATCGCCCTGCTTGAATTTTCCAGACCAGAAGCCGCGATATGGCGCAGGCTCTACGACTTTTATTCCTTTACCCTCCTGCCGAAGATCGGGACCTGGGTGTCCAGGGATCAAACCGGCGTTTATCAATATCTCCCCGATTCGATTCGGAAATTCCCAGACCAGAAGACCCTTGCCACGACCCTGAAAGAGATCTGATTCAAAGCGGTGAACTACAAAAATCTCTGTGGCGGCATTGTTGCCCTGCATACCGGAAACAAATAAAAACCCGCAGTCTCCGACAAGATTCCGCTGTTTTTCATTTTTCAACACCCTGACAACCTGCCTGCAAGGCGGCTGTCCAGGGAAAATATTTTACTTGCGAAAAACCTTTATCCCAGATTACGCCATAGGGAAAATAGCGGGTACCGTTCTTAAATCCTCCCCTTGGCAAGGGGAGGTAGGAGGGGTTACGGAAGGGCATTCAGTAGAACACTCACCTCCCCTGCCCCTCCTTCGGAAGGAGGGGATTTAAGTCTGCATGGGGGTTGTTTTTTCTAATGCGTAATCTGGGTTTATTTTTGGACCGTCTTGGTCAAAAGACGGTCTGCGTCGGGATCCCCGCGAAAAGGGCTGGGGCGGCGGCCGGTTGCAATAATCTCGGCTTCATACTCCGGGAGGGGTGAATCTGTTCCCAGAGGCGTGACCGGCGCCCCCACCGCATGGAACGACGATTTTGAACGAAGACATCGCGTCACCCCGGAGAGAACCGTCCAATCCTTGGAAATCGTCGAGGCACTGTAGTGGATTTCTTCCCCCTCAATGTCGAGAGTCCCCGCCGTTAAAAGCTTGGGGTGCGGGGCAATTCGAAAGGAGCGAACCTCGGTTGGCACGCAGGGAGAAGCGATCGCGTTAAGCGGGTCCCCGAGGGCAGTGACCGGATAAATACGGCTTTCGGCTTCATGTAAGACCGCCTGCCCCGTCCGTCCGCCAAAGGTGACATTCCGAGTGATTCCGGTAAAAGAATTTGTTGTTTTAGAGGTATATTGCACAAACTCTGCCCCATTCGTTAGATCCTCTCCAATTCGAAGCGTTCCTCTTTCCGGAAACCGATCGGTCGTATAAACCTCAATAGACGCCTTCGATACCCCATTCGGGATTTGATCTTTTAACAATCCAACGGGCAGATAGGTGTTGACTGAAAATCTTCCGGAACCAAGGGGCGTATCGGGGATCACCACCGGGTCCAACGGGGTTTGGTACCAGTTCAACCGCAATGAAAGGGCACGCTCGGCCACCTCCATCCCGGAAAACGCGAGGGAAAAGGCCTCAAGACCAGAAAGATGCCCTGCTGACGAGTAACTCTCTCGGGTCACAATAGAAACAAGCATCGAAACCGCACCCCCCAGGATGACAATCATGACCACCACCAAAATCAACGCAGCCCCGCTTTGTTTGATAGGGGCTTGCGTCGCCCCTCGCAGACCTCGCAGGTCTCGCACCCCCTCCGCCGGCAAAGCCGGACGGAGCCTCCCCCTCACGCGCGCGTCGCACGCTGGTTCATTTGTTACGGGCTTTCTGAACAAGCCTTTTGTGACGGTAAGCCAAAGCCTGTTCTCTGTCATACCGAACCCAGTGGTCACTTATTTTAGGCTCTTTGGAGTTTCAAGTGGGTAATTCCCCCTTAGAAAAGGGGGCAGGGGGTTGTTCTCGATCTCCCCAATCTCATTCTGAATAGCCACCAAAACAGCGGTAATGTCCCTTTTTACATCCGTATCGTTGAATCGAATAACCCTCAATCCAATAGACTCCAAAAAATGCTGCCTGTTAATATCATAACACCATCTTCCCTCATGGCTATCCCCATCAATTTCGATAATCAACTTCAACGAACTGCAATAAAAATCAACAATATATTCCCCTATTTGTTTTTGTCGCGTAAATGGGTAGCCGCCAATCTTTTTGCCTTTCAGGTGTGCCCAAAGTAAAACTTCTGACAAAACACCTTGCTTTCTGATTTCTTTTGCTCGTTGTTTTAGTCTCGGATTGTACAGGATTTTCATAACAACCCCATGGCCCCGCCTACAACCCCCCTGCCCCCCTTTATTAAGGGGGAATTGCCATGGGTCTTTCCTTGTTTCCCACTTGAAACGCCAAAGAGCCAAAAAAACAACGCCATTTCACTACGGCAATCTGTCTTGATTCAGCTTCTTTTCTCCCCTCAATCCTTCCGTTAAAAATTCAGGGGATGGACCAGAGACCGAAGTCGCATTGCCTCGCGATTCGATCCCACCGTCAAATCAATGGAAATCGACCAGATATCGGTAGGTGGACAGCCCGATGAGCAGGTCTGTGGCCCCAGGCAAACCGTTGGCGTGGGCATCGGATTTGGCGGCTGTTTCTGATCATAATAAACAAAAGCAAGATTGTGGACATCCCTCACAAGGACATTGTTGTTTCGCATCAGGGGCGTCCCCACCCCATTCCATTGAAAGGTGATCTCCTGGTTATCCCGATCCACAAAAGAGAAGGTGGTCTCCCTGGCTACCACCACACACCGATTCCCCCGGATCATTCTCATCTCCTGGCTCATCCGATCTAACGCCATCCGGCCATGATAAAGCGCCTCTTGCAGATTGGTTCCAGAAAGCAGACTCCGGCTTGCGTAAACAAAAACGCCAGAGGCGACCACGGCAAGAATGCCCACAACCACAATGGATAAAATTAACTCGATCAGGGTGACCCCTTTCTCATTGAGGCCCGGACGAAGGCGTGCTGAACGATAGGGAGATGAAGCCCATCCGGTTGTTTTTAATTGTTTTAAAAAAATCACGCCCTGTTTGTTCATGGTGTCACCCGTGGGAAGACAACACGGTCACCAACACAATGGGGGCGGCATTGGGACTGACCCGAACCGGACGGACGGTCACAGTGACCTGTTTGTAACCCACGTCCGTTGCGGACGGGGCCATCCCGGCGGTAACCCATCTGACCTCTGTTTGCCTTTGGTAGTTTGGGAAGCCGGGAACTGACGCAAAAGGCCCAGACCCCACCGGGATAGAGGCATAACCGCACTGGCCGCAGTGCGATCGCTTTCGAGCCATGACGGCCTCTAATTGCTCCTGACCGAGGAAAGCTGCAACGGTTGTGGCCATCGGGGCCATCTGCAAGGAAGAGAGAAAGCTGACAGAGGATAAGACGGATGGGATCGTAATGGCCATGACAAGGAGCAGGAGAAGGGTCTCAATGAAGGTGAATCCGAAGGTAAACCCACAGGCAAGGACCGAGGGAGAACGCGGCAACTGGGCCTTTTTGTCCAGCCTGTCAGTGAGAAAGGCTTCCCGTATTCGCCTCAAAGGAAATCTCCTGCCGCCCCGACCCATGTTTTACCAGGACAATTTTGCCGGTACAGAGAGGGTTTCCGAAAGAGTCGGTGGGTCCCCCAAGGCTGTTAAACTCCAACTCACGACCACAAACCTGGCAAGACGAAAGCGCGGTACAAAAGGGGCGCTCCACCTCAAACCGGACTCCACGGAGATCCCCATCCCGATCCACGTCGAAATCGACAACGAGGCGCCGATTACGATCTTCCGGATCAGCAAGCACTGTATCCATCCCCCCATGATCGATATGGATGGCATATTTCCGGGAGGTTTCAATTTTCAGACCATACCAGCGACGGGTTGCCATCGCCTGTTGTTGGGCATACCGAAGATCTGAAACAACGACGGAAGCGGCCTGATTGAGCCTCGCGGTATCCATTCCCCGCACCGCCAACTGCGCCATCACCAGCATAATGGACACGCAGACAATGGCCAGAACAACTTCAATCAGGCTGAACCCAGCCGCTGTGACCTCTCGACGCAAACACTTTCTCACGATGGCACACAAAGACCGCCGATCACCGGGGGGGGTGCCCCCCTCAAAAAAGAAACGGATCAATGTCGGCGATAACACCGACACGTCCCGGCATAGGTTTGCAGGTTGCGGAAAAACACCGCAACCCGCAAACCTCGATCATCCGCTCTTAGGGTTTGTCCTTAAAGCGATTATCCTATGGGGCAGCGCCCACACCCCCACATTCCTCTTTTGGGGAAAAGGTCAGAGAACCCGTATTCCCATCATAGTCGCCATCTGTCCTGAAGTTCCCTTTCTTGCAAGGGCGCTCTAATCCCGTGTGCAATCGGAACTTCCCACCCCTGTAGTCGCCAGTGTGGATATCCCCATCGTGAGTGACCTTATCAAAAACCTCGACTTTGAACTGGTTTTCTGTTGGAACCGCCTTGAGGGTATTGATCGCCAGGGCAAGCTGCGCGACATAGGGCGATTTAGCCCCATCCAACGCGGCCTTTTTGGCATCTTTTACAATGGTCCCAAACTGAATCGTGGCAAACCCGGCCAATATCCCCAGGACAACAATGACCAGAACTAATTCAATCAACGTAAAACCTTTTTGATTACCTATGATCTTCATGGTTTCTCCCTTTTGTGTTGATATGGTTTAAGTACTACCCCTCGCTACAATTATAACCCAAAACAGAATGGAGCGCTATCTCCGGACAATCGAAAGAACACGCGAAAGAACACGCACCCACTCCTTACCCTCCCCCCTTGGCGACATTGATTAAATTCCACCAAGGAAGGAAAATAGCCAGTGCCAGCAATAAAATGGCACCTCCAATGACCACCAAAAAAATAGGTTCCAGGCTGGCCGTCATATTTTTAATCGCATACTCCACATCCCGGTCGTAGTACTCGGAAACCTTTAACATCATGGTCTCCATGTTACCGGTTTCTTCACCCACCGCAATCATTTCAACGACAAGCGGGGTGAACAACTTGTTAGACCGAATGGACCGGGACATCCCCTCCCCTTGCTGAACAGCCCCCTTCAGCGAGAGAAGGCTCCCTGAAATCGCCTTGTTTCCAACCGTGTCTGCCACAATATCCAAGGTCTGTGGCAAAGGCAGACCGGCTCGCATCAATATGCCAAAAACACGTGCAAAGCGCGAGAGGGCCGTTTTCATGAAAATTGCGCCAAAAATGGGAAGCCTCAATTTAACACCATCCCACCACAAGCGTCCATCGGGGGTGTTGATGAGCTTCACAACCCCGACTCCGGACAGGCCCGCCCCGATCAGAATGAGGAGTCCATAGTGATGCGCGACATGATTGATCCAGATCAGGATTCGGGTCGGGAGGGGGAGTTCAACCTGGAAGCCTTCATAAAGCGTGGCAAATCGAGGAATGACAAACAAGACAACAATGAAGAACGCAATCACCAACGCGATAAAAACGATCATCGGGTATCGTATCGCCGCTTTTATTTTCGAGCGCGTGTTCATGTCGTGCTCCAGAATCATCACCAGTCGATCAAGCATCACATCGAGCATCCCGCTGGTCTCCCCTGCACGCACCATACTGATATAAATCGAACCGAAGGCTTCAGGGTGCCGTGCCATTGCCTCGGAGACCATCTTCCCCCGTTCTACATCCCGACGAATCGCCGCGACGATCATTTTTAATTTTGGGTTGCTGGTCTGCTGTTCCAATGCGGCAAAGACGGACAGGAAAGGGAGTCCCGCACCGGTTAAGGTTACAAACTGTTGCGAAAAGATGACGATCTCTTCCTGGCGGATTTTAGAAAACCCCTCCAACGTGCGAGAAAACGTGTCTTTCGGCTTCTCTTCCAAAATGGAGACGGGCGTTAAACCCAATCGGCCCAAGTACCCAGAAACACCTTCTGCCCCCGAGCTCTCATACGTTCCAGTGATGACCGCCCCAGACGGATCTCTTGCCTTGTATCTGTAATTCGGCATCTTGTCCTCGAAGAGAAAACCATCCCTTTCGAGTATCATGATAACGCTAAATCATTCAGAGGTGCAAGCCTCGCTCTTCGGGAAAACAAGTCCTTCGGCCCTCTGATCACGGACGCGCCATAGGGAAGAAGTTGGCCATTTTGGAGGGACTGCTTAACATAGGAGAACACCCCCCTCACCCCCTTTGCTAAGGGGGAATAGCGGTCTGGCGGGTTTGTCTCTGGTGCTTTCTGAACCGCCTGCTATGCGTTGGGCGATTCTGATTTGATGTGCCGGATGATCTTCCCTTCCACCATGTAGACCACAACCTCGGCGATGTTGGTCGCGTGGTCGGCAATCCGTTCGATATATTTTGCGATGAAACTGATGCGGATCGCCCGACGGATGGTGGTGGGATCTTCCAGCATGTAGCCCAGAAGTTCCCGAAAAATCTGATGGGTGAGGTTGTCCACAAATTCATCCTCGGCGCAGACCTGTCTCGCCCGTTCAGAGTCTTTGTTGACAAAAGCATCCAGCGCCCCTCGGGTCATCCGTTGCGCCCCTTCGGCCATTTTTGGAATATCGATATAAGGCTTCAAGATCGGCTCTTCGGAAAGCTCAAGCGCCCGCTCGCAGATATCCTCCGAAAGATCGCTCATCCGCTCCAAGTCCGTGGTGATCTTCATCGCCGTGGTAATAAAACGCAGATCACGCGCGGCCGGTTGATACAGGGCAAGCAGCCGGATACACTCTTCATCGATTTCCACGTCCATGGCGTTCACCAGATGGTCGTTTTCAATCGTTCGGCGGGCCAAGGTGTTGTCCCGCTCGACCAAGGCCTTCGTCGCGGCCGCAATCTGTGCCTCAACCAGGTGCCCCATCTTTAAGATCCGTTCTTTAAGCTGATTGAGTTCTTCTTCGAGGTAACGTTGCATGGTTGTCCTCTTTATGATTATCCGAACCGGCCTGTAATGTAATCTTCTGTCCGTTCATCTTTTGGAGTGGTAAAGATCTTCGAAGTGATATCGAACTCCACCAGATCTCCCATCAGGAAAAATCCGGTGTAGTCCGAAATCCGGGCCGCCTGCTGCATGTTATGGGTGACGATGACGATGGTATAAGACCGTTTCAGATCACGGAGGAGCCCTTCGATTCGGCCCGTGGCGATTGGATCGAGTGCCGAGGTCGGCTCATCGAGGAGAATCACCTCCGGCTGGACCGCCAGGGCCCGGGCAATGCAGAGCCGCTGTTGTTGTCCCCCAGAGAGGGAGGTCCCCGCTTTGTCGAGCTGATCTTTGACCTCCTCCCAGAGGGCGGCGGCGCGTAAACTCTCCTCCACCCGTTCATTCAGGAGTGATTTTTTCCGGATTCCGTTCAAGCGGAGCCCGGCCGCAACGTTGTTGTAGATTGACATCGTCGGGAAGGGATTGGGTTTTTGAAAGACCATTCCAATGCGACGGCGAATGAGCACCGGGTCGATTCCAATGCCATAAATCGGCTCCCCATTTAACAGGACCGACCCGGAAATGCGCGTGTCAGGGGTCACCTCGTGCATCCGGTTTAAGCATCGAATAAAGGTTGATTTTCCGCAGCCGGAAGGCCCGATAATGGCGGTGATCTCCTGCGCCGAAACGGCAAGGGAAATCTCTTTCAGTACCTGTTTGGTTCCGAACCAGGCAGAAAGTTTTCTGGTCTCGATCACCACTTTCATCAGATCACTCACCCTTTTTGATGATGCAGAATGGCCCGCGACACGATATTGGCCAACAAAACCAAAAGGAGTAAAACCGCCCCGCCGGCCCAGGCTTGTCGCTGCCAGTCTGGGTAGGGAGAGATGGCATAGGTATAGATCATCACCGGAAGAGAGGCCGTCGGATCCAACCAGCCCTCACTAAAATACCGGTTCCCAAAGGCGGTAAAGAGCAGGGGCGCCGTCTCTCCCGCCACGCGGGCCAGCGCCAGCATGACACAGGTGAATATCCCACGGGAAGCCGCAGGCACCACAATTCTACAGATCATTCTCCACTCGGAAAGCCCCAAGGCCAGCCCCCCTTCCCGCAACGTGGCGGGAATGACCTTCAAGAATTCTTCGGTTCCCCGAATGACGGTGGGGATGACCATTACCCCAAGGGCAACGCCGCCCGCAAGGGTAGAAAAATGTCCCATGGGAAGGACCAGTATGGCATAGACGACAATCCCGATGACAATGGAGGGGGTCCCATTTAACAGGTCCGCCGCATACCGGACCGCAGGCCCCATCCCTCCCTTCTGTCCATATTCCGAGAGGTAGATGCCCCCCAGGAGACCGATGGGGGTCCCCATCGAGACGGCGAGCAAGAGTAACTTTCCCGTGCCGACGATGGCGTGGGCGATCCCCCCGCCTTCTTCCCCGACCGGTTTTGGGAGCTGGGTTAAAAAGTCGAGGCTTAACGCGGAAAACCCATGGTAGAAAATATAGCCGAGAATAAAAAAAAGGATGCCGATTGAAAGGAGGGCCGAGAGGGAGGCCAAGGAGAAAAAGAAGAGGCTGGTCAGTTTTCGTTTGAGATCATGCAGACTGCTGATGGGCGTCATGATTTGCCATGGGGAAGGCCCAGGGCAAAAAAACGGGCCATGCCATTGATGATGAAGGTGACCCCAAAGAGAACCAGCGCAATTTCAATAAGGGTCGAAAGATAAAGCTCGGAGGACGCTTCTGTAAATTCATTGGCGATCACTGCGGCCAGGGTATGACCCGGCTCAAAGAGGGAGGCGTGGATCTCGGGACGATTTCCCACCACCATCGTGACCGCCATCGTCTCGCCCAGCGCGCGGGCGAGGGCAAGAAAAATGGATCCGAGGATCCCTCCCTTGGCCATCGGGAGCGCAACATGGGAAACCATCTCCCATCGCGTGGCGCCCAAGGAGAGGATCGCCTCCCGTTGCGTCAGCGGCACAGACAGGAGCGCCTCGCGGGAGACCGAGGTGATAAACGGAATAATCATGATGGAAAGCAAAAGTCCTGCGGTCATGATCCCAAACCCGTAAGGGGAAGATCCAAAGAGGGGGAGCCACCCGAAGGCTGCGGAGAGGGCTGGCTCAATGGTGGAACGCATCAAAGGAACGAGTACAAAGATGCCCGTCAGACCGTAGATGACGCTTGGAATGGCCGCGAGGAGGTCAATGAAAAACGAGATCGGACCCGACAGCCACGCGGGGGCCAGCTCCGAGAGAAAAATGGCCGAACCCAGACCAATCGGCACCGCCACAAGGAGGGCGATGGCCGAGGTGACCAATGTGCCATAGATAAAGGGGGCCGCGCCAAAGACCTCGCCCACCGGATCCCAATCGGATCCCCATAGAAAGGAAATGCCAAACGCTTGCAGCGAGGGGCCAGCATCCCGGACAAGCGAAAGGACCACGCCCAGGGTTAAGAGGAGGACGCCACAGGCCATGAGACCCGTGATTCCCTTGAACAGGGGATCGGCTAATTTTAACCGCGTCAGCGGGAGGGTTTTAATATCGTATTTGAACAAGGGCCGCCTCTTCCATCTGGATCACCTCCCTGGGGAGCGGGGCATACGACAACGACGGGGCAAGGGCCTGCCCTTCCCGCAGCATCCACTTCAGAAAATCAACGATGGCACGCCCTTTGACCGGATCGGCGATCTGCCGGGGGATTAAAAGCCAGGTGAAACTCGCGATGGGGTAGGCGGTTTTTCCGGTGGCATTGGTGATGCTCACCCTGAAATCTTCTGGCATTTTCGCCAAGGCCGCCGCCGCAGTGATGTTGGCTAAACTGGGCTTCACAAATTCCCCCGCCTGATTCTGCACAGCACCGATGGGGAGATGGTTTTGCTCCGCGTAGATCAACTCCACGTAACCGATCGAGTAGGGGACACTTTTAATCATCCCGGAGACCCCTTCATTCCCCTTGCCTCCCAATCCAACGGGCCACTTCACCGACGCGCCAACACCGACCCGATCTTTCCATTCCGGGCTCACCTTGGACAGGTATTCGACCCAGACGTAGGTGGTCCCGGAGCCATCGGAACGACGGATCACGGCAATCTGCTTGTCCGGAAATTTGACCGACGGGTTTGCCTTGGCCAGCTCCGGGTCATTCCACCGGGTGATCTTTCCAAGATAGATGTTGGCAAGGACGTGGGGGGTAAAGCGAATCTCGCCCTGAACGTCCGGGAGATGGTAGGTGGGGACCACTGCGCCGATGACCGTGGGGAGATGAAGGAGGCTCCCCTTGGCATTTTTGATCTGCTCTTCGGTCATCGGGACGTCAGTTCCTCCAAAGTCCACTGTCAACGCCAAGACCTGACGAATCCCACCGCCAGAGCCAATCGCCTGGTAGTTGAACTGCACGCCGGGGCGGATTTTTGCGTATTCATCAAACCACTTTGAATAGATGGGATACGGAAAACTCGCCCCCGCCCCGTTGATCAGCGTGGCGGCGTGAAGAGGGGCCCGGGTGAAGACCAGACTACAGACGAAGAGTGCCAGAGAGATCAGATTTTTCACAGGGACCTCGGTTCAGGGAAGTTGGATTGACCTCCTGGTGAATTCCGCTAAAGAATTATAGTAGGAGCACGCCACGCCGCACTGTCGTTTCGAGCGAGGCGAGAAATCTTTTTTTTAACTTTAAAAAAAAGGTTCCTTTAAGTTTCAAGTGGGTAAATCCCCTCCTTTATCAAGGGGGGGTAGGGGAGGTTATTTTAATCTGTTCTAAATGCTTATCCGGTTGACTCCTGTTGGCGTATTTCCACGAGATTGACATGTTTTTTTGTTACCGCAATACCGGAAGATG
>CAYRGU010000076.1:0-2779 GCA_964423845.1 uncultured Nitrospirota bacterium
AGTGCGAAGGAGCCTTGTGGTGGAGCTGGGGAGGATCGAACTCCCGACCTCCTGATTGCGAACCAGGCGCTCTCCCAATTGAGCTACAGCCCCACAAAATCTCTTTTCAAGAACGGGTCCAAACTAAATAAATGACCGCGCGGTGTCAACATTTTATTGAGACACGCCTAAAATCAATCCCTCATGAACAGCGCTCGCCCCAAGGCCCTGGCGGGTCGCCCCCCCTGGGATGTAAATAACCCCGCTATAGACTGACGCCCCGATGCCATGCCTTGACGTTGGCATCGGCTTATCTTTGCGCCACCTGTTTTTCAATGGGTCATACACCTCGGTTTCTCCGAAAACCCCACGCCAGCGGGAAGGATTCCCCTCCCCCCCGAAGACATAAACCAGCCCCTCCACCACCGCCGCAGCAGTGCCTGACCGAGCGGTGGGAATGGACGCGGCCTTTGCCCATACGCCCCGGTGAGGGTCAAAACGTTCGACGACAGAAACATTGACCCCATCTGTTCTCCCACTGATCGCATAGAGATGGCCGTGGGAAGCGGCCGCCGCCAAATGATCTCGCCGGGTTGGCATCGGAGGAAGCGACTCCCAGCGATCCTCCACGGGATGATACACCGAGAAATCAGCCACGGACTGACCCGCTCGATATCCTCCCATGGCATAAATTTTATCGTCCAGGACGGCGACAGCCAATCCTCCCCGGGAAGTCGGCATGGACCTCCGCAATTGCCACTGGTCCGAATCCGGGCGATATTCCCAGACCCGATCGGTCGCAATCTCAAAGGAAGACCCTTCAAACCCTCCCACAAGATACAAGCGCTCCGCCACGGCCGCAGCCGCGACATGGTGAAGCGGCAAGGGGAGCGGACGAATCGGATGCCACCGATCAAGCCGGGGGTTATAGGCCTCCACGGTTCTTAGCCCCTGGCCATTCACATCAAACCCTCCCGCCACATAAATTTTTCCACCCACCTCTGCCACCCCCACCTCCTGACGAGGCGTGGTCAACGGGGCATACCTCGCCCACCGTGCAGGAGGCCCCGCACAGGAGACCAGAACGAATGCAATGAGATACGGTCCATAGCGCCGGATCATCGCATAGAGACCTTTCTGCCCTGGATGCCCACCCGTCCTTCCGCATAACGCTGAAGGACGTGAGGAAGAAGCCGATGTTCCTCCACCAGAATTCTCTCCGAAAGATGCCTCTCGTCATCGCCCTCGAAAATGGGAACGGATGCCTGGGCAATGATCGGGCCATGGTCCACCTTCTCATCTACAAAATGCACGGTGCAGCCCGCAACCTTCGCGCCATATTCAAGGGCCTGGGATTGAGCGTGCAAACCGGGAAAAGCGGGAAGCAGACTGGGATGGATATTGATAATCCGGTCCCGATAGGCGTCAATAAACACCGGCGTGACCAAACGCATATAACCGGCCAGGACCACGAGTTCCACTGCGTACATTTTAAGCAGTTGGACAAGGGCCCCGTCATAATCCGCCCGATCCGTATATTCCGCCGGATCCAAAAAAAAAGAAGGCGTCTGACAGGCTCGCGCACGCGCAAGCGCTGGGACCTCCTTCCTGTTGCTGATCACAACGGCAACCTGGGCATCCAGTCTCCCTCCTTCGATGGCATTAAAAATAGCCTGCAGATTGCTGCCACGCCCCGAGACAAGCACCCCCAAAACCAGTCGTCGTTCCACGGGAAGATAAGCGGGGATCTCCTCTTCAGACATAACTAACCTCCGGCTTCCCTTGAACCACCTCTCCAATTAAAAATGCCCTCTGACGTAGCTGCTTCAGGGTGGCAAACACCCGCTCCTGATCCTTCTTTCCAATCACCAGAATCATGCCGATTCCCATATTAAAATCGATGAACATTTCCTGTTCATCCAGATTCCCTTTTTCCTGGATCATCTTGAAAATAAGGGGTCGCGTCCAGGCATCACGATGAATCTTTGCCGTACAGTTTGTCGGAAGAATCCGCGGGAGATTTTCGGTGATTCCCCCACCGGTAATATGGGCCATTCCCTTGAGCGAGACTTCTTTCAGGAGGCGTAGAATTGTTTTGACATAGATTGTTGTTGGAGTCAGCAGCACCTTCCCCAATGTTTGAGAAAAACCGGGAAGTCGATCATGAACCGTGAACCCCTCTTTCTCAAAAAAGATCTTGCGAACCAGGGAGAAGCCGTTGCTATGAATGCCGGACGAGGGAAGGCCCACCAAAAGATCGCCGGGCCGAATCCGAGAGCCATCCACCAGGCTCTTTCTTTCGACAATGCCCACGGCAAATCCGGCCAGATCATATTCCCCCTTGGCATAAAAAGAGGGCATCTCCGCCGTTTCTCCCCCAATCAGCGCCGCACCAGACTGACGACATCCTTTGACGATTCCCTTTAATACCTGCACGGCCTGATGCTGTTCCAGCCGACCTGTCGCAAAATAATCCAGGAAAAAAAGGGGTTCAGCACCGGTCACCACAAGATCGTTCACGCACATCGCCACAAGATCGATGCCCACCGTATCGTGACAATCGGCCATGCAGGCAACTTTTAACTTTGTCCCGACCCCATCGGTTCCTGCAACCAGCACTGGATCCTTAAATTTCTTGGCGCCCAGGGAGAAAAGACCTGCGAATCCCCCCAGATCGGTTAAGACTTCCGGGCGAAAAGTGGACCGGACCATCGGGGTAATTTTTTTCACAAACCGGTCTCCGGCGACAATATCCACCCCGGCATTTTTATACGTTAGTTTCGCCATAAACAATCCGCCA
>CAYRGU010000077.1:0-10539 GCA_964423845.1 uncultured Nitrospirota bacterium
CAAAGAGCGATTCGGTGACGGCAAGATAATCAGCGGCAGATCAATCCCCTCCCATTCCCGAACCAGCTGTTCTGCCGCAATCGGATCAATCGCAATATGGATCGCACGCGCAGTAGAATCAATGGAGCGTGCATATTGGACAGCCCGCATGATTCCCGGATGAAGTCGTGAAACAAGCAACAGCGCGGTATGTTCAAAAGACACAGATCTTTCATGCGTAGCAACTGTTTTGTCGGTGAACTGCCGCTCTACCCGTTGATAATGGCGATTGATCGCTCGAAATACCAAAACAATGATTGGCAGGGCAAACAACACAATCCAAGCCCCTGAAAAATTATCGGGTGACTTAAACTTAGTGATCGCCATCACCAGAAAAACCGTTCCCGTGACCCCCGCCCCCATTGCGCTGACACCAGTATGTAGCTTCCATCCAGACTCCCTACGTTGAAAGGAATGTACAGCCATGCCCGTTTGTGAAAGCGTAAAGCAAAGAAAAACCCCAACGGCATAAAGGGGAATCAGCAGATGGGGCGATCCGTTTGACTCCCATATCAGAAGTGCCGCAAGACCTGCAAGCAGCAGAATCCCATTGGCAAAAACCAGCCGATCCCCCCGATTTGCCAACTGTTTGGGAAGGAATCGGTCATGGGCCAACAGAGAGCCAATCCGAGGAAAATCGGCAAAAGCGGTATTGGCGGCTAACAATAATATCCCTGTGGTTGCAATCTGTAAGGCGTAGTAGGCGATTGAACTTTCTCCAAAAACGATTTGGCCAATTTGGGAGATTAAGGTTTGATCGTGACTCGGCACCATACGAAATCGGTAGGCAAGCCCCGTGATTCCAAAAAAGAGCGTGATCAATATGAGACCCAACACAACAAGGGTAATCGCCGCGTTCTTCCCTTCGGGTGGATGAAACGCGGGTGTTCCATTGCTGACCGCCTCGACACCGGTTAAGGCAGTACAGCCAGAAGAAAACGCCCTAAGCAATAAGAACCCGCTAAATAATGTCATAGGCTCCGCCATCCGCGTGAGGGTCTCATGAGGCGGCACCTCCTTGATAAAGCCAGCCACGATGAGAACCACGCAAATGACCACGAAAAAATAGGTCGGGAAGGCAAAGGCGACAGCCGACTCGCGTAAGCCGCGCAGATGCATCCACGTCACAATCGCCAGAAAAAAGAAACAAAGCCAAATTCGATTGGAGAAGAGACCGCTGGCATCCCATGCAACCTCTGGGAATGCCGATGTCAGTGCCATGACCCCCGCAGAAACCGAAACGGCGGCGGTTAATATATAGTCAATCAAAAGTGCGGCGGCGGCGATTAGCCCTGCTAATTCTCCGAGATTTTCACGGGCAACGGTGTAGGCCCCGCCTCCGCCGGGATAGGCTAAAATTGTTTGACGATAAGAGATGACCACCATCACCAAGAGCAGACCTATCGCTAAGCCGATCCATGGCAGCGCAGAAAGTCCGGCCATGCCAACCGCCAAGAAGATCAACAAAATCTCTTCTGTGGCGTAGGCAACGGAAGAAAGTGCGTCGGACGCAAAAACGGATAAGCCCTGCCAAATCGAAAGCCGTTGATGCGATTCGTGGGCCGTAGGAAGTGGCGCTCCGAGCAAAAATCGTTTTAAAGAAAACGGTCTGATTTTATCTTGTTTGATTGCGAACCTCCTTTATCTTTCTTATGTGTTCATTCGGTCTACAAGTATAACGATCTAAAAGACAATGGCAAGGAGGAAAATAAAACAAAAAATAAAAAAAGGGTCAGAAAAAGGGTCAGGCATGCCTTATTGACTTTTCTACAGCCTCGTCAGGCAAAGGTAACCCTCTTGTGTATTGCAAAACCGGACAGTTCAGTTTGTTCTCTACAAGGTGAGGAGCAAAAATTGACCCCTTATTTTCTTTCGGATATGATGTGCCGTCGTCGGGCCATCGCGGGGCATTCCAAGCGGTTCTCCCTTGAATTGAGGGGTTTTTCTCCACACGCTCCGTAGCATTGTGGGCCTTTGCGTTTCCTGACAGGGTGTTGAAAAAGCCCCTCCATGAGTTTTTCAACACCCTGCTGACGTGTCGTTGCAATAAAACTTCGTCTCATTGATCTGACCGATGGCAAAAAGCAAGTTTCGCTGGATAAAATGGCTTTCTATCGCCACCCTTCTGATGATCCTCTTGGCCACGTCAGCCGTTTTCGGCACCGTCTATTATTTCTCGCGTGATCTTCCCTCTCTCGATCTGCTTCAGAGCTACGAACCGAGCCTTGCCACGCGAGTGTATTCGGATGACAAACGATCGATCGGCCAGTTTTATATTGAAAAGCGGATCTTCGTCCCTCTCTCCAAAATGCCCAAGGTCATGATCCAGGCGATTCTCGCCGTGGAAGACTCCCGTTTTTATGAGCATAAGGGGTTCGACCTCCTACGGATGCTCAAAGCCACCTTGACCAACCTCGAGAGTATGAAAATTCGCCAGGGGGCGAGCACCATTACGCAACAGCTCACCCGATCCCTTTTTCTAACCCCTGAAAAAACGATGCAGCGTAAATTCAAGGAGATCCTCCTCGCGCGCAAGATCGAGTTGATGCTGACCAAGGATCAGATTCTGGAGATTTATCTCAACCAGATTTACTTTGGGCACGGTGCCTATGGGGTGCAAATTGCCTCCCGCACTTATTTTGGAAAGGACGCGGAGAAATTAAGTCTCTCCGAAGCGGCCTTTCTCGCCGGACTCCCCAAGGCCCCCAACAATTACTCCCCCTATCTTCACCCAGACCGGGCCAGGACGCGTAAAGAGGTCGTCCTCAAACGGATGGTCGAGGAGAAGTTTATTACCGAAGAGACCTATCAAAATGCCATCAAAGAAACGTTGGACTTTGAAAAACTCCATCCCGAAGAAGACCTCGCCCTCTACTTTCTGGAGTCGATCCGTCAATATCTCGCCGCCCGCTACGGCGATGACACTGTTTATAAAGGCGGCCTCAATGTCTATACCACCCTCAATATCAGCATGCAGCGGATGGCCAACCGGGCGATGACCACGGGGCTCCACGAGCTTGACAAGCGTCAGGGATACCGAAAAGGCGCCTTCATCAACTGGGAGGCGTCTTCCTCGGAGGAAGAGCCCCAAGTGGGCGATATCCTGGAGGGGCGGGTCCTCAACGTGGGGAACAAATTTGCCACCGTGGAGGCAGGCGGCATCATTGGACGGATTCTGCTGGATGACATGCTCTGGGCCATTGGCAAATCGCCAGAGGAGGCCGAGGGATCTGGCGAGACACGCCGGCCCGCCGACCTGCTCCGTCCCAAAGAGCGGGTCCTCTTGAAACTGCAGCGGATGAGCCTGGATGCCAAGCAGGTCTTTTTTAGCCTGGAGCAGGAGCCCGAAGTGGAGGGGGCCTTCATCGCTTTAGACCCCACCACCGGCGGCGTCAAGGCGATGGTCGGCGGCTATAATTTCAAAAGAAGCGAATACAATCGGGCCCTCTCCGCCCGCAGGCAGCCCGGTTCGGCCTTCAAGCCAATCATCTACGCAACGGCGATTGAGCGCGGATTCACACCCGCCAGTATTATTGTGGATAATCCCGTCATCTTTGCAGACCAGTCGTCAGACCGCGTCTGGAAACCGCGGAATTACGAAGAGAAGTTCTATGGACCGATCCGGCTGCGGGAAGCCCTGGCCCACTCCAGAAACCTCGCGACGATTAAACTTTTAGACCAGGTGGGGATAGATCGGGTCATTGATCTTGCGCGCCGCGTGGGCATTCAAAGCCCTCTCACGCGCGATCTCTCGCTGGGGCTCGGCTCCTCCGGGGTCAGCCTCATCGAGCTCACTTCCGCCTATGGCGTCTTTGCCAATCAGGGGGTTCGTGCGACGCCCTATTTTATTTCCAAAGTCACCGACCACAATCATGCTCTCCTTGAAGAGCACCGCACGGCCGCGCAACAATCCGTCTCGGCAGACACCGCTTACCTGATCACCAATCTGCTCGAGGAGGTGATCGCCTCTGGAACGGGAAGGCGGGCCGCCGTGTTAGGCCGGCCGATTGCCGGGAAAACGGGCACCACGAATGAGTACACCGATGCCTGGTTTGTCGGATACTCCCCGCAACTGGTCGCGGGGGTCTGGGTGGGATTTGATACCAATCGCCCGCTGGGGGGCAAAGAATCGGGCGCCTCGGCCGCGCTCCCCATCTGGATTTCATTCATGCAGGCGGCCCTCAAACGCTACCCTGCGATCCCCTTCCCGATACCTGATAATATCGTCTATGCTAAAATAGATGCGGAAACGGGGCTTTTGGCACCGCCTGAAGGAAATCAGGGGATCACGGAGGTTTTCATCCGGGGGACTGAACCGAAAACTTACAAAAATGAAAACGCGTCGCCCTCCGACTTTTTTAGGCTCGACGCTGAGGGAGATGGGTTCTAACAGGAGACAAAATGGGAATACGAGTTGCTATCAATGGGTTTGGCCGCATCGGGCGTAACTTTTTTCGTGTCGCCTCTCAAACCCCCGGCATCGATATTGTTGCCATCAACGACATTACCGATCCCCAGACGCTTGCCTATCTTTTAAAATATGATTCGGTGCATGGCCTCTTCCCGCACGAAGTCGAAGTAAAAGACGACACGCTGGAGGTGGATGGAAAATCGATCCGGATCACCAAAGAGAAAGACCCCGGGAACCTTCCCTGGAAGGCCCTTTCCGTGGAGGTCGTGATCGAGTCCACGGGGCTGTTCACCAACCGACCTGACGCGCAGAAACATCTTGCCGCCGGGGCAAAAAAAGTGATCATCTCCGCCCCTGCCAAGTCCCCGGACATGACCCTTGTCCTCGGCGTCAACGAAGATCAATATCATCCGGAGCGGCATCATATTATTTCGAATGCCTCCTGCACCACCAATTGACAGGCCCCCGTCGCCAAGGTGCTGATGCAACAATTTGGCATTAAACGGGGCCTGATGACCACCATTCACTCCTACACCAACGATCAACAGCTTCTCGATCTCCCGCACAAGGACTTAAGACGGGGACGCGCTGCGGGTCTTTCGATGATCCCCACAACCACCGGAGCGGCCAAGGCCATCTCCGAGGTCATCCCGGCGCTTGCGGGAAAGCTCGATGGGATGGCCATCCGCGTGCCAACGCCCAATGTTTCGGTGATCGATCTTGTGGCCGAGTTGGAATCCGATACGACGGAAGCGGCGGTCAAAGCGGCCATGGCCGAGGCGGCCAGGAAAGAGATGGCCGGGATTCTACTCTACAGCGAAGACCCGTTAGTCTCCATTGATCTCAACGGGAACCCCTATTCCTCCATCGTTGATGGCCCCCTCACCCGGGTCCTCGGCCAGAGAATGGTCAAGATCATTTCCTGGTATGACAACGAGTGGGGATACTCCTGTCGCCTGAAAGACCTGGTTCTCTACATGCTGAAAAACACGGCCCGCTGAATCGTTCACCCCAGAAGGACCCCGCCCATGAATATCAACAAAATGACCATTGAAGACATTCCCATTCGGGATAAGCGGGTCTTGATCCGGACCGACTTTAACGTTCCCCTGGACCACGACCTGAACATCACCGACGAGACCCGGATCCGCTCCACGCTCCCGACGATCAACTCTGCCATTGACGAAGGGGCAAAGGTGATTCTGGCCTCAGATCTGGATCGTCCCAAGGGGTTTGATCCCAGGCTCTCTCTGGCCCCTGTGGCAAAACGCCTGGGACGCCTCCTGGGGAAAGAGGTCTACTTTGCCCCCGATTGCATCGGCCCCCAGGTGCTCAACATGGTCGAACGTCTTGTTCCGGGAGATGTCCTTCTGCTGGAGAATCTTCGCTTTCACGCGGGAGAAGAAGCCAACGATGAAACCTTCGCGCGGGAGTTGGCCAATCTGGGTGCGGAGGTCTATATCAATGACGCCTTTGGGACCGCCCATCGCACCCATGCCTCGGTCACCGGCATCGCCCCCTTCATCAAGGCGAAGGGGTGCGGGTTCCTGATGAAAAAAGAAATCTCCTATTTCGAGGGGGCGGTGGCCAATCCGGCCCGGCCGTTTCTTGCCATCCTTGGCGGCGCCAAGGTCTCTGGAAAAATCGGGGTCATCGAAAACCTGGAGAAGAAGGTGGACAAGGTGATCGTGGGGGGGGGGATGGCCTTCACCTTCCTGAAGGCTTTCGGGGTAGAAGTCGGAAACTCCCTGGTCGAAGATTCCATGCTTTCTTTCGCGCGGCACATCAAGGGCCACGCCACCCGTCAAGGGATCAAATTCTACCTTCCCGTCGACTGCGTGGTCGCCCCCAGCCGCGATCCTGGCGCGGAGACCAAGCTCGTCCCCGTTCAGGAAATTCCGAAGGGGTGGATCGGTCTCGACATCGGCCCCGCCTCGGTCCATCTCTTTACCGAAGTCATCGCAAGCGCCAAGACCATTCTCTGGAACGGGCCGATGGGCCTGTTTGAAATGGACGCCTACGCCCGCGGCACTTCCGCCGTGGCCCATGCCGTCGCCAACGCCTATGCCCTGACCATTGTGGGAGGCGGAGAGACGGCCCTGGCTGTTCACAAGGCTGGAGAATCGGAGAACATCTCTTTTATTTCAACGGGCGGCGGCGCGGCGCTTCAGCTTCTCGAGGGGAAAGAGCTCCCTGGCCTTTCCGTCCTTCCCAGCAAAGAGTTATAGTCGCGCAGGTTCACGGCTGTGATCGGAGATCATTCAAGATGACTACCCCCTGTTTTGTGGCCAACTGGAAGATGAACAAGACCGTCGCCGAGTCGATGGCCTACCTCGACATCCTTGAAGCAACGCATCTCCCCTCCCAAGACGCTGAAATCATCCTCGCCCCACCCTATACGGCCCTCTCTTCCGTTGCGGAGAAAGTCAAACGCGGTCTATCCTCCATCGGGATTTCAGGACAAAACATGTATTATGAAGAACGGGGTGCCTATACGGGTGAAATCGCCCCGGCCATGTTGCGCGAGTTCTGTCAATATGTCATCATCGGCCACTCGGAGCGTCGCCATATTTTTGGCGAGACCGGAAGTCAAGTCCAGAAAAAGGTCCAGGCGGCATGGACTGCGGGGATGGTCCCCATCCTCTGTGTCGGTGAAACGAAGGCCGAGCGGGATGAGGGACTGACCTGGGCGGTTGTTCAGCGGCAGTTGGCCGAGGCCCTGCAAGGGCTACGGGCCCTGCGAGGGCCGGGAGACTTGACCGGGAGGGAGGCCGATACCTCCTCTTCTATCCCGACCTTTCTCGTCGCCTACGAGCCGGTCTGGGCCATTGGCACCGGGGTCACCCCTTCCGAGGCGGAGGTGGAGGAGATGCACGCAAAAATGGCGGAGGAATTGGCCACGCGGGATCCGAACGGCCCCCCCCCTCGCCTGCTTTATGGCGGAAGCGTGAATGAGAAAAATATCGCTTCTCTGATGCGAGAGAGGCATGTGGATGGGGTCCTCGTGGGGGGGACCAGTCTCTCTGCGGAAGGTTTTTTAAGAATGATTCAAATCGGTATCGTTGCACACAAGGAGAAATCATGTACACGTTAGTCGTTGTCCTTCATGTTCTGGTTTGTATTATTTTGATCGGGGTCGTTCTGCTTCAGGCGGGCAAAGGGGCGGAGATGGGGGCCGCCTTTGGCGGATCCAGCCAAAGCCTTTTTGGAAGCCGTGGCGCCGCCACTTTCTTAAGCAAGCTGACCGTTGGCGCCGCCATTGTCTTTATGGTCACCTCTCTAAGTCTCTCGCTTCTCAAAAAAGGCCGTTCCGTCACGGAGGACTTTACAGAAACCAAGGCATCTCCCGCTCCTGCAGCAGCCCCCCCCGCATCCGTAGCCCCGAGCCCAACCCCTCCCGTACAGCCCCCCCCGAAGGCCGCGCCATGAGCAATGCGGAATATGACCGGTATGTTTTAGAACAGATCGAACACTCCAGTCTGCAAAAGGTGAAGGTGGCAGTCTCCGATATCGATGGGGTCTTACGCGGAAAATACCTTCACCGGGAGAAGTTCCTTTCATCCGCGAAAAGCGGCTTTGGTCTCTGCAACGTGGTCTTCGGCTGGGACAGCGCCGATACCTGCTATGACAACACCCCCTATACCGGATGGCACACCGGTTATCCCGATGCCCTCGTTAAACTCGATCTGGACACCTATCGCAAGGTCCCCTGGGATGGGTTTACCCCCTTCTTTCTGGGGGACTTCGAGGATGGCAAAGGCCAGCCGCTTCCCCTCTGTCCAAGACAGCTTTTAAAGCGGGTCATCGGAAAAACCCGCGACCGGGGATTTGAGCCAAAATGTGGCATGGAGTTTGAGTGGTTTAACTTCAGAGAGACCCCCCATTCCCTGGCCCAAAAGGGATTCGCCGCGCCCGAACCGCTCACCCCCGGCATGTTTGGCTATTCCATTTTGCGAACCGGCGTCAACCCAACCTACTTTTCGGATTTAATGGATCAGCTCGCGGATTTTGGTGTTCCGCTGGAGGGCCTTCATACGGAAACAGGTCCCGGTGTTTTTGAGGCGGCCATTCTTTACAGCAATGCGCTCGAAGCCGCAGATCGTGCCATTTTATTGAAGACTGCGGTGAAGGAAATCGCCTACCGACATGGGATCATGGCCTCGTTCATGGCCAAATGGAACGTGAATCTCCCCGGTTGCAGCGGGCACATCCATCTAAGTCTGTGGGATCTGGCCCAAACAGATAATTTTTTCTTCGATCACGCCCATCCCTCAAAGATGAGTCCTCTCTTTGAGAGTTTTCTGGCGGGCCAACTGGCCTGTCTTCCTGACCTTCTTCCGTTTTTTGCGCCCACGGTCAACAGCTACAAACGGCTTGTTGAAGGGTTCTGGGCCCCCACCCGGGCCACATGGGGCGTGGATAATCGCACCACGGCCTTCCGGGTCATTCCAGGGGGGCCGAAATCAACCCGGGTCGAGGTCCGCATTCCCGGATCGGACATCAATCCCTACATCGCCCTTGCCGCCGCCCTTGCGAGCGGCCTCTATGGCATCGAAAACGGCCTCCTGCTCAGCGACGCACCCGTCGTTGGCAGTGCCTACAAGGAAGAGAAGGGCGTCCCGCTCGCCAGAAATCTCTACGAGGCGACGAGGCGTCTGTCCGAGTCAAAATTGGCCCATGCGCTTTTGGGAGATGAATTTGTAGACCACTTCGTGGCCACACGCCTTTGGGAATGGAAGCGGTTCCAGGAGTCGGTCACTGATTGGGAGATGAAAAGATATTTTGAGATTATCTAACAGGTCATGATGGACAGAGTGACGTTTAACTTCCCTACCGTCATCCGTTTTGGGGCTGGGGTCCGGGACGAGCTTTCTGCCTGCCTTCAAAAAGAAGGGATCACCCGTCCCCTCATCGTCACCGATCGGCAAATCGCGAAGTTGAACTTCCCTGGCGAAATTCAAAAGGGGCTTTCCGATCACAAGATGGCCCCCGCCCTCTTTTCGGACGTGGATGGGAACCCGGTCAAGTCACAGGTGACCGCCGGGGTCTGTGCCTATCTTAATCATCATGCCGATGGCCTGATTGGGCTGGGCGGCGGGGCCGCTCTGGATGTTGCCAAGGCAATCGCCCTGATGATCCATCACCCGGGGGATCTTTTTGACTATGAGGATGGCCTGACAGACGCGCGCCCCATCGATCAGCCACTTCCCTTCTGGGTGGCGTTGCCAACCACGTCGGGGACGGGAAGCGAAGTCGGGCGAAGCGCGGTGATCTCCGATGAGGCCACCCATATCAAGAAGATATTCTTCTCTCCCCGTCTGATGGCGCGAACTGTTTTTGCCGATCCGGAGCTCACCCTCGATCTACCCCCGCAGGTCACCGCAGCCACCGGAATGGACGCCCTCACGCACTGCGTGGAGTCGTATCTCTCAAAGGGATACCATCCCCTCTGCGACGGCGTTGCCTTGGAAGGATTGCGCCTCGCGGCCATCCATCTTCCACGCGCGGTCAGCCACCCCCGCGAGATTGAGGCGAGAAGTGGGATGATGATGGCCTCCCTCATGGGGGCTGTCGCCTTCCAGAAAGGGCTGGGGCTCACCCACTCCCTGGCCCATGCCCTGTCCACCCATGCCAATTTTCACCATGGCCTGGCGAACGGCATCATGATTGACCATGCCCTCCCCTTCAACCTCCCCGTGGTTCGTGACCGTTTCGAAAGGATGGCCCAGGCCGTAGGCCTCAAGGACGCAAGCGCGGCGGGATTCATCCATTGGCTGACGGCCATAAAAGCCCAGATCGGTATTCCGGGGCGCCTTTCCGAGAGGGGAATTGTATCGCGGGATCTCCCGATCCTTGCGGACATTGCCTTTCAAGATGTCTGCCATCAGTGCAACCCGCGTCCCGTTCGTCGGGAGGACTTTATGGAAATTTATACCCAGGCATTATAGGGTACCTCTAAAAACCGTAGCGAGCGGTCTGATTGCAAGGCGCACGGAACGCAGGAACCGCAGTGTACGTGTTTGTACATGAGGATTACGAGTACCGCGCAACGCAGCAATCGGGCCGCACAGTAGGTTTTTAGAGGTGCC
>CAYRGU010000078.1:0-21306 GCA_964423845.1 uncultured Nitrospirota bacterium
CCCTTTCCAAAGTGTCTCCGTATTCTTTACCATAATTGATCGGCATTTTCATGCCTGCGCAATATCAAGTCGCTGATACGACAGGGAATGGGGATAGGAAGAATGGGGTCTGGGATAGGGTCTGGCATGCCTTATTTACAAGGAACAAATGAATGATCTGAAGCGCCTGATGCTATACTCGTGCCTGTGGAATTCGAGTGGGATGAGAACAAAGCGGTAGTCAATCTGACAAAACACGGGGTTTCGTTTGGCGAAGCCAAGACCGTCTTCGATGATCCGCTCTATGTTGATTTCTACGATCCTGACCATTCCGATGATGAGCATCGGTATGTTATCATCGGACAGTCGAAGCGCGATCGCTTATTGATCGTATTCTAATACGGAACGAGAGAACGTAGTCCGTTTGATTAGCGCAAGAGCAACAACCCGAATGGAGCGAGAAGTTTATGAAGAAGGTTGAAAAAACCATGAAGGATGATCTTCGGCCTGAGTACGATTTGAGGAGCTTACGAGGGAGAAAGGTCGGTCCTGATCGGACGAACTTCGGCGGGTCGATCATCCGGTTAGAGCCAGATGTAGCGGATGTGTTTCCGGATTCCAAATCGGTGAATGAATCTCTGCGATTTTTGATTAGAATAACAAGAGAGAGTAAGCTGGCCCTTCCTGGCACAAAAAACAAGCCCGTTTGACGATCGAAGCATTGGGAAATTTGTATTAATTATTGGATAACGTGATGGTTATAGAACAGGCATTGAGTGCCCTTGAGGGTCAACTCGCGGTGGCGTCCAAGGACGCAAAATCTGCCATAGCCTCACTGAAAAAAGTGCAGAGCAGCGCAAAGGTCGGTCGACTTCGCGATTTGACCAAAGCCCTTGCCGAGGGGCGCAATGCCGCCAAGCGTTTCGCCGAAGCAATGGCAAACGCAGACTCGTCGTGGAAGTTCGAGATTGAGCCGTATTTTGCTGACGGAGGATACCTGAAGGAGCTGTTGCAGGAGGCGGAGCGCGCCGGACTGAAACTGTTTGAGCGGGATGGCCGCGTCTACTGCTTTCCGATGCTGCTGACGCTTTCGGGCAAGGACGCGGCCGTGATGGTTGATCGCAAACCCGAGCACCGCTTGCGGCCGATAGAACTGGTCAGGGTGCTGTTGGCTCGGCAAAAGAGGCCACAGCGCTTCAACGAGCAGAAGTTATTGGAAACGCTGTTTGATGCATACTCCCGGATAGGCGGGCAAATTCTGCGTGATTGGACGCCAGCGATGCCCGGCAACGGCCCAGTCGTGCCACTCCTTGCGATTCATGAATTACTGACGCTCTTACCCGGCTCCGAGCGGGAATATTCTAAGGAGGAATTCGCACGCGACATCCACTTGCTCGACCGGAAGCCTGATCTGCGTACGAAAGACGGGCGGCGGTTTGCCTTGCCGGCATCCACGGGTACGAAAATCGTCAGACAGCGACTGACGGTCGTTGATCAGGCGGGTAACGAGAGGATCTACGTTGGCATTCGGTTTGACAAGGAGTGAAACATGGCGGTGATACTGAATGAATGGCTCGAACTGATCGACAAGGAATATCTCCGCGACTTCATCGTTAAGGGCGGGGCGGCGGTTAAGTTCGTGGTTGCGGACGATGCGGGTATTGCGGCGCTGGATGCGGGTCTCGTCGGCCAGGCCGCCGAGCAGGGCCTTGTCTTTGCTCGAGTCAGCAGCGCCGACGTGAAGCTGCACATGATGCAGCAAGTGTTCTTTGCGGTATCCCGCCAGATTGACTGGGAGGCGGATGCGCAGCGTTTCGTGGAAGGGCTATTCCAGCGGCAGGGATACCAATGGCCCAATCCGGGCGAGCCGGTCGTATTGAAGGATGTCGCCGAAACCAACCAGACGGACGCTACCATTCTACACCGCGATTTCAAGAAGTGGCTGACTCGCGACTTGATGAAGGACACCCGCATGGCCCAGGATTTCCGACTTGCTATTACGCAACTGTGCATCAACCGCCTGGCCCCGGCGGATCATGGCGGTGAGACCGTTGCACCAATTCTCCAGTGGTTGCGCGGTGAGCTAAGGCTCCTCGGCCCGCTCAAGAACGCGAACATCTATGCGAAGATCGCCCGGCATAATGCCCGCGCCATGTTGCGGTCGTTGTGCCGGTGGCTCATGCTCGCCGGTCGCACCGGTCTGCTCCTTACCGTCGATATCCGCAGCGTGACACTCACTGCGCCGGAAGTGGAAGGGACGCTGCGCTACACATCGGGCGCGGTGATGGACGCTTACGAAGTGTTGCGCCAGTTGGTCGACGACGCAGATATGTGCGAACGTTTTTTCGTCGCAGTATTTGCCAATCACGCGTTCATTGACGGCGATCCCAAGCGTAGCGTCAGCGCTTACGACCCGCTGAAAATGCGCATCTGGGACGATGTGCGCGCCCAAGAGAAGAGTAATCCTCTGGCACCGATGGTTGTCATCGAAAACAGAGCAGGCTGAAACCGAAGAGAAGGGATTTCCTGATGAGCGACGAACGTAGGGCTATCGAGGCATTGCGAGCGGGTGTGCCAAATCGCGTGGCAATTCGACTGCTTGGAACGGCTGAAGCTAAAATCTCCGAACGCTTCGAGGAGAATCTTCGGAGCTGCAAGACGCAACTCAAAGATGGCGGCCAGGCGATGGGTCAAGTGATCGCCGGCGGGTTCGGCACCGGCAAGTCACACCTGCTTGGCTACCTCCAGGACTTGGCACTCACGGAGAATTTCATTGTGAGCTGGGTCGTCATCAGCAAGGAGACCCCGCTCTTTGATCTCGGCAAGCTCTATGTTTCCGCGATTCGAAATGCCATCGTGCCGAATGGCAACGACGATGCCATGACTGCTGTGCTCTCGAAGTTTGGGAGGAAAGGCGGTGATGCCTATGACGAACTGCTCCATTGGGCCGAAAGTGCAGCGTCCGGACTCTCACCGTTGTTCGCTGGGTTGCTGTATCTATTCCCGCATCCGGATATGTTCCCGGAACGGGTGCAGCAGATCGCTCGGTTCTTCGCCGGCGGCAAGATCAGCCTTGCCACCGTCAGGCAATGGCTGCGTGAAGTCGACGCGGTGAAGCGCTTCGTACTTACGCCAATCAAACAACCGGACCTGATTCGGCAGCGGTTGTGTTTCGTGCCGCGCTTGATCGCAGCCGCGGGCTATAGCGGCTGGGTAATGCTCCTCGACGAGGTCGAACTTATCGGCCGCTACAGCCTTCTGCAGCGCAGCCGTAGCTATGCCGAACTGGCGCGCTGGCTCGGTCTCGATGCCGAGGAAAGAGTCTCCGGCGTGGTCACGGTGGCCGCCATCACCGACGATTTCACAAGCGAGGTGATCCGCAATCGGCGCGACGACGAGCATGCGCCGACGATTCTTTCGGACAAGAACGAGCGAAAAGCCGCCGAGCGCGCCCGTCTCGGTATAACCACACTGATGGAGAAGCAGGTGTTATTGCAGACTCCAACTGCCGAACTGCTGCAAGACAGCCTCAACAAAATACGCGGCTTCTATTCCGAGGCCTATGGCTGGAATGCACCTGCGGTTACGGTCGGTGAAATAACAAGCACGAAATCGATGCGCCAGTACATCAAGTCGTGGATTACAGGCTGGGATCTTGAGCGGTTATACGGTATCCGACCTGAAATAGAGACGGTGGATGTCGCTCCTGATTACGAGGAGAACAAGGACATCGAGCAGGCAACCGAAAAGAACGGCGACGATCCAGACGACGAATAATAACCAGAAAAGGGGACATTCAGAGGATTTTCCCCCGACACATTCAAAGACAAAATAAACTCCGCCCAACAAGCGGCGGGGTTTCGGCGTGCGAAGGTCTTCGGCTTCGTTGATCGTCTGTCGTGATTCGCGCCGCCTGTCCGTGCGGCTCAGCCCCGCGTTGGGCGGCAGATCAGCAGCATTGACAAGTGTCACGTGATGGATTACAGTTAGGTTGTGATCAAGACGTTTACGGACAGACAGACGCGGGAGTTGTTCGAAAGAGGTCGTTTTAATCGGCTCCCGTCAGAAATAGTCCGGCGGGCAAGGCGAAAGTTTGAGTACATTGATCTGGCAATACACATCGATGACCTCCGTGTTCCTCCAGGGAATCGGTTGCACAAACTTGGAGGAAACCGAAAGGGACAGCACGCAATGGCCATCAACGACCAATGGCGCATCTGCTTCCGGTTCGTAGACGGCGATGCCTATGATGTGGAGATCAGGGACTATCACTGATGTGAGGTAACCCATGAGCATTCCAAATACAGGGAAGAAAAAGGTTCGGCCCATTCACCCGGGGGAAATGCTTCGCGAAGATTTTCTGCCCGACTACAACCTTTCCGTCTCTAGTCTTGCGAGTGCCATAGACGTTTCGCGTCAGACCATGAACGAGCTTCTTCGTGAACGGCGGGCAGTCAGTCCGGAGATGGCGGTCCGGCTCTCGCGTTTATTTGGCAACTCTCCCGAGTTCTGGCTAAACGCACAGCGTGCAGTGGATCTCTGGGATGTGTCCCGAGAAATTAAGTCCGAGATCAAGCTGATCAAACCCTTGATAGTTGACAATCGCATGACAACCACACGCACGTGACTAGTAGGGAATTGGGTCCGGCATGCCTTACTGCCATTAGCGAGGGACGGGGAATCGAGAGGGTGGGGCGGACTCAAACAGACTTGAGGATTTCCGGGGGTTGAGAGCCCGGCGAAGAGGGTCAGCTGTCAATCAGATAGGCCGGGTGGCTTTCGTCTAATTTTTCAAAGCGGGTAAAGCGGGCGTTGTAATAAAGTTTCGCGATGCCGATCGGGCCGTTTCTCTGTTTGCCGATGATAATCTCGGTAATCCCCCTTCGCCCACAAACACAATTCCCCTCTCTCGGACATTTGCACGGTTCATAGACCTCCTGCCGGTAGATAAACATCACCACGTCGGCATCCTGCTCAATCGCCCCAGATTCCCGAAGATCGGCCAGCATGGGCCGCCGTTTCTCACGAGTCTCCACCGCGCGGTTTAACTGGGACAGGGCAATCACAGGAATTCTCAAATCCTTCGCCAATCCCTTTAGGGAGCGGGAAATCTCCGAGATCTCCTGTTCGCGGCTATTGGCATCTCCCCGACCATGAATCAGTTGGAGGTAATCAACAATCAGAAGGCTAAGTTGGTGCTCGGCCTTTAAGCGCCTCGCCTTGGCCCGCATTTCAAGGACAGAAATGGACGAGGCATCATCAATAAAAATGGAGGCCTCCGATAATCTTCCCCCCGCGTGAATCAGGCTCGTCCAATGGTCATTGCCAGCATGTCCCAGATGGCCGGTGCGAATCCGGCTGGCATCCACCCGGGCCTCGGAACAGAGCATCCGAAGCATGAGCTGCTCTTTGGACATCTCCAGGCTGAAAATCCCCACCGTGCCATGCTCTCGGAGGGCCACATGTTGGGCCAGTGACAGGGCAAAAGCAGTTTTTCCCATCGAGGGACGCCCCGCGATAATAATCAAATCAGAGGCCTGAAGCCCCGCCGTCAGTTCATCCAGTTTGTTAAACCCGCTGGGCAGGCCGGTCATTTTTTTATCCGCGAGTTTTTCGATAATCTCAAAAGCAGTCTTCACCAATGCCTTCGCCGGCACAAAGGCACTTTTCATGCTCCGCTCTGATATTTCAAAAATCCCCTGTTCAGCACGATCCAAAAGCTTCTCCACATCGTCCGGCCGCTCATAGCATTCAGTCACAATATCGGTGCTCACCCCAATGAGCGTTCTCAAGACTGCCTTTTCATGCACGATCTTGGCATGATGACCGATATTGGCCGCTGTGGGGACCGCGTTCATGATCTGTGCCAGGTAGGTGGCCCCTCCGATGGCCTCAAGCAGAGAACCCGTATGCTCAAGCCAGGGGAGGCTCCGCAGATGATTGCTTAAAGTAATCAGATCAATCGGCTCATTTTTTTGATAGAGATCAAGCATCGCCTGATAAATTTTACGATGGGCCTCTTTGTAAAAATCGTCCTTCTGCAGGGCATCCACCACCTTGTTGATCGCCTGGTTTTGAAGCAAAATGGCCGCCAAAATTGCCTGCTCGGCATCCACATCCTGCGGGGGAAGCTTTTGGATCAAATCGTTCATATTTTTTCCAGGGCTTCTTCTATCCGTTCGATATTCAAGGCAAAACCGGTAGAGGGATGAGGCGATCCAAACTTTGCCAACAGGTCGTCGTAGCGCCCGCCTCCCCCCAACGTTGTGCCGACGCCATCCGCATACAATTCAAAGATCGTCCCCGTGTAATAATCAAGTCCCCGAACCTCGCCAAGATCCACCAGCAGATAGTCCGCATACCCACTCCGCCGGAGTTTTGCGTAGATCTCCCGAATCCGTTTAAGTCCTAAACGAAGGGGCGCCGTGTCGGCACTGGCCTTCTTCAATATCTCCTCGCCGCCAAACAGACTCAAAAGAGAGAGAATTCGCTGACACAACCGTGGCGGGATTTTTTCTGATCGGAGCAAGTCAGAAAGGGGAGACGCCTCCTTCCTCGCGATCAAGGCAAGGGCCTGCTTAAAAAGGGCCGGGGAGGACTCCAGCGGGTGCAAAATCCCTCGGGTGTATTCCATTTGTCCCAGGATCACCTTAAACGACATCAGCCCCAGACGGCGGAGCGTCTCGATGGCGAGCTCAATGATCTCCGCATCGGAGGCGGCATCCGACGGGCCGATCAATTCCACGCCCATTTGAAAAATCTCACGTTCTCTCCCCGCATGCTCGTCTTCATGACGAAACACATTGGCCGAATAACAAAGCCGCATCGGAAGAGGGCGATCGGCCAGAAGCGTCGCGGCAATGCGTGCAATCTGGGGCGTCACATCAGGACGCAAGACCATCATCCGCCCCGTTGCGCGATCCACAAATTTATAGGCCCGATTCAGAAACTCCTCCCCCACCCCCAGAGAAAAAATATCCAGATACTCAAAAATGGGGGTCGTGACCTCCTGATATTTCCAGCGGGAGAAAAGGGAAAGAATCTCCCGCTCAATGGCGCGGCGGCGCGCTGTCCCTTCCGGAAGGAAGGTGGCCACCCCCTTGGGAATAAATGCTTTTTGGCTTTTAGAGAATTTCATGAGAGATTAGAATGTTGAAAAACCTATAAAAAGGGCAGGCTGTTCAATAACCTGTTAGAATTTCGGCCTGCGGCCCGAGCAAGGAGAGAGCCGGGGTCTGTGACCCACGCAGGGGCCCTCGCGGGGCCCCCGTTCATCAGACGGATAAGGCGGCGTTATAATCGAACCTGTTTGACTGAAAGGACATGCGCGAGGGATTTGATCTCTTGCAAAACCTCCGACGGGACCACAGCATCCACCCCTACCACGGAAATGGCCTTGCCCCCCAATTTTTGCCGGCCAAGTTCCATCCTGGAAATATTGATTTTGTTCTTTGCCAAAGCAAGCCCCAGATTGCCAATGACGCCCGGCTGATCCTCATTGGCGATATAAAGCATATTCCCTTCGAGGATCACCTCCAGCGCCACCTTGTTGACTTCTACCAATCTCGGCTCGGTCTTATTAAAGACCGCGCCCAACGCCTCATACCGTTTTCCATTCGCCTGGACCTGTAGAGAAATCAGGCTTGAAAAATTTCCGGCATCCGAGCTTTTGACCTCGTTCACACAAATGCCACGCGCTTTGGCCATCGCCGGCGCATTCACATAGTTCACCGTTTCTTCAAGAATGGGAGAGAGCAGACCTTTAAGGGCCGCCAAGGTGAGGGTGGCTGTCGGGACCTCGGAGACCTCTCCCCGATAAGCAATCGTCACCTCTTCGATTCCCCCCTCTATCGTCTGCCCCATGAACAGGCCCATCTTCTCCGCCAGGGCGACATACGGCTGAACCTTGGGGATCAAGTCCGCTGGAATGGAGGGCAGGTTCACCGCATAGCGGACCACCTCCCGCACCAGAAAATCAACCACCTGTTCCGCGATGGCGGTTGCCACATTTTCCTGGGCCTCCAGCGTCGCCGCACCCAGGTGGGGCGTGCAGATAAAGTTATCCAGCGTCAGCAGCGGGTGGGCAGGGTCCACCGGCTCTTTCTCGAAAACGTCAAAGGCTGCGGCAGCGACTTTACCGCTCTGCATCGCCGCATAGAGGTCGGCCTCATTCACATTTCCCCCGCGCGCGCAATTGATAATTCGCACCCCCTGTTTCATCTTTTCAATCGCGGCGGCGTTAATGAGATATTTCGTTTCGGCGGTCAAAGGAGTATGCAGGGTAATGATGTCCGCGCGTGCAAACAGGGTATTCAAATCTACCAGTTCCACGCCCGCCTTTTTTGCGTTTTCGGGGGTCAGATAGGCATCATAGGCAATCACGGTCATCCGCGCCCCTTGAGCCAATTTCGCAACATGGCTTCCAATCTGTCCCAGCCCGATAATTCCGAGCGTCTTGTTAAAGAGTTCCACGCCCATAAATTTATTCTTCTCCCACTTCCCGGATTTGACCGAGGCATGGGCCTGTGGAATTTGCCGAACCATTGAGACCAACAGGGCAAACGTATGCTCTGCCGTCGTGACAGTATTCCCGCCTGGCGTATTCATCACCACAATGCCACGGGCCGTCGCGGCAGGAAGGTCCACATTATCCAACCCGGACCCGGCCCGGCCAATAACTTTGAGCCGTTTCGCAGCCGAAATAACCTCGGCGGTCACACGGGTTCCGCTTCGGATAATCAGACCATCGTAATCCGGGATGGCTTCAATAAGCTGTGCCGGCGTGAGCTTGGTTTGAACCGCCACATCCAGACCGGCGCCTTTGAGGATATCAATCCCCTGCGCGGACAAAGCATCACTGACCAAAACCTTCATCTCATAACCTCCTGCTACTTTTTCAAAAGGATCTGCTGGGCAATCCCAACCCCGGTTCCAAGGATCAGGGGATGTCCCATCCCTTTCAAGACCATTTCAACCGCCGCCACCGCGATAATGGTGTCGAAGGTATCCATATACCCCATGTTGGCAATGCGGAAAATCTTACCCTTGAGCTGATCTTGTCCGCCGGCCGCCGTAATCCCATATTTCGTCCGAAGGTCCTTATAGATCACCTGACCATCATAGCCTTCCGGCGCCGAGACTGCCGTGACCGAGTCGCTCGGATATTCTTTGGGATACAGAGAAAGGCCAATCCCCTTCATCGCCTCACGGGTGGCGTCCGCCAGATTTCGGTGGCGGGAGAACACATTGGCAAGGCCCTCCTCTTTGAGCATTTTCAGAGACTGATCCAGCCCCACCATCAGCGAGACGGCTGCGGTATAGGCGGTTTGATTTTTCGTCTGGGAATCACGCTCTTTTTTGAAATTGAAATAGAACTTGGCATTCTTCGCCTTGTCCGCCTGCCGCCAGGCCTTGTCAGAAATGGAGACGAAGGCGAGTCCAGGGGGAAGCGCCAGCGCCTTTTGAGACCCGGTCACCACAACATCCAGTCCCCAGGCATCGGTGGGAATATCAAACACCCCCATCGCGGAAACAGCATCCACCACCATCAGGCACTCTTCCCGTCTTCTCACCACTTCTGCGATCTCACGAATGGGATGGGCCACCCCTGTGGAGGTTTCGGAGGCCTGGGTAAAAACCGCTTTAATCGAGGGGTCTTTCTGAAGGGCCGCCTCAATGGCCTCCGGCCTCACCCCATAGCCCCACTCGACCTTAATTTCTTCCGCCTTGACCCCATAGCCCTGACAGATTTTAAGCCACCGCTCTCCGAACTTGCCGCCATTGACCACCAGCGCGTGATCGCCAGGAGAGAGGAAGTTTGAGACCGAGCCTTCCATGCCACCCGTTCCCGTGGAAGCGAGCACCAAGACATCGTTTTGCGTCTGGAAGAGCCACTTCAGATCCTGCCGAATCCGATCCATCAGCTTGATAAATTCCGGGGCGCGATGGTGAATGATCGGCTGGGCCATTGCCAGTAAAACCTCTGGAGAGACCTGGGTGGGCCCAGGGGCTAACAGATATCTTTTCATGATAAAAACTCCTTAAAAAGTGTCATCGAATCGGCTCCGGCTATCGTTCAGGCGATCAGAAAGCCGCAGGGCGGAAAACCGTCGAACGCTATCATAGCGGCAGAAAAATTGTCAAGAAATACCCGGCCCTTCGTAAAGCAATCCCCCCTTCTGATATAATCCCGCCCCATGTCAACAAAATGGTCTTATAAAAGCCAACAGATCGTCGTGGTCATCGCCATCACCGGCCTTCTCGGTCCGCTCTGGGCGGAAGGTTTTGTCAGCCCCTCCACAGAAGCGCCCGGACCCTCCCCGCAGACCGAAAAGATCGAGAAGAATCGAAAAATTCTCGTGGAAATCTCTCTGTCCGGAGCGCAACGAGACGACGCCATGGCCATCAAGGAGGCCTTCGAAAAACAGGCCATCACGAAGATCCGTATTAAATTTTTCACACGGGGCCATCCACCAGAAAACATCGGGATTGGACGAGACCTTTCCGCCCCCGTGGCCCGCTTGGCCATTCAACAAGCCCTCCGCTACAACCGGGGAATCAAATTTCTGCTCCCTTCCGAGAGGCTGGCCCCCCACTACCTCACCTTTGGTGCCTCTATTTTTGATGAACTATTTCAGATTCCGATTTCCGCCCAGCATCTGCAACAGCTTCAAGACCCGACCCTCACGACCGAGCAGTTCCATGCCCTCTATCAACGCCTCACAGGGACAGGGATCAATCCCACCCCCCGTACGCCGTAAAGCCATTGCTTTTCTCACAGACCTCATGATAGCGTCTGGCTCTTTTCATCCTGTTATTCAGAGGTGCCCGTGTTGAAAATAATGCGCCAGGGAACCGTCGATAATCCTTGGTTTTTCAGGATCATTATGGGCGGCATCGCCCTCGCCTTTATTGTTTCCATGGGCTTGTGGATCCCCAGGGACGACAACGACGACAACACCATCGCCCGGGTGGATCAAGAGCAGATCACGATCGAGGAATATCGGCGGGCCTATAAAAACGCCTCCAGTTTTTATCGGGATCTTCTTCAGGAAAAATACGATGATAAAGCATTCCGTAAACTGGTCATTGAAGAATTGGTGGAGAGACGCCTCTGGGCTCAAGAGGCGCTTGCCATGAAGCTCGTTGTCACCGACATGGAACTACGTGATGCGGTCATTCATCTCCCTGGTTTTCAAAAAGAGGGAACGTTTAACCCACAGCTTTATAAGCGGGTGCTCGCCAATGAGAAACTGACCCCCACCCTGTTCGAACAACGGCATCGCACAGAACTTCTCATTGAAAAGGCCAAAAACATCGTCAAAGGCGCCACCGCACTCACCCCCGTCGAGAAGGCCGAGGTAGAAAAAGAACACCCCACCGAGACAGAGAAATCGATGGCCGATCACCTGCTGCAAAAACAGCAAAGGTCGTTACAGGCTTATACCCTGGCCATTAAAGCCCGGGCCGTTATCACCATCCACGAAGACTTGCTCTAACAGGGTGCTGAAAAAGTCCACCTTGTGAAAACGGCCCGCGCGCCCTTCACGCTCGCCTTGCTCCCTGGATCGGACCTTAGCCCTTTTGCGGCTTCACCGTGTCAGGGAAGAGACAGTAGCGCAAACGGGTTAATCCGAGCTCCGTTGAGTTTTGCCCCCCAATGAAGATGCGGTCCCGTCGCACGCCCTGACTGCCCAACCTGGCCAAGTATCTCCCCTCGCTCTACGATCTGTCCCTCGGTGACCGCAATGCTCAAGAGATGAAAATACATGGTAAAAAATCCAAAGCCATGATCGACAATCACGGAGTGTCCATTAAAATAGAACTCTCCGATCACCACAACCTTTCCACGATTTGTGGCCAGGACAGGCGTCCCCATCGGCGCACCAATATCCTCACCGCTATGCTGATTTCTCACCTGACCATTTAGAATACGCTTAAAACCAAACGTGTTCAGGATTTTCCCCTGAACCGGTACGATAAAAGACCCGTCCCACAGCTTTTGCCCTAAACGCCCTACAAAAACAGATTGCAATTGTTTCTTTTCCCGTTCCACACGGGCCAAAGCGGGCGGATCCAAGTCAACCATTCCCTTCGGCAAACTCAACGTCTGGGTTCCGAAAGAAGAAGAGATCACTTCAATCTCATACCGCGCCATGGGGCAATCGTCACACCCGTCCCAAACCACTTCAAGGGGATAGACCCCGGGGGACTGGGCCATATCAATTCCCAGAATCGTGAAATACTCTTTTTCAGATTTTTTAAAAAAAGGAATCGACGCCTCTAAGAATTTTCCCCGGGGAAGCCCCCCTATTGCGGTCGTGATGGGAAAGAACAGGACCTCTCCCTGTTTGGCCTGCGTCAGAAGAGGCGCGGCATGAACAAAACTTGCACCCCCAGAAAAGAAAAACATCAATAAAAAAACGAACGAACGGCCGAAATAACCCACAAGATAGCCCACAAGATACCCCCCTGTTGAAATCCTCCTATGAGGCTGTTTAAAAGGTCGAGATGGAAGAGGCTGGAAGAGAACCTGCGTACTCCACTCCACAGAGCGGCCCGTGAGATTTACGGGCCCTTATGAGGCGTGGCAGCGGCCATCAGCTCCGTGACGCGAGGGTGAGACGAGGCAAACGGATCCATACAAAGGATCGTCTCTTCCCAGTAACCGTTGAGTTTAATGTAGGTCCAATCCACCGTGTAAGACCTGTTTTTGTCTTTTGCAAAGCGAATAAAATCACCACGGACCTTCGCACGTGTGGTCTGGGGCGGGGTCTCCATCGCCCGATCAATATCCCCCTCCGTCGCAATCCGCTCCACCAGATCCTGCCGGCAGAGCAAGGCATAGAGTCCCCGGTTCCGATTCACGTCATGGTATTGAAGATCCAGCATCGCGACGCGCGGATCATCCCACCCACACCCCTTTTCTTCCATGTACGCCGTAATCAAGTCACGCTTAATCACCCAGTCAATTTCACGTGAAAGCCGTTGCGGACTTTCTTCCAATTCATCCAGGACATACTCCCAGCGTTCCAGCACATCCAGGCTCACCTCATCGGTCGCATCAGAAGCCAGATATTCCTTCGCCTTCTCAAGATAAACCCGTTGAATCTCAATGGCCGTCATCTCCCTCCCATTGGCCAGACGAACCCGCTTCTTCAGCGTCAGATCGCGGGAGATCTCGCGAATTGCCTTGACCGGATCTTCCAGTTCCATCCCAGACACATTCAACCCGGACTCGATAAAGGAGAGCACCAGTGCCGTCGTCCCCACTTTAAGGTAGGTCGTATATTCAGACATGTTCGAATCCCCCAAAATGATGTGGAGACGCCGATACTTCTCGGCGTCCGCATGCGGCTCATCGCGGGTGTTGATAATGCTTCGTGAAGACGTGGTCGAAGAAGACGATTTCTCATGGATATGCTGGGCCCGTTGCGAGATAAAGTAGTGCGTCTTTCCGGAGACCTTCAAAACCTTTCCCGCCCCCGTGTAAATCTGGCGCGTCACGAAAAAAGGAATCATCTGCTCGGTCACCTTCCAAAAATCAATATCCCGACGCATGAGATAGTTCTCGTGACAACCATAGGTGTTGCCCATCGAGTCCGTGTTATTTTTATAAATATAAATTCTTCCAGCAAGCCCCTCTTCTTTTAACCGCCTCTCCGCCACAGGAAGACACGACTCCAGAAGGCGCTCTCCCGCCTTATCATGCACCACCAGATCGAAAAGATGATTACATTCCGGTGTGGCATACTCCGGATGACACCCCGTATCCTGATAAAATCGGGCGCCGTTCGGGAGAAAGGCATTGGATGGCCAGCTATTCGGGATGAGTCCTTCGAAAATATATCCCAGAACTTTCTCCATCGGCAGATAGATCTTCCCGCTGGGGGCGAAGATCAAACCGTATTCACTTTCAATGCCAAAAATACGGTTGTGCATCGCTTAGGTCGTCAAGAAGTCAGACAGCTCTTTTTGAGAAATCCTGCGGAAGGTGCGGTGGGTTCGTATTTTGTCTAACACGGCAACCTCGATGCCATCCACTTTCATTTTTTGGGTGTAGACCTCCTCCATCGATTTAACCGCCAGCCCCACCGCCTCTTTCAAGGGAAGACAGGTATAGCACCCTTTCAAATGCGTAAAGATCGCATCCGCCTTCCCCCCCACAACGGCATACTTTTTCTCATCCGCAATGCTCCCGTCAAAAGAGATGCGGTACATCTCATTCGGTTCCTCTCCTCTGCCCACCGCCACAACCAGGATATCCACTTCAAATGGTTTTACCTCCTGGCTAAAAATCGTCCCGAGCGATTGGGAATAGGCATTTGCCATCGACTTGGCCGTGACATCCTCCCGGCTGTAAAGGTAACCCTTCATGTCAGCGTGACGAATCCCCGCCTTTCTTAAATTCTCAAATTCACTGTATTTGCCAGCCCCTGCGAACGCGATTCGGTCGTAGACCTCTGAAATTTTATTCAGCGAGCTGGGATTGTCCGCCAGGAGAAGTATTCCGTTTTGGAATTCAAGTGCAATGCTTGACCTCCCCTTTGAAATGCCTTTTTTGGCATACTCCGCCTTGTCTTGGACCATCTGTTCGGGCGACACATAAAACGGCAACGGCATGATTAGGCTCCCTCCTGTCTTGCGATCAGTCCTTCGGTAATTCTTTTAATCTCTTCCTCCGCCACGTCAACCACCCCCACGCTGTCCAAAACCTTGAGCGTGGGAAAAATACCGCGAATCAGATCCGGCCCCCCGGTCGCAGAATCCCCTTCTGCGGCATCGTATAAAGCCTCCACCGCAATCCCCACCGCCTCTTCCCGTGAAAGATTTTTCTTGTAGATTTTCTTTAAAGACCCTTTCGCATCCCGTCCGCCTGAACCGACCGCATAAAAATCCGTCTCTTCATACTGTCCTCCCACAACGTCATATTTGAATATCCGTCCGGAAGCCCGATTGATATCATACGCGGCAAAAATCGGGATGACGACCAAACCCTGCATTGCCAAAGGAAGATTCCCCTTCACCATCTGCGCCAGTTTGTTTGCCTTTCCCTCCGCCGATAACTCCACCCCCTCCAGCTTCTCGTAATGTTCCAACTCAACCTGAAAAAGCCGCGTCAAATCCAGACAGGGACCTGCGGCCCCCGCAAACGCAATCGCAGAAAACTGGTCTGTTTTATGAACTTTTTCGATACGGCGCTCTGAAATGGAGGTCCCCTCCGTGGCACGGCGATCCCCCGCAATGACCACGCCATCGCGAAAGTGCAGGGCCAGGATCGTCGTTCCATGGGGGACGGAAAGGGAGATATCCTGCTTGTCCGACCCGAAATATCCGGACGACGACGGAAGGAGATGGGGATAATTTGAGGTCAGTAATTGATAAAAACTTGATCCCGAATCTTGAAATTGCAACACCTACTCGCCTCCTTTTTGCACAAAGTTTTTCACAAACTCCTCTGCGTTCTCCTCTAAGACGTCATCAATCTCATCCATTAAGTTATCCATCTCTTCCTTGATTTTTTTCCCTTTTTCAGTCACCTCTGGATTGGCCGTAACCGCCTCTTCCTTTTTTTCGGTCTCTTTCGTCCCTGCCCGTTTTTTTTCCTGCTTTGCCATCGCTTCTCTCCCTATCCTGAAATTGCGGCCAGTAATTCCTCAACACTCTTCACCCGACTTAAAAGGGAACCGACCATCGCCTCGCTCCCCTTCAGCGGATCCATGAGTGGCAACCTTTTGATGGTCGCATTCCCAACATCAAACAGGATTGAGCTCCAACTCGCGGCATAAATTTCTTTCGAAAACTTCTTCAGGCACTCTCCCCGAAAATAGGCGCGGCTGTTTTTAGGGGGCTGCAGTTCAGCCAAGGCAATCCCCTCTGACGTCATGAGTCGCTCCACATGTCCCCCTCTCTCCAGCATGTAGTACAATCCCTTGCTCTGCGTCACATCATGATACTGGAGGTCCATCATGGCCACACGGGGGTCCTTCCAGGCACACCCTTTACGCCCCATATAAGACTCAATGAGGGCCTTCTTGATCACCCAGTCCACCTCCCGAGAGAGCTGCATCGGGTCTTCACTTAGACGATCCAAAACATCCCGCCATCGGACCAGAAGATCTTTCGCGTCCGGATCCTGCCCAAAGTAAAGTTCCGCCTGCTCCAGGTAAGCCCGTTGAATTTCAATCGCCGTTCGCTCCCGCCCATCCGTAAGCTTCACCGTCTTGCGCAGGGTTAAATCATGGGAGACTTCCTTGATGCTGCGGACGGGGTTTTCCAGCTCAACCCCCTTCACCTCCTGCCCTGCCTCGATCATCGCCAACACCAGCTGTGTCGTCCCCACCTTGAGATAGGTGGTCACTTCGGACATATTGGCATCCCCGACGATGACATGCAGACGACGGTATCTGGTCGCATCGGCGTGTGGCTCATCGCGCGTGTTGATAATCGGGCGCTTCACCATGGTGTTTAAATCAACCCAAACCTCAAAAAAATCAGCCCGCTGGGAAAGTTGATAGGGCGCGTGCGCCGTTTTATTTTCGGAACCCACCTTGCCCGCACCCGCAAAAATCTGTCGGGTCACAAAAAAAGGGGTCAACTGCGCGACAATCCGCTCGAAAGGAAGGGCCCGGTCCACCAGATAATTTTCATGATATCCGTAGCTGTTCCCTTTGTTATCGGTATTATTTTTATAGATCACAAACTGGCTCCCCCCCTCTTTCACCGAATTTGCGATCTCCAGGCAAGTTTCTAAGATTCGTTCCCCGGCCTTCTCGTAGGCCACCAACTCCATGGCGTTAACACACTCCGGCGTGGAATACTCTGGATGGGCCCCATCCACGTAAAGCCTGCCCCCATTGGAGAGGAGCTTGTTGAGGAGCCGGTTGTACTCAAGACCCGGACGCTCCCGCTCACCATCGGCCTCAAACCCACGGGCATCCATGAGTGGGTTTTCATTTTCATAATCCCAATGGGCGAAAGGGGCAGGAAGGTGAGGATATTTGTTAACGAGAAAAATGGAGCGGGAAACCGGATCAAGGGTCCCAGAGTTTTTGTCGGCAATCCCAAATTCGGTTTCCGTCCCCAGGACTCTTTTCATCTTTTGACTACAGATAGTGCCCGGTCGTCACCGTTTCGACTTGCTTGGGATCATCTGCCGTCTTGACCATCGTACGGACATGGACAATCTTATCGCCTCTTCTTCCGGCGATCTTCGCCCAGTCATCCGGGTTCGTCGTATTGGGAAGGTCTTCGTTTTCTTTAAATTCCTCCTGAATAGCCTGGATCAGGTCTTCCTTCTTTAGCCCTTTTATTCCACTGCTCAACACCCGCTTGACGGCATGTTTTTTCGCCCTGGAAACAATCCCCTCAATCATCGCCCCGCTGGTAAAATCTTTGAAATAGAGCATCTCTTTTTCCCCATTGGCATAGGTCACTTCAAGAAACTCGTTTTCAGGGCAAAGGCTATACATTTCATTGACAGCCTCCTGGGTCAACGCCTTTGCGATGGCAACACTATCGCCCCCCACCCGCGCCACTTCATCGGGATGGTAGGGGAGATCCGCAGTGAGATATTTTCTAAAAATATCCGCAGCCCCTTTCTCATCAGGCCGATCGATTTTGATTCTGATATCAAGACGACCCGCACGAAGTACGGCCGGATCCAGTAAGTCCTGCCTGTTGCTGGCCCCAATCACAATTACATTCCTGAGACTCTCCAGGCCATCAATTTCAGACAAGAACTGGGGAACAATGGTTGCCTCCATATCCGACGAGATCCCACTGCCACGGGTGCGAAACAGCGCGTCCATCTCATCAAAGAAAATAATGACCGGATGCCCTTCCTCCGCACGCTCTCTGGCTTTTTTGAATATCTCGCGAATGTGCCGCTCACTTTCTCCCACATATTTATTCAAGATCTCTGGCCCCTTGATATGCAGAAAAAAGCTCCGCATCTCTTTCCCAGAGCGATTCAGCAACTTCCGGGTAATGGAGGCGGCGACTGCTTTTGCGATCAAGGTCTTGCCGCAGCCAGGGGGCCCATAAAGAAGAACCCCCTTCGGGGGCCGGAGTTTGTGCTCGGCGTAGACCTCCGGATAGAGGAAAGGAAGCTCCACGGCATCTTTCACAATCTGAATCTGCTCATTCAAACCGCCAATATCCTCATAAGAGACATCGGGGATTTCCTCTAAGACCATCTCTTCCGCCTCCACCTTTGGAAGCTTCTCAAGGGCATACCCGGATCGAAGGTCATATAAAAGACTGTCCCCCACGGCCAGGTGGTCTCGAGACAGCTGTTCCGCCAGTTCAACCACATGATCTTCTTCGGCGCGAAAGGTCACAATCGCCCGATCATCGCCCAACAAATCCTTCACGCGGACCACTTCCCCTTGCAGCTCGTACCCCGCAACCTCCACCACATTGAGTGCCTCGTTCAGAACAAGCTGTTGGCCTTTTTTTAAATCGGTCGTCGCAATATCCGGATGGAGGTTGACTTTCATTTTTCGGCCCGAAATAAAAACATTCACCGTGCCATCCTGATTGGGGCCAGAGTAAATCGCATAGCTTGACGGAGGCGCCGTCAATTTCTCGACCTCGTTCTTTAACGCCTCGATATGATTTTTTGCCTCCATCAACGCAGCAGTTAACTTTTCGTTTTGCTTTAAGGACTGCTCCACCTGGGTGCGGGCCTGCCGAAGCCCCCGCAGTTCCTGCTCCATCGATTCGATCTGCACCTGTAGCTTCTTGATTTCACGTTCGTACTCCGCGACGGGGCCGTCCGAATCGCCCCCCCCGAACTGTCCTGATAATTTCTTCATGGTATCCTTGAATGAACTGGCCTTTACGCGATCTTTTTTAGGGTCCGCCACAGATTTTACTCCCCCAGATCCTCTCGCATTTTGGAGAAATATTTCTCCCCCACTTCTGGCTTGATTCTATCACCCGCTTCCAGATTGGTCAACTTAACCAGTCCCTTTAAAATACAGACTGGACAACGAGAAAACCAGCAGAGAAAACCAGCAGAAAATACCCGAATAAAATATAGAAATTTACGCCTCTGGCAGGGACAGGTTAACCTCTCCCAAAACCTCCCGACATCGCATTTCAATCTCTGGGGACAGGCCAATCTCTGAAATCATCGCCACACCGAAGGCTCCCGCCTCAAGGACCTCTTTCAGGCATTCCTTCTTCACACCGCCCACCGCAAAAATGGGAAGGGACGATTGCCGCACAGCACTTCTTAAGAGATTGACGCCGAGGGGGGCACCATAGGGACGCTTTGAAGGTGTTTCAAAAATCGGCCCAAACAGAACGTAGTCCGCCCCTTCGAACTCCGCCTGCATGACCTCTTCAACCCCGTGGCAGGATCTTCCAATCAGCCGATTGACCCCAAGCAGTGACCGCGCAATACGCACGGGCAACCCGGAAGAAGGGAGATGGACCCCGTCAGCCTCCAAAGCCAGACAAAGGTCCACCCGGTCATTGATCAATAATTTCATTCCGAGCCGCCGTGTCACGGCCTGGACCTCCCGGGCCAGGATCAGTTGATCCAGAAGAGAGAGGTCCTTCTCTCTGAACTGAACCGCCGAGACACCCGCCCGGCCCGCCGCTTCAACCACCTGAACAAGCGACCGGCCCCTCGATTGGCTCCGATCCCCAATCAAAAGGAGTTTAAAGTCAACAGCAGGCATGATTGGCCATGATGGATGGCTGTTTTTGTCAGGCGGCTGGAGATCAGGGCGCCCCATCTCTGTGGTTACTCGATCATCCCTTCCACCGGACTACTCGCCTGGGCGTAGCGCTTTTTAGGAATCCGTCCTGCAAGGTATGCGAGGCGCCCGGCGCGAACCCCATAGTTCATCGCCTCCGCCATTTGAACGGGGTTCTTCGCCCCCGCAATGGCCGTATTCATTAAAACACCGTCACAACCAAGCTCCATCGCAATGGCGGCGTCAGAGGCCGTCCCCACCCCGGCATCGACGATGACCGGGATCGAAATTGTTTCAAGGATGATTTGAATGTTGTAAGGATTACGGAGGCCCAATCCCGAACCAATGGGAGCCGCCAAGGGCATCACCACCGCCGCCCCCGCGTCTTCCAGTTTCCTCGCCATAATCGGATCATCATTGGTATAGGGAAAGACGATAAATCCCTCCTTGACCAACACCCGTGTCGCCACTAAAAGCGCCTCATTGTCCGGGAACAGGGTCTTTGGATCGCCAATGACCTCCAATTTCACCAGGTCTGAAATCCCCGCAGCACGGGCCAGCCGAGCGGTTCGAATGGCCTCGTCCGCAGTGTAACAGCCCGCCGTGTTCGGGAGGATCTTATAGATTTTCGGGTCAATATAATCCAGAAGGTTCTCCTCATCCCGATTCAGGATATTCACCCGCCGTACGGCAACCGTAACGCAGTCTGTCCCCGAAGCCTCAATCGCTTTCTTTGTTTCTTCAAAAGAGACATACTTCCCCGTCCCCAGAATCAGTCGGGATTTAAATAAAAACTGACCCACCTCCAACGGCCGATCCGTCTTAACCATTCATCCCCCCCCCACAAAACTAATAATTTCAATCCGATCTTCCTCATTTAAGAGAAGACCCGCGTAGTGACCCGTATTGACAATGGATAGATTCACTTCAACCGCCACCCGCTCCGGAGCCACCTTCAACAGGGCAAGAAGCCCGGCAAGCGTGACCCCCTCGGGGGCCTCCTGCGACACCCCATTGATCACCAGATTCATGCCAGCACCCTCGTACCCCGGCGCGAGTATAAGCACCCAAAAAAAAGATTGTCAAACAGGGGGACCCGCCCAGTCGGTTCGTGACGGGGCAGAAAATAGGCGGGGCTTTGGAGGGCCTGTACGAACGGACCGTTGGGCGGGCAGCAGAATTCTTGTCATCGCGATCACTTCACGTCACTGGTGTTCGTGTCTATACACCCGTCCATCTGCTATAATGCACGCCAATAAGGATGATACGGATGGCCAAGCAACCCCTTGCCGAGGTATTCGGCTACCCAATCAGTAACCACAGCGCCGAAGCAAAGCGATGCCGCGACAACGCGCTCTGCCCGTTCGGCAACAAGGTTCCCAACTGTACTAAGGATAAGGCCAATAACCCCCTCGGCGTTTTGCAGCATCCTCGACGGTACAGACGTAGTCATTACCTGCCCGGTACGGTTCCGTGAACTGTGGATCATCGCGGAGGACGCCGCTTCATTCTTTTTCCCGAAAGCGGCCAGGTGGACCACCCTTACGGAAGTGCGTCTAAAGGACAAGTATGGCAAGTCCGCAGGCAACATCGACGTCGTGCTTTGTTCCTACAATGA
>CAYRGU010000079.1:0-34924 GCA_964423845.1 uncultured Nitrospirota bacterium
TTGCTTTAAGAGGATACCCCAATTTTCGTGGTGTCGGTCTGTGTTGCCAATAACAGCATCCAAGATGAGGTAGTCTGCAAGTGAGCACTTTTCCTTGTGTGCGTCATTTGGTTCCACAAAAACATTTTTTAAAGCGAGGAAGATATTGGATAGGGTATGATCGGATTGTCCGTACTTGACCACGGGATTGTAGCCGAAGATCTGGCCAGCCAGAATCTGGTTCCCATGGAACAAACTCCACCCATCCTCTATGAAAGACTCTGTTGTTGAGCCACTATTATTTTGGAACATAGCCAGTTCGACCCGCGCGTGCGGGATACCCATACAGGCCGCGATCTCTGCTGCGATTTTCTCGGCCCAATGTTGTCCAGTGTTCGGTTGCGGATATTTAAACAACCAGTCTGGCTTGCCTTCCGGTAGCCGGCACCAAAACTTCGGCTTACTCCCCAACGCTTCGGGTTCCAGAACCCACTCGGGCTGAATTTCAATTACTGGAAATGCGTTTGTCATATCGGTTACGTGGCTGTGATTATACCGCGAGTTCCCCGCTCATCAGGCGCGGCAGTAGCAGGCTGTGGGCGGTGCGAAGCTTCTCGTTCTGGGAACGTAGGGATTGCACTTGATCGAACACGGGCTTCGCGAACAGGGTGAACTCTCGAACCAGTGTTTCACCGGGCAGGAGTACCTCCTTGTCCTTTAGGAATTTGTAGTGCCGCGCATAGAAGTAGTTCGAGAGACCGATCTCCTTCAGCGCAAAGTACAAATACTCGGTACTAATCCGTTCAGTGTTCGGGTAAATCACCTGCGTGCCGTCAGCACCACGCGCGAACTCGAAATTCACGAACTTTAGTATCCTTGTATGGTCACCGAATACGATTAGCGGCAGCGGTGCCGAGTAGACGGCCTCTTCATCGTCGGTGAACCCCCCGATGAAGTCAGCGGATTGATCCACACAGGGAATTGGTCCGGTAGAAAGGTAGGCCTCCTTGGGAATCCTATGCTTGGCCTCAATCTTCGCGAGTAGATTTGCCACCTTGTCGCGCACCCACCCCACCGGCACGCCGCTGGTGATGCGCGTGTGCTCGTGGCCAGGAAAGCGCAGACGCACGAACCACTCGCGGTAGAGCTGCCGAGCCGCCTCCTCCAGCAGCGCCATCCGCCGCCGGTTGTTCTCGATCAGGTCGTCATAGGCGGAGAGGATGGCGACGATTGCATCTTGAACCACGCGTGGCGGCAAATGCACCACAAAGTCATTCAGTACCGACTTGGTGAGATACTGGGTTGAAGCCCCAATTGAGATGCTTTGAAAGTGAGCAAGGGCCGGCTGAAGAGCGTAGTACAAGTAACGGATCGCCAGAACATCGTTATTGAGAGATTCGATGACATAGGTTCGCTGGTATGCATTGAATATACCGTTATAATACTTCAGCGGATAGATACCGGCCGCGTTATTGCCGCCCAGCAGAACGGCTTCGGTATCAAACGCCGCCTCATCAATCTTTGCAGTTTCCTGCGCACACGTGAAGAAGGGATACTGCCCGTTTGGAATTGCAGCATTAGAGTCAAGTTTGCCCGTCCTAAATCTGCAAATAGTTTCAAGTTTGGTGGGTGTGGTGTTCATATCCCCAGCTCCTCGAAGTTGGCCTGAATCTTCGCCGCCAGCTCTGCCGCTTCCTTGTTGAGGTCGGCCAGCTCGGTGTGAATCTCGCGAAGGGTCTGCTCGAAGTCGAAGTCCTCGTCTTCCTCCGGCAGGGCGACGCCGACGTAGCGGCCGGGAGTGAGGCTCCAGTCGGCGGCCTCGATCTGCCGATGGGCCGCGTCGAAGCGATTCGCCGCGTGGCGCAGGAAGATCACCCCCAGCACCGGCATGAAGTAGTCGCTGGAGGTGAGCTTGGAGTTGGCGCGGAGGTTGTCCGCAGCCTCCCAGAGGTCGGTTTCGAGCTTCTCGATGTCTTTGAAGGCGTCGCTGTTCATGCCGTGCTGGGGTTCCCTTTGTTCGTGTGTGAGGTGTAGCCAGTATGCACGGCACTCACTCTCGGTTCGGTTGTCGGGGCGACCACGAGCGTTGCCGGGAGGCCTAACAGCCTATTCATAAGATCTCTCCCTTTCGGTCGAGATGACTTTTAATAAAATGCCCGGATCGTTTCTAATGCGTAATCTGGATTAATTGTCTAAATTCACGAAGGGTTCTCCCACGCCGCACCCCGATTTAAAAAAGGCGGTGCAGGGGAGGGTGATTTTATCTCCTCCCGTCACGGCAATCTCCACGTTTCCCTGCCCGTCACTATTAAACTTCACGGTAGTCTCGGTATTGACGGTCAACTGGCCGGCGATGGGACACTCGTTTTTAAAATAGAGATCGGGTGTTTGTCCCGGAGGGTCTTCGTCCCGGTCTGCGATGCCATTGCCATCATCGTCGGGATCTTTGTCGTTCATTATCTTATCTTGATCGGTGTCTTCCTTTGAGTCGGCGATGCCATTTTGATTGGCATCCTCGTCGACATCCAGGATGCCGTCTCCGTCATCGTCGGGATCGACCTCATCGGGAATGCCATCGCTATCAAAATCGGTCAAAGCCGCTCTGTAGAGGAGGCGTATCGGCGTGATGGTTTTATAGGTGTATCGTCCGCTTCCTTGACAGGTAGAGGTGGGGTTAAAGGAGGTGACCAGTGTCCCCTCGAGGGAGAGATTCACCGAGGTGGGCGTTGCCGTTTCGGTGAGGGTGAACGACTCAAAAGAGGCCTCCGCAGAAGAAATAAGACCGGCCGTGGTCTTTGATTCGGTGATTTTTCCGTTCAGCCGATGGGTATAGGTTTGCTCTGTCGCAACGGGGAGAGAGAGACTTGTCTCGTTCTTGAAGCGGTCAAATGTAAAGGTTGTTGTGGTGGGAGAGGATGCGGTGTTTTCAAAGGAGCCCGTCCCGGAGATGTCAAAAAACGATGAAAGGGCCGGGGCAATGGGGAGCAGGTCAGGTTGTGGAATGGGGAGGGTTGCGGTCAGGGTCAGTATTGCCTTCAACGTCCCCGCCTTGGTCTGATACGGTTTCCCCCCTTGTTTTGGTGCGACATAGTCGATGATGACGAAGGGGGACACCGAAGTTCCAACGGACATGTCGAGGGTGACCTCCAGGCTTCTGCGGGTCGCGGTCATGTCGATCTTTCCGGTTGTTTCCGTTGCCTCTTGCCGACAGGCTTCGAAGGTGAGGATGGCCTTTCCCCCGGTGGACTCGGAGGTTCCTGAAAAAGAGAAGGTTCCGCCATCAGGACAGGGCCGCTTCTTTTCGTCGATGGGAGCGAAAAGACCCTTGGCATGGGCCATTTTCATTTTGGCAGAGACCTGCTGAAGGGGTGGGGTGGCCCGGGTTTGAAGGTCAATGATTTTGGCATAGGTCGGGGGGGCTAACGTCATTGGCGTTGCAGCAGACGACAGGCCAAAAATACTCCCTCCGAGGTTGCTGAAGGAGGAGGCGATATCAGAGAGGCCGATAGCCGCCTGGCTGGTCTGAATGCCGGAGCTTGCGGCCTCCGATCCCTGACTGGCGCTTTTTATTGTTGTCACGAGGCTCGCGCTGTCTTCTTTGCCACCACAGGAGGCGATGAGACAGCAAAAGAGAAAAAGCAGCCCCCTGACAGGCTGATGAAAAAGCCCATGATTGGTTGCCTGATTAGCGGGGGGCAAAGAGCGACGACTCCGGAGAGAGAAAGGTCACCAGGTAGTAGATATAGACGGCGGAAAGAATCATTCCGATTGCAATCAAGAGATATTTTATCGTTGTTTTCATAGGGTTATTTTTTGTAGTTGCCTCAAGGTTTTCTGTGCGGTTCTCTGTTCAGCCTCCTTTTTACTTTTGCCGGTTCCCCTTTCGTAAAAGACGCTGCGAATCTCAATGGTGACCTCAAATGTTTTCTGATGATCCGGCCCCGATTCCCCGACAAGGTGATAGATCGGAAGCGTCTCAAACCGGCTTTGGCAGAACTCCTGGAGAGCGGTTTTATAGTCAAAGAGGGCTTCAGATTGCGTCAGCTCGGTGATGCGGGGGGCAAAGAGTTTCAATGCCGTTTCACGGGCGATCCCAAAACCCTGGTCTAAATAGATCGCCGCGATGACCGCCTCCATGGCATTGGCAAGCAGCGATATTTTTTGACGTCCCTCTGTTTTCTCCTCCCCTTTTCCAAAGAAAAGATAGCTTCCCAGTTGAATCTGATGGGCCACGGTGGCGAGGGCCTGTTCACTGACGATCTTGGCCCTCATTTTAGAGAGTTCTCCCTCGGTGGCCTTGGGAAAATGGAAGATCAATGCGTCGCTGATGATGAGGTCAAGGACGGCGTCTCCCAGAAATTCCAGCCGTTCATTGTCTTGCAACCCTTTGCCTCTCGACTCGTTGAGATAGGACTTATGGGTGAGCGCCTGGGTCAAATAGGACTGATTCTGAAAGGTCAATGCAAGGGCTGCTTCAAGCAGGCCAAGATCAGAGATTCGGTCCATATTTCCGGAAAACGAGGGTCGCGTTAATCCCGCCGAAGCCAAACGAATTGGACAGGGCAATGTTCACCGGGTGCCGACGCGCCTGGTGGGGCGTGTAGTCCAGATCGCACTGCGGATCGGGGTGATCGAGATTAATGGTTGGGGGGATCACCCCATCCCGAATGGAGAGCAGGCTAAAGGCCGCCTCAATGCCTCCGGCGGCCCCCAGCAGATGTCCGGTCATTGATTTGGTCGCGCTGATGGGGATGTGGGCCAGGGCCTCGCCAAAAACCTGTTTCATGGCCAGGGTTTCTGTGGTATCGGCCATCGTCGAGGTGGCGTGGGCGTTGATATAGTTGACTTCTCCGGGTTGAATCTCTCCATCCTGAAGGGCGAGTCTCATGCAGCGAACGGCCCCTTCGCCATCTGCTGGCGGAGAGGTAATATGGTAGGCATCTGCCGTGGATCCGTAGCCGATGATTTCGGCATGGATTCGGGCCCCCCGTTGCAGGGCCGCATCCAAAGATTCCAGGAGGAGAATCCCGGCCCCTTCCCCCAGGACGAACCCATCCCGGTCCCGGTCGAAAGGGCGGCTGGCTTTTTGCGGTGCATCGTTTCTTGAAGAGAGGGCGCGGGACGCCGCAAAACCGGCCACCGCAAGCGGTGTGATGGCGGCCTCCGTTCCGCCCGCGATCATGGCCTCCGCATCGCCCCGTTGTATGATTCGAAAGGCATCCCCGATACAGTTATTCCCTGTGGCACAAGCCGTCACGGCGCAGGAGACAGGGCCTTTGGCCCCATGTCGGATGGCAATCTGACCCGAGGCCAAATTAATGATCGTCATGGGGATAAAGAAGGGGGTGACCCGCCGGGGGCCTTTTGTCAGAAGCACTTTGTGCCACGTTTCAATCGCCTGCAATCCACCAATGCCGGAGCCGACATAAACACCAATCCGATCGGCATTCTCCTGGGTGATTTTAAGGCCGGCATCATCCATGGCCATTTGGCTGCCGGCGAGGGCGTATTGAATAAAGGTGTCCATCTTTTTGACCTCTTTGGCATCGATGAAATCCAGGGGATTGAACCCTTGAATTTCTCCAGCGATCTGACACGGGAAATCTGTGGGATCAAAATGGGTGATACGACCGATGCCGGAGACGCCGGCGCAGAGGGCGCGCCACGTGGTCTCAACCCCGATGCCCAGCGGGGTAACGAGCCCCACCCCGGTGACCACCACGCGACGTTTTTGAGAGAGATGACTCATTTGGATGACGCGGGAATAAAGACCGCTTGAAGACTTCCTGAAGGGGCTACGATTTGCAGGGGAAGCGTATTATAGCTTCTCCTTGATATACTCAACAGCATTCTGAACGGTTAGAATCTTTTCCGCATCTTCGTCCGGAATCTCAATGCCAAACTCTTCTTCAAAGGCCATCACAAGTTCCACCGTGTCCAGGGAATCTGCGCCCAAATCATTGACGAACGAGGCATCCTTTGTAACATCCTCTTCATCCAGCCCCAACTGTTCTGCGATAATCTTTTTTACACGCTCTTCGACAGCAGCCACTCTCCCCTCCTGTTAAATTAAAAGTTCATATCACCAACGGGCTGTTAAAGGGCTGCGAACCCCGCGAGACCCGCGAGACCTGCGAGGGTCACAGACCCACAGTCCATCTTGCTTGCGTTGCTAAAAACAACGATCGATCATCCTGACATATACATGCCGCCATTGACATGGATCACCTGCCCTGTAATGTAGCTTGCCTGGTCAGAGACGAGGAAGGCCACGGTCTGTGCGACATCGGAGGGCGTCCCCAGGCGCGACAGGGGGATCTGTTTTTCCAGATGTTCGCGAACTTCTCCCGATAGCGAGGCGGTCATCTGTGTCTCGATAAATCCGGGCGCGACGGCGTTCACATTAATTCCCCGACTGGCATACTCCCGTGCGACCGTTTTGGTGAGGCCGACAACAGCCGCTTTTGACGCAGCGTAATTGGCCTGTCCAGGATTTCCGATGGCCCCGACGATGGAGGAGATGTTAACAATTTTGCCCCACCGCTTTTTAGACATGGCGGGCAGAACCGCCTTGATACACTGATAGGTCCCCTTGAGGTTCACGGACAAAACAGCATCCCAGTCGTCGTCTTTCATTCTAAGAAGGAGGGTGTCTCGCGTAATGCCAGCATTGTTGATCAGGATATGAATATCCCCCCACCTCGCGATGACTTCACGGGCCATGGCAGAAACCTCTGCAGCCACGGCCACATTGGTAGAAACAGCCATGGCCTGCCTCCCTTGCGAGGTCAAAAGCGATGCCGTTTCCTGGGCTTTCTCAAAATTGAGGTCGCACACTACCACACTCGCGCCGCGCTCCGCAAGAAGGTCAACAATGGCCTTGCCGATCCCCTGTGCCCCACCCGTAACGATCGCAATTTTTCCGGTTAATGCTAACGACATTGCGACACCTCGGTGCTCTTTTTTAACTCGGCGACGGTCTTTTCCAGGCTCACGGGATCTTCAACATTTAAGACATCGCATTGCCGGTCAATTCGTTTGACCAGGCCCGATAGCACCCTGCCCGGCCCGATTTCAATGAAGCGTGTCACCCCATGGGCCTGCATCTTCCGGATCGAATCTTCCCAGAGCAGGGGAGAGGAAAGCTGGTGAATGAGCCCTTCCTTGACCGCGAGCCACGCGTGAACTTCCTTCGCCTCCAGATTATTGATCAGCGGAATCTTAAGCGCCTGTCCCTGGATTTTGTCGAGTTCGTGAGAGAGCTGGGTACACGCCTCACGCATCAGTGGCGAATGGGACGGGACGCTCACTTTAAGCGGAATGACCTTTTTCGCGCCCTGTTCTATGGCGAGGGCCATCGCCCTCTGAACGCCTTGGGTGGTACCTGCAATAACGATCTGCTCCGGGCCATTATAATTCGCGGGGGCTACAACGTCCGCATCCGAGGCGGCGAGGGCACAAAGGGACGCCACGCTTTTTCGTGACAGCCCCACAATGGCGGCCATGGCCCCTTCTCCTTTTGGGGAGGCGCGTTGCATGAAGAGGCCCCGTTGATGGACGAGGCGCACCGCCTCGGGAAACGAGAGCGCGTCTCCCGCGACCAACGCGGTGTATTCACCCAGGCTATGACCCGCGACAAACGCCGCCTGCAGGGTTTGCACCCCTTGCAGGTCTTCAGAGGCTTGGAGCGATCGCAGGGCTGCGATGCTGGTGGTTAAAAGGGCTGGCTGGGTGTATTCCGTTTCATTGAGCTTCTCTTCTGGCCCCTCGAAACAGAGCCGGGTGATCTCCCATCCGAGCGCGTCTTCCGCCTCCTGATAGGTTCGTCGCGCGATTTCAAAACGCTCAAAGAGCAGCCTTCCCATGCCGACATATTGGGATCCCTGTCCCGGAAAGAGAAATGCGAGTGGCATCATGACCTTATCATCAGGCGGTTTAAAAACCCGTATTCATCCGAACGTGAAACCCCTTATGCACTGATTTCTTCCCTTTTACAAGCGGTCGGTCGGCTTCTTCTGAATGACACACAACAAAACACCGTCATTTCACGTTAATCGACAATAAATTCTCCCCCGTCGATGCCGATGACATTGCCGGTGATCCATTGCGCATTGGGATGAGACAACAGGCAAATGGCCCCCGCGACATCTTCGGTTGTGGTAAGTCGGCCCTGGGGATTTCTTGCTTTAGCCATCGCAATCATCTCCTCGTGGCCTGGGATTTTCCGGAGCGCTGGGGTGTCGGTGACCCCCGCGCGAATCGCATTGACTGTGATTCCCAGCGGGCCAAGCTCCAGGGCCAACTGACGGGTATGTGACTCCAGGGCGGATTTGGCCGCAGAGACCGCGCCATATGTTTTCCAGACCCGTGCCCCCCCTGCGGAGGTCATCGAAAAGATTCTCCCCCCCCGTGACATGAGGTTTCGTCCCACCGCAGCCTGACTCCAGTAAACCAGGGTATTGGCCATGACATCGAGGGTCATTTCCATCTGTGGTTTTGTGATGGCCTCCCCGGGCGTGATAAAAGGTTTGAGGGTTCCAAAGGCGAGTGAATGGATCAACACGTTGACGAAAGTCTGATGGGCCTGCGAGGGCTGCGACCCCTGCGACCCCTGCGAGGGGTGCGAGGGGTGCGAGGGCTCCCCCTGCAAGGTTTTCTGAACGTCATCCAGAACCAGGGAAATCTTTTCCGGATCCGCCGCGTTGACATTGAAGAACTCGGCCCGTCTCCCCAATGCTTTAATGCGTGATTTGATTTCCTCCACATGGGGGAGGGTTCCCCGGCGGTCTAAATGTACGCCAAAGATGTCCATGCCCGATTTGGCCAATTCGATGGCGCAGGCTTCGCCAAAACCGCTTGATGCCCCCAGAATGAGGGCCCATCCGTCAAGAAAGGGTTCCTTCAATTGTCTCCTCCTTAAATTTAGGTCCAGTTCATTTTCTACCACTGCATCAGAGCCGATGCCCAGGTTACCCCTCCCCCAAAGGCCAGGAAAAGGATCTTGTCGCCTTTGTGAATTTTACCCTCTCCCACCGCTTCGGAAAGCGCCAGTGGAATCGATGCGGCGGAGGTGTTCCCATAGCGATCCATATTCAGAATGACCTTTTCCATGGGAAGGCGAAGTCGGTCGGCAACGGCTTTAATAATACGACTATTGGCCTGATGTGGAATGACGTGGTCAATATCGGAGATGGTCAGATGATTTGCCGTCAGGGCTTCCCTGGCGACCTCTTCAAGGTAGCGCACTGCGATTTTAAAGGTTTCATTCCCCTTCATCTTGATGGTATTTAGCCGTTCCGCGAGGACCTGTTCAGAAGCGGGGAGGGCCGCGCCTCCCCCCGGGACACAGATGAGATCCCAGAGCGATCCATCGGAGTGCAGATGGGTCGATAAAATACCGCTTGGTGTCCGTGATGGGGCCAACAGGACCGCCCCAGCGCCATCCCCAAACAGGATACAGGTCTGCCGGTCGCTCCAGTTGATCATGCGGGACATGACCTCCGCCCCGATGACGAGCACCTTTTTATAGGTGCGGCTTCGGATGTACTGCTCCCCGACCGCCAGGGCATAAAGAAACCCGGAGCAGGCCGCAGAGAGATCAAAGGCGGCTGCGCGCGTGGCCTTTAATTTGTCTTGCACGATACAGGCGGTGGAAGGAAAGAACATATCGGGCATTGCGGTGGCGACGAGGATTAAGTCAATTTCCTCTGGAGAGACCTGTGCCGAATGAAGCGCGTGGGTGGCGGCGTGATACGCGAGGTCGGAGGTGGCTTCGTCTTCTGCGGCAATGCGACGCTCCCGGATACCGGTTCTTTCAACGATCCATCGGTCGGTCGTCTCAATTTTCTGTTCCAAGTCGTGATTGGTGATAATTTGTTTTGGCACATAGGCGCCTGTCCCGATGATTTTCGCCTTCATGACTTTCCCTTGCCGTTGTTTGGGGTGACATGGCATGCGATCTGCTCTTTGATGTGGTTATTCACCCCATGCACAGAGGCTTCCATCGCCATGCGGACGGCATTTTTAATGGCTTTTGCCGAAGAGCGGCCATGGCAGATAATGCTGATTCCATCGACCCCTAAAAGAGGGGCCCCGCCATACTCGGCATAATCAATCTTTTTACGAAAACGCTTAAAACAGGGTTTCAGTAAAAGGGCCCCCAATTTTGCCAAATAAGAGGTCATGATCTCTCTTTTCAAGAGTTGGATCATGGCGTCGGCAAGTCCCTCCGAGAGTTTAAGGGCAACATTTCCAATAAATCCATCACAGACCACGACATCCGCTGTCCCTGCATAAATATCCCGCCCTTCGACATTTCCGATAAAGTTGACCGTGCTGGCTTTAATCAGTTTGAACGCCTCTTTGGTCAGCTCATTTCCCTTGGTATCTTCTTCGCCGATGCTGAGGAGGCCGACTTTGGGTTGAGCAATGCCCATCACCTCTTTGGCATAAATCTGTCCCATGATGGCAAACTGAAGCAACTGTTGCGGTTTACAGTCCACATTTGCGCCCACATCGATGAGGAGGGAGGTCCCTCTAAGGGTGGGGAGGGACGTGGCAATGGCAGGCCGTTCGACCCCTGGAATCGGTCCCAGGATAAACAGGGCGGTTGCCATACTGGCGCCGGTGTTGCCCGCGCTGATGACGGCGACGGCCTCCTTCTTCTTGACGAGTTCCGTGGCGATCCAAATGGACGATTCGCGTTTTTTTCGGACCACCAGGGAAGGGGGGTCGTCCATCCTGACTTTTTGAGGGGCATGAACAATGGAGATGGAGAGGCCACGCGAAGGATAATGTCGCAGCGCCTGGCCGACCTCCTCCTGGTCTCCGACCAGAATAATTTCCGCGTTGAGTTCGATGGCCGCAAGAACAGCCCCTTCCACAACGGTTGAGGGGGCATGGTCACCCCCCATGGCATCCAACGCGATTTTCATCTGAGTCTTGAGTCAGGTCAGTGGGCAGGGCTTAAGATTTTTTTGCCAAGAGGACATCACGCCCTTTATAGGTGCCACACGCGAGACAGACATGGTGGGGCAACTTGGTCTCATGGCACTTTGGGCAAAGCACATAAGCGGTGGGAAAGAGTTTGACATGGGTCCTGCGTTTGTCGCGTCTTGATTTGGATATTTTATGCTTTGGATTTGGCACGGTGACTCCTGTCAAAAAAGGGTGACTGATGATGAATCAAAGCGCTCAATGATAGTTCCCGGGACATCTCCTTGTCGGTGGGATGAGTACACTCTGCCTGGTTGAGATTGACCCCACAGTGGGTGCAGAGTCCCTGGCAATCCTTGTGGCAAAGGGGGTACATGGGAATGGCGAGGTGAATGTGCGTTTTTACCAGGTCGTCTATCGAAAGGGCCTGTCCTTGGTAAAAATAAGACTCCAGATCTTGATTAAACAGCTCAAGCTCCTGCTGGGTTTCCTTGACCGGCTCTGGCGTATAGTTTGCGGAAACATGGGCACAAACCCCCTCCGAAAAGGCCTCGAGACAACGGCTACACTCAAGGGTCAGCTTTGAAGAAAGAGATCCGCTGATCAAGACCTCTTTCTCGCCATATTTTAACAGTCTTATCTCGAGGTGAATGGGTTCGCTGAAGACCAATTCCCCCTCGCTAAAGCCCAATGAGGCGGGGGCTTCGTCTCCCGAGAGGGTTAGCCCTTCAGATGGAATATCGCAAAGTCCGATGATCATAGAAAGAATCCAAAAAACGTGGCATTATAGGTGGTTGGGCAGTCACTGTCAAGATTTTGGACGGTTCCAACGTTAAGTGAGGTGCGCTTCTTTGAGTCGGGAACCGAGACGATTGACCCTTGCGGGGGTTTTTACAGAGGCCTCTCTCGAGGCGCGGTTAATTGAAGGAGTTCCCGCAGCCACAGGTTGATTTTGCATTCGGATTCTTAAAAACAAATCCCGCGCCGTTGAGGCCATCATTAAAATCTAAGAGCATCCCCTGGAGCATCGGTTCGCTATAGGGGTCGACAAAAACATGAACGCCATGAGCCTCTATGACGGCATCCTCTTCGGAGGCGCTTTCTTCAAAGGAGAGACCATACTGGAAGCCGGAACAGCCGCCGCCTTCCACGTATACCCGTAATCCATAGGAAGCCTTCCCTTCGGAGAGCAGAACATCTTTCAGCTTCGCCCCTGCCTTTTCTGTCAAGGAAACAATTGGAGTTGTCATATTCGCCCCTACCTTTTCTGTCAAGGAAACAATTGGAGTTGTCATACGGCCATCATAGCATGACGGCCTCTGGATAGAAAGGGGCAGCGTGCTTCTTGAACGTGTAAATGAAATTCATCTTTAAAGTGTCTGAAAATACTCTCAACGGCAATGGTTGCACCGGTTAAAAGATAACAGTACCCCTTCCCTTTAATCATTCCGCAGACCTGTTCTATCTGTTGAATGTCTTTTTCTCCGCCCTGTCCAGATTCTATTTTTTCAAGGATTTCAGAGAGATAAGCGGTTCCTAATACACAAGGTGGGCATTGGCCACAGGACTCCTTTGAGAAGAAACGGGAATAAGTGATTGCGGTTCGTACCATACAGGTTTCCTCTGACATGACAATGACCGCGCCCGTTCCCAGTCCAGAACCAATGGCCCGTAGTGAATCAAAGTCAAGGGAGGTCTCTATCTGCTCGTGGGTGATAATCGCGTTTGAGGGACCTCCTGGAAAGATCGCTTTGATCTGTTTTTTATCCTTCATGCCCCCCGCGTGGGTCTCAATCAGTGTTTTTAAGGGGACCCCCAGAGGCAGTTCATAAACCCCCGGCTGGTTGACATCGCCGGTGACTGTAAAGAGCATGGTCCCCCAACTTTTTGGGACACCGATTGATTTAAACCAGTCTGGACCTTTTGCAAGAATATGGGGAATCGTAGAGAGGGTCTCCGCATTATTGACGACGGTTGGTTTCCCAAAGAGTCCATGAACGGCTGGATAGTAGGGGGGCTTCTGTCGCGGGATGGCGGTTCGACCTTCAATGACCTCCAGGAGGGCGGTCTCTTCGCCTGCCACATACGTTCCAGGGCTCTTTGTGACGGTCAGTTCAATATCCAATGGCGCCTGTCCCCAGTGGCCATTCGATTTGGCTTCCTGGAGGGCCAGCTCTAAAAACTGTGCTTCTTCTTCGTAATTCCCATTCACGTAAATGTAGGCGGTTTTTGCCCCTACGGTATAGGCAGCAATGAGTGTTCCCTCGATCACTTGATGGGGATTGGCTCGCAGCAAGGTCCTGTCCTTAAATGTTCCGGGCTCATCTTCTGCGGCGTTGCAGCAAAGATATTTACAGTCCCCTTTTTGCTGGAAGACCATATTCCACTTTTCACCCGTTGAGAAGCCTGCACCGCCTCGACCCCTGATCTCCGAAGCCCTGATCATCTCCAGGGTTTGGGCCGGTCCAATCTGGACCGCCTTCATGAGGCTGGTATAGCCTCCCTGCAGGCAATAGTCGTCGTAAGAGATGGGCCGAAGGGTATCGATCTGATCCAAACGGACATCGCGGGTTGTCAGGATACGATGACGAGACAAGGCCCCCCCCTGAAGTTGCTTAAATCACTCCTACGCATTTGCAAGTGACATGAGCTTTCGATTTCTGGCAACCATATGCGGCCGTCTTTGTCGATTCGTCACGATCACTGGATCGAGAATCTCGCCACAGTTCATGCACCGATAACCATGGAAACAGATTTGTCCCGTATCATCGGACAGATCCTCGAAATGCTGTGCAATCATATTTCCTGTGCATCTTGTGCAAATCATCATCCTGCCCCCCTATGTGTCGCAGTTGCTTCATTTTGAAGCTTTCGTGCGGTGACAGGGGATTTATAAGCAAAGTGTATGCCGTATTATAAATAATAAAAATATATTAACAATCAACAGGTTACGTTTTTAATAAAATAATAAAAGTTACAAAATAAAACATGTTTTATCGGCACTATAACTATTTATTTTTATAAATCAATAAGTTATAGCGTAATTCCATTTATGAAACTGTTACATATTGAAACGTCTATTGTTGTGAAATCCCATACTCTTTCAGCTTCCGCCACAGGGTGGTCCGGCTTATTTTTAGTTTTTCTACGGTTTTTTTGTAGTTCCAGTTTGTTTTTTTCAATATTTGGACGATGACCTCCCGTTCCACCGCCTGCAATGGGTTGGTCTGTTCCGTTGCTTTTGCCGCGATCTCCTTAAAAGAGGATGACGTTGCCTCTCCGGCCATCTGGATGGCCTGGATGTCTTGGGGAATATATTCTGCTTCGATGGTATTGCCGGAACAGAAAACCATGGCATGTTCGATGAAATTTCCCAACTGGCGGATATTCCCCGGATAGTCATAGTTCATTAAAACCTCCATCGCTTCCGGGGCAATACGCGTGACCTTTCTCCCCATTTCTTTGTTGAAGCGGCCGATAAAATGATTGACTAAAAGGGGGATATCATCTTTCCTCTCGCGTAGAGGGGGGAGAAAGATCGGAACGACCCGGAGCCGATAGTACAGATCCTGCCGAAAGCTGCCGGTGTCCACGGCTTTCTTTAAGTCTTTGTTTGTGGCCGCAATGATGCGCACATCCACTTTGATCCGTCGTGTGTCGCCGACCTTTTCGATCTCTCCGTCTTGAGTTGCACGGAGCAGTTTCACTTGTGTTGACGGACTGATTTCCCCAATTTCGTCTAAGAAGAGCGTTCCACCATCTGCCAATTCAAATCGACCTAATTTGTGAATAATGGCACCGGTAAACGCGCCTTTTACATGTCCAAAGAGCTCACTTTCTAAAAGTCCTTCTACCAATGCGCCACAATTCACCCGAATAAACGGTTTTTCTTCCCGGAGGCTGAACTGGTGAATGGCGTAGGCGACCAGTTCTTTCCCAGTTCCACTTTCCCCTTCAATGAGCACGGTTGCGTGGGTTTTTGCGATTTTTGGCAGCAGGCGACAGATCTCTCGCATTTTTTCATTCTTACCCACCATGTTTTCAAAGGAATAGCGGTCTTGAATGACTTCTGACATCGCTTTGCTCTTGACACGCTCTTCAATGAGCTGCCACATCAGTTTTGCCGAAAGGCCACCCACGACCTCTATTTTTTTATGGTTTATCTCTAAGGCCTCTCGAACACTTTGATTCCCGGTGACGTCCATGACGAGGTCAATATCCTCATGAAAGAGCTTTCTATAGTCTGTGGTGGCATATATTTTTAACCGGCGGGCCAGATCTAACCCGTAAGCATTGGGGTTAATATCCGCGACACCCACGATTTTCACAAGGGGATCTTTATGTAAAATTTCAATGAGGGCGGTTCCCCCCTTGCCCCCGCCAATGATGGCAACTTTTGTCATGAAACCCTTTCTGCAAAATAATATAGGGACCCGATCGACGGCGCCTGCACGCATTGACACGGTGCGGCAAGAGGTGATGCGTGACGTTCTTGCAGAGCCTTGTTAAAGGATTTTATCCACGGCTTCGCAAAGTTCTTGAACAGATGCGACAGAACGCCGAAAGCTCTTTTCTTCGTCTGGAGTCAGACAAATCTCGATGATTTGTTCGATCCCGCGATGCCCCAGCTTAACCGGGACCCCGACAAAGACGTTGTCCACTTTATATTCTCCCTGGCAGAGGACGGCACAGGGGAGAATCTTTTTCTTGTCGTTGAAGATGGAGACGACCATTTCAAGAATGGCTGCGGAAGGGGCATAATAGGCAGACCCGGTTTTGAGCAGCTTGACGATTTCCGCTCCCCCATCGCGTGTCTTCTGAATCAGGACTTCCAATCGCTCTTTTGAGATGAGTTCTGTGACAGGAATTCCGCTGACCGTTGTGTAGCGAGGCAGTGGGACCATGGCATCCCCATGGCCTCCTAAAACAAAGGCATGGACATCCTCAATGGAGAGATTAAGTTCCATGGCGATGAGTGTCCGAAATCGGGCAGAGTCCAGCACCCCCGCCATCCCGATGACCCTTTCGCGAGGGAAATGGCTGACACGATAGGCGACGTAAGTCATCGCGTCCAAGGGGTTGGAGACAACGAGCAGAATCGCGTTGGGGGATGCCTTGACAACCTTTTCTGTCACATTTTTGACAATATCGGTGTTGACCCGTAGAAGCGCATCGCGACTCATTCCAGGTTTCCTGGGGGAGCCGGAAGTAATAATCACAACATCGGAGTGTGCGGTCTCCTCATAACTTGCGGAGGCGGTAATTCGCGTATCGTAGTGATAGATCGGCGCTGACTGCATGAGATCGAGTGCTTTCCCCGCAGCAACGTCCGACTCGATATCCAGCAGGACGACATCCGCGATCTCCTTCTCCGCGATTCTTTGGGCCGTGGTTCCCCCGACATGCCCTGCGCCAACGATGGTTACTTTTCGTCTTTTCATGACAATAATAAAGCCCCCCTGACTGAAACAGGCATCGAATTATATAAGAAGAGGATAACCCCAGGCAAGTTTTTAACAAATTTTAACCCATGAGAAATCGCATGAAAAGTCGGATGAACCACTCACTTTTTGATGTTTATGGTTCTTCTTCCCGGAAAAAACCGGGGCCTGTTCCTCCCTTGTTGACACAGAATCTTTAACTTTATCGAGCGGGAATTCTTGTTGAAATGTAGCTTCTATATAGATATAATCCCGGCACTTCAACCTCTGTGCAGGCAAAAGGTTTCTCGTGTTGGCGCAATCTTCGGGATCAGGTCGGGCGGGATCAGATCGGGAATGGGATGCCGTTTATCCGAAGGCCAACTTATTGCACCGGTGTATTGCAAAGTTTGTTGATCTTCTGATTGTGGCGGCGCTTTATCAGATCCCGCTTCCGGTCAGTTTCATCGGAGGGGTCTCTTACCTGTTGATCGCGGATGGTCTCCCTGGCGGAAAGAGTTTTGGAAAGCAGTTGATCGGCCTTCAAGTCATTGTCCCTTTGACGCGGCGGAGGGCCTTGTATCGAGAATCGATTCTCCGTAATTTTCCCTTGGCCGTGGCTTATTTTCTCTTTGCGCTTCCCTATGTCGGTTTGGGCATTGTTCTGGTGGTGGCAGGATTTGAGTTTCTGTTAATTGTTGGAAATGATCAAGGCCTCCGTGGGGGGGATGAATTGGGACGAACACAGGTGTTGGATCGTACGGTCTTTGAGGCGATCGAGAAAAAAGAGGGCGCATGGGTCTGACAAATAAAATTTTGGGGTGGTTTTCAAACGATCTGGCCATTGATTTGGGAACGGCCAATACGTTGGTCTATCTTCAGGGAAAGGGAATCGTGATCAATGAGCCGTCGGTGGTGGCCATTGAACGACGATCGGGAAAGGTGGTGGCGATTGGCGCGGAGGCAAAAAAAATGCTCGGGAGAACGCCGGGTAATATCATTGCCATTCGTCCCATGAAAGACGGTGTGATTGCTGATTTTGAGATTGCCGAACAGATGTTAAGCAGCTTTATCAAGAAGGCCCATAACCGGAATGCCTTTGTCCGGCCCAGGGTGATTATTTGTGTTCCCTCCGAGATTACCCAGGTGGAGCAGCGGGCGGTGCGGGATTCTGCGGAATTGGCGGGTGCCCGCGAGGTCTATCTGATTGAAGAGCCAATTGCTGCGGCGATTGGTGCGGGGCTCCCTATTGCCGAGCCATCGGGAAACATGGTGGTTGACATTGGGGGGGGGACGACCGATGTCGCGGTGATCTCGCTGGCCGGGATTGTCTATTCCGAATCGGTGAAAGTGGCCGGCGACAAAATGGATGATGCCATCGTCAGTTATATCAAGCGCAAATATAACCTCCTGATTGGGGATCATATGGCGGAGACCATCAAGTTAGAGGTGGGTTCTGCGTATCCCCTGGAGGAGCGGAAGACCTTTATGATTAAAGGGAGGGACCTGATTTCGGGCATTCCAAAAACCCTGGTGATTGATGATGGAGAAATTCGCGAGGCCTTGGCAGAGACGGTGTCGGCCATTGTGAATGCGATTAAAGTGGCCCTGGAAAACACGCCGCCAGAGCTTGCGGGAGATATTATTGATAAGGGGATTGTCCTGACAGGCGGAGGATCTCTTCTCCGCGGCATGGATGTTCGAATTCGCGAGGAAACAAATCTGCCGATTATTACCGTCGATAACCCGTTGACCACCGTGGTGATGGGAACGGGAATGGCACTTGAACAGTTAGATTTGTTGCGACGAATCTCCATGGCTTCCAGCAGATGACAGGGTGAAGCGCCCGCTTGTTCTCCTCTGCGGGGCGTCTCCTTGAGTTGGGGTCTCCTTCATCACCCCCAGGATCCAGGGGTTTGTTTTAAGACGACCTGTGGGTTCTCCTCCCGCCTCTTTGGCGTTACTTGAATCGAAGCCGTCCATGATCCGCCGTCCCAACTATAAAAAGAATTTTTTGCCCCTTTCGTTCATTGTCTTACTGGTGCTTGTTTATACTATTCCAGCATTTCAGCGGACCTTGATTCGCTGGGTGGAGGTGCCCGTTGGCAGTACGATTTACGCGGTGCAACGGGGCGTTTCATCTCTGCTTGACGGAATGGCTACGGTTTGGCATGGCTATGTTCGTCTTGTGGATGTCCAACAGGAGAATGAGACATTACGCCAGGCGATCGGTCAGCTCCATGGCGAGAACAATCGCTTGAAAGAGCAGTCTCATCTGCTTGAGCGGCTCCAGGGATTGTTGGCGTATAAGGCGCAGATCCCGTATCCATTGATCACCGCAAGTGTCATGGGCCGGGATGCCACGCAATGGTTTCACACGATCATGATTGATCGTGGGGCGGCCGATGGGGTTAGCGTGAATGCGGGGGTCATTTCTCCCGCTGGGGTGGTTGGGAAGGTGATCAAAGTGTCCAGGCGTTATTCCCAGGTGTTGCTGGTGACCGATCGAAATAGTGTTGTCGCGGGGATTGTTCAACGAACTCGGGATGAGGGACTGATTCAGGGCCTGGAAAATGAAACCCTCCAAATCAAGTATCTTCCTCATTTTGCGACGGTGACGGTGGGAGATGTGCTGGTGACATCGGGTCTGGAGGGGAGCTTTACGAAGGGATTGAAAATTGGGAAGGTGGAACAGGTGGAAAAAAAAGAGCATGAGCTATTTTTACGGGTGAAAGTGTCTCCCGAGGTTGATTTTAATCGGCTGGAAGAAGTTTTTGTCCTCACGGTCAGTCCTGAATCCGAAGCGGATGTTTTGAGAGAACACCCCTGACAAGGTCCTGAAAAAAGGAGACGACTTGCGTGGAAGTGGGCGTCAGGGCCTGTTCCGGTCTCCCGGTTCAATGAAAGGGGTTTTAGATGAGGTGGTTGTGGGGCATTCCTGGGATTCTGTTGCTGATCCCAACACAGACGCTCCTTTTGGAGAGCGTTGAGATTCTTGGAATCAAGCCGGACCTCTCATTGGTGTTGACCTATTGTCTGGGATGGAGGCTGGGGTGGCCCCAAGGGGTTCTTTGGGGGATGGCCCTGGGGGGACTGATGGACATTTTCTCGGTGGGGGTGCTGGGGGTCAATTTTTTTTTGAAGGCCGTGATCGGGTTGATCGCAGGGGTCATGGGAAGATCTGTTTTTGATCCCTCCCTTTGGGGTCGTGGGGTGATCTTTTTTCTTATTTCGTTGCTGCATGATTTTTTAGGAGGGGTCTTCCTCTATCGGGTGGCCAACTTTCTCCCGGTCCATGAGATGTTGTTTCGAGGGGTTTACAACAGCGTTTTGATGTTAATCTTTGTGTTTATTTTTTTAGAGAAAGGTCTTATCCAACATGGAGGTTCCCTACTCTCTTCAAGAGGAGAGTCCAGCTCTACACCGTAGAATATATGGGCTGCTGGTCATGATTGTCCTGGTGCTTGCCGCGCTGCTTGCGCGGGCCTGGTATCTCCAGGTGGTACAGGGACAGTATTACCACGAGTTATCAGAGAATAACCGGGTCCGGATTGTTCCCGTGGCGCCCCCCCGGGGGCTGATCTACGATCGCCATGGCACCCTTCTTGTTAATAATAGCCCCAGCTTCAATCTCTATGTGGTGACGGCGGATATGCCGAATCCAGAAGTCAGTCTCTCCCGTTTGGCCCATTTTATTGGGATGAATCCGGTTGATCTTTCCCGTTTCGTCACCTCAAAGAAGTCAGATCCGTACTTTCCGGTAAAAGTAAAAAGCGATCTCTCCCTAAGTGAAGTGGCAAAAATTGAAGGGAGCCGACTCGAATTGCCAGGGGTGACGATTGAGCCTGAATTTAAACGAAATGCCATCCATCACGCGCTGGCGGTTCATCTTTTGGGATATGTGGGAGAGATTTCCCAGGAACAGGTGGACTCCGGTGTTTATAAGGGGGCGCAACAAGGAGATCTTGTTGGCCAATATGGAGTGGAGCAAGTCTATGATTCCATCATTCGTGGTATTCCTGGACAAAAAGGGGTGGAGGTCGATGCCATGGGACATGAAATTCGCCTTTTAAGGGCGATTGAACCTGTCCGTGGAAAGGACCTTTATCTGACCCTCGATCTTAATCTCCAGAAGGTGGCGGAAGAGGTCATGGCGGATAAGGCCGGGGCGATTGTGGCGATGGATCCCAGAAGTGGAGAGATCCTGGCCATGGTGAGTCACCCCGACTTTGATCCGAATGTTCTCTCGCGGAGGGCTTCCTCTGTGGAGTGGCAGGCCCTTATGACAGACAAGGCCCGCCCCTTGACCAATCGTGCGATCCAGGGACAATATCCCCCAGGATCGACGTTTAAGATCATTCTGGGGGTGGCGCTTTTGGAGACCAAGACGGCCACCCCCTTTAACCATGTGGAGTGTCGGGGACAATATCCCTTTGGGAATCGGACGTTTCGAGACTGGAAAAAACAGGGGCATGGTTCGGTGGCGCTCCACCGTGCCCTGGTGGAATCGTGTGACGTCTACTTTTATGAAATGGGAAATCGCCTGGGGGTAGACACCATCGCCAAGTTTTCCGGCGACTTTGGTTTGGGACAGCCGACAGGGATTGCGCTGGCCTCTGAAAGGGGGGGGCTGATCCCAAGCACGGCGTGGAAGCGTCGGGTTCGAAAAGAACCCTGGTATCCGGGAGAAACCCTTTCGGTGGCCATCGGTCAGGGGTATGTCTCGGTGACGCCCTTGCAGATGGCGGGGATGATCAGCGCGGTGGCCCAGGGGGTCTGGCATACGCCTCAAGTTCTGAAGAAGATTCGGGATGACAAGACCGGTCATGTTGAAGAGATGCCCCCTTCTGTGGGCCGACCGATCCCGGTTTCGCCGGAGGCGATCCAGTTTATCCGGGGGGCCTTGGGGGGAGCCGTGGCGGAGCCGTCAGGAACCGCTTATAAATCCCGCTCTGAATTTATTCCCATTGCGGGGAAAACGGGCACGGCCCAGGTTGTCGCTATTCCCGATAAAGGGGATCGACGCAAAGCCCCGGAGGGTTTTAATGATCATGCCTGGTTTGTGGCCTTTGCCCCGGTGGTTGATCCGACGATTGCCGTGGCGGTTTTAGTTGAGCACGGCGGACATGGCGGATCGGCCTCCGCGCCTTTGGCCAAGCGGGTGATAGAACGCTACTTTAATGTCCCTTCCGAGGCGCCACAAACGAAAGGCGTGGCGGTCTCGGAAGGGCCCCAGACGCGTGGATAAATGATTGATCGAAAAGGGATGACCCATTATGATTTTTTTATTCTTATCCTTGTCTTGATCATTTTAGGATTAGGGGTCTCTTCCATCTATAGCGTGACCCAGTCTTTGCCTCTCCCTACGGGAAAAGTACCGTTGTATGTCAAACAGACCTATTGGATCTTTCTGGGGGTTTTTGCCTTTTTACTGGTCGTCTGGATCGATTATCACGAAATTGCGCGCCTGGCCTATCCCCTGTATGGGGTCACCCTCTTGTTGCTGGTCATGGTTCTGCTGATTGGGCCTGTTATTCAGGGGTCACAGCGGTGGATTTCCTTGGGGTTGTTTGCGTTCCAGCCCTCGGAGCTTTTAAAGGTTGCGCTGTTGTTAACGCTTTCACGGTATTTTTCAGATTACTATCCAAAGGGGTGCCTTAGCTTGCGGCAGTTAATTCCTCCCCTGCTCATTCTTCTGATTCCGGCACTGCTGGTTTTAAAGCAGCCTGATCTGGGGACGGCGCTTGCCATTTCCTCCATCTTTTTTACCTTGATTTTTGTACTGGGTTTCCGGTCACGATTTTTGATTTATTCTTCTCTGTCTTTGGGCATGTTATTTCCTTTTTTATGGCAATTTTTCTGGAGTCATCTAAGGGATTACCAGAAGGACCGGATTCTGACCTTTTTGAATCCCACGAGCGATCCCATGGGAAGCGGGTACCATGTAATTCAGTCTAAAATTGCCATCGGGTCGGGTGGGTTGTTGGGTAAGGGATTCATGAAGGGGACGCAAAGCCAACTGAAATTTCTCCCGGAGGGGCATACCGATTTCATCTTTTCTGTTTTTTCGGAAGAGTGGGGGTGGTTCGGTATTTTATTTTTGTTTCTTCTTTTTGTCCTGGTGGTGGGGTGGGGAATTGATATTGCCACGAAGGCGAAGGACCTCTTGGGGATGTTATTGGCGGCAGGGGTTGTCGGCTTGATTTCATTTTATTTTCTGGTGAATGTGGGGATGACGTTGGGGGTCATGCCCGTGGTGGGCATCCCGCTGCCTCTGATGAGCTATGGGGGCACCTCCATGGTGACGACGCTGGCCCTTCTGGGTCTCCTGGTGAACATTAAAATGAGGCGGTTTAAATTATTTTATTAGCAAGCGGTTGAAACGGTTTCGAATGCGCAGGGGGAAGATGTGGGGGGCGGGGATTTCCGATGGTGGGGAAAGGGATTGAGCAGAGAAAAATAGATGGCGTGCGTGGCGTAAGAGAGGCCGGTTCCCGGCCTTTTGGAGAGGTTCAGTTCAATCAAATAAACTTTGTGTTGAGGGATTAGATGGCAACGGAGATTATCATTAACTCGATTCCGGAAGAAACCCGCGTGGCACTCATGGAAAATCGGGGCGCGACGGAGTTTTATTTCGATCGAAAAAAGGATCGTGGGATTGTGGGGAATGTTTACAAGGGAAAGGTGGTCAAGGTTTTGCCAGGGATGCAGGCGGCCTTCGTCGAGATTGGGACGGAGAAAGCGGCCTTCCTCTATGTGGCGGATGTGGTGGTCACACGGGAGGGGAATGGCTCCGTCGTTGAAGAAGAAGCTGAAGAGATCGAGGAGGTCGAAGAGTCCGGAGAAGAGGCACTGGAGATTGAGGAGCCCTCCGAAGACGCAGCCGCGCCCATGCCTGTGCCCGTGGGGGGCGCTCGCCGGAGGAGGGGCGGGCCGCCGGCCCCCATTGAATCCCTGCTTAAAGAAGGGCAGGAGGTGATGGTTCAGGTCTCTAAAGAACCGATTGGGACCAAGGGACCGCGCGTGACGATGTATGTTTCCCTGCCCGGCCGTTATCTGGTCTATATGCCCTTTGTAAATCAGGTGGGCATCTCGCGGCGCATTGGTCGGGAGGAGGAGCGCCGGCGGTTGAAGGAGATTATCCGGCGTTTAAGGGCGCCTGGAACGGGTTATATTGTGAGGACGGTCAGTGATGGGACCACGGATGAAGAATTTACGCAGGACATCGAATTTTTAAACGGGGTCTGGCACAGTATTGTCAAGAATTCAAAACACCGGTCCGCGCCGGCCCTGCTGCATGCGGATCTTGATCTTATTTTCAAAACAGTCCGTGACCTCTTGACCAAAGAGGTCCGCCGGGTGGTCATAGATTCCAAATCGGAATATGACCGGCTCTGCGAATTTGTGGGGACCTACCTCCCCGATTTTGCGTCACGGATCGTCCTGTGGGACAAAGAGGCCCCCCTTTTTGAGGCGTGTGGTCTGGAGGCGGAGCTTGCCAAGGCGAAGAACAAGCGGGTTTGGCTGAAATCGGGCGGTTATATCATCATTGAGCCGACCGAGGCCCTGACCGTGATTGATGTGAACACCGGTCGATATACCGGAAAGCGGGATCTGGAAGAGACCATCCTTAAAAATAATCTTGAGGCCGCCAAGGAGATTGCCTATCAGATTCGGGTTCGGAACATTGGCGGGATCATCATCATCGATTTTATTGACATGGAAAAAGAGAAGAATCGAGAGAAGGTGTTTAACGCCTTTGTGGAGGCGACTTCCAACGATCGCTCCAAGCTGAATATCCTGAAAATTTCGGACCTCGGTTTAATTCAAATGTCACGGGAGCGGACCCGGGAAGATCTTTGGCGGGGCCTTTCGGAGGCGTGTCCCTATTGCGACGGACGCGGTCATACCAAATCCCCGATCACGATGTGCTATGAGATATTCCATGAAATCCGGCGGATTGGCGCATCGCCCAAAGATAAAAAGATTATTGTTGGGGTGAATCCGGCGGTGGCCAATCTTTTGTTCGACGAAGAGAGGCCGGTGGTTGAGGCGTTAGAGAAAGAGTATGGCAAAAAGATCCTGATCAAGGCGGACGCCAATCTGCATCTTGAACAGTATAATCTGGTCAGTTTGTGACGGGGTTTATTGACTGTGTTAAGGAGGCGGCGGTTCCCGGCGGGTGAGGTGTTGATCAAAAAACTGTAGGAGCCGCGCCTCATACGCCTCTTTTGAAAAGGCGTGGAGGTCAATGTGTCCTGCCTTGGGGATGATCCACAGCTCTTTCGGTGGAAGGGCGGCTTGATAGAGACGCACGGTCTCTTCTTTGGTGGTGTGGCGGTCTTCTCTCCCGCTGAGGATCAATTTTGGCGCGATAATCTTCGGGATGGCTGCCAATGGATTGAGAAGATTGGCCTCAAATCCCAATCGGGGCCTGATTTGCAAGGTGAACAGGGGGGACAGCAGATTGCCCCAGGGACCGAGTCGCATGACCAGCCGGTTTGCGATCGCTTGATCAAGGGTTGAATAGACCGATTCGAGTGCCATCGCTGCGACGGCCAAGGGAGGGTCGGCCAACACCGCCGCCGCGCCACCCAGCGATACACCAATAACCCCCACCTTCTCGTCAGGCGCGATCTTCCGGAGGAATAAGTGGGCGGATTGCGCGTCTTTCCCCTCGAGACCCCCAAAGGTGATCTGACTGCCGGTGCTTTCTCCATGGGCCTGGAAATCAAAGAGAAGGATTCCGTAGCCAGCCCTCCTTAAAAAATAGGCCCGATCGAGCATCTGCAGGCGGGTGGCTCGAATGCCGTGCATCAGAAGGAGGACCCCCTTTCCGGGGTTTCCCGGGAGAAACCATCCGCGCAGGGTGGCCCCCGAGAGGCTGGGGAATTCAACGGGTCTTCCCGTTAAGTCGGGGGGAAGCCCGTAGGCGCTCATTAAACGGGGGGCGATGAGCGTCCCGCCAGCCCACCAGGCGATGAGAAGGACGCCGATAACAAAACTGATGAGGCTGATTCCAATCGTTGTCCCGAGGCGGAATTTTGTTTTTTGGGTGAGACGGTTTTGAACGAGGGGATGACTCAAGGAAGGGGGGATCTGGCTTTGGGGACTGGTTTGGCTTTGACGCGTTTCACCGCCAGGTGGATTTCGGACCCCCGGGCCATTTTCATGAGGGAAAGGACCGCCTCCTTTGGCGATTTTCCCTTAAAGAGGACCGCATAGATTTCTCGAATAATGGGCATGTCAACCTGATATTTCTGGGAGAGGGCAAATGCCGCCTCGGTCGTGTAAACCCCTTCGGCCACGGCGTTCATGCCTTTGAGAATGTCGTCAAGGGCCTGTCCTTGACCGAGCGCCTCTCCGACATGACGATTTCGAGAGAGCCCTCCGCCGCAGGTTAAAAAAAGATCTCCCATTCCGGAGAGGCCGTAGAAGGTGGCAACCTCTGCGCCCATCGCCATGCCCAATCGGGTGATTTCCGCCAGGCCACGCGTCATCAATACCGACTTGGTATTGAATCCGAATCCCAGCCCATCCGATCCCCCCGCCGCCAGCGCGATGACATTTTTGAGCGCGCCGCCAAGTTGCACCCCGATCAGATCCGAAGAGAGAAATAATCGGAACATCGGCGTGGAAAAAAGAGTCTGGATGCGGAGGGCCAGGCGTGGGTTGCCCGCCGCCAGGGAGACCGCAGTGGGATGTTCTGCGACGACCTCCTGCGCAAAGGAAGGCCCCGATAAAATCGCGAGTCGTTCCGTGCTCTTTCGGTCCAGGGCATCCAGGGCCACTTCAGACATGAGAAGGAGTGTCTTTCTCTCAATCCCCTTGGTGGCAATAATCAGGGGTGTTTCCGCCGGCAAAAAAGGGCGCATTTCAAGAAAAACAGTTCTTGCCGCGTGAGAGGGGACCGCGAAGAGAACAAATTGCGCCTTGGAGAGGGCTTGTTCGATCCGGGTACTGACGGCGAGCGAGGGGGGAAGCCTAGCCCCTGGGAGATAGCGCTTGTTTTCCAGGGTCTTTTGTATCCCCGCTGCGACCTCTTTTTCGTAAACCCAGAGGGTAACGGCCTGTTCTTTCATCGCAAGAAGTCTGGCAAGGGCCGTTCCCCAGCTTCCCGCCCCGATCACCGTAACGCGCATGAATCCGTTTTACGCTTTTTTAAAGATCTGATCTAAGAGGGGCTTGACTTCACCTTTCCGTTCCATTTCATCGAGGACATCGGTATCGCCGTAGAACTGTCCCCCGATGAAGACCTTGGGCAACGTCGGCCAGTTGGTCATTTTAGAGAGGGCCTCTCTCTTTTCCATATTCCTTAAAACATCGACCACCTCAAAGGGGTAACCATATTTATTAAAAAATTGAATGGTCTCCCCTGTAAAGCCGCACATCGGCAGGGCTTTCGTTCCCTTCCCGTAGATTAAAATCTTGTTCTCCGCAATCTCTTGCCCGATCTCTGTTTCTATCGTATGGCTCATTTTTGCTCCTTGTAAAACAGGTTGATTTTGACTTCATTTCAGGGTGAAGCGGCCCCCACCTCGTCCGGGCTTTCAATTCTCAACTCCAGGGCATGGATCCGTCCGTCGTTCATGGGCTCACGGAGTGCGTGATAAACAAACCGTTGCCGATCCAGTCGATTCTTATCTGAAAATGCCACGGAGACAATGTGGATTTTGTAATGCTCCATCATTCCTGTTTTATCGACAATTGTGATCTGTGCGTCTGGCATGGCCGTCTTTAAATATTCAACCACCCGGTCTTTGCTAATCATACCCCGAGCGCCTTGGCAGCCTTTCTCACATCCAGCGGCTTGACCCAGAGAATGGCCCCATACCGGCCCTCCCCCCCCGATACTGCGTCAATCGCGGTGACATTGATCTTCACCGCCGCGAGCTTCGACAGGATTTGTTCAATGGCGCCAATTTTATCCTCGCCCTGGATGAGAAACCCGCTTTTTTTTGCGCTTAATGAGAAACCCGCTTTCTTCGCCACCTGTTTAAAGATCACGGAATCTTCCGGAACGAAATCAATCTGCGCCTTGCGGCCACTGGGAAATCCGCTAAACGCTAACAAATTGACCCCGGCTTCCCGCAGGACTGCGAGGACCCTTGCGCCTTCTCCGGCCTTGTTTGCCGACTGTAGATAAAAATAGTCAACTTTCCGAACGCTCTCTTTCATTTCATTCTCCCTGGTTTGTATCTGCCGAACTGTCCGAAAAAATAGTATAATGCGCCCTTCCATGAAGTCAACTTAATGGCGCGAGGCCTTCTATCGACACGCGGAAAGTGACCTGTTAGAATAAAAGACGAAAGGTGTGTACGGCCTGCATGACGGCTCTCCGCTGTGCGGGGAGATGCGTTGAGACGGTTGCAGTGCCCTCTCACTGTTTCCTGGATGTTCCCTATCTCCTGGTCCGTCTTGTTCGAAGGGGAGTTTTTGTCTTTCGCGGAGGTTTAGTTTGAACGGGAAGGACCCCTTGTCAGGCATTTCTGGCAGTGAATTTGATCAACCTGAATATCGCATTGCCCTTTCGCATTTTGATCGCGCGGCCACCCAGCTTAACTTAGATCCCAACCTTTATGAGCGGTTCAAAACGCCGGAGCGCGCCCTGGTGGTGAGCGTTCCGATTCGGCGTGACGACAATCGGGTTGAGGTTTTTCGGGGTTACCGTGTTCAGCATAATTCTGCCATGGGTCCGTTCAAGGGTGGGATTCGCTATCACCCCGGGGTGACCCTGGGAGAGGTGTCGGCCCTCGCGATGTGGATGACTTGGAAATGCGCCCTGGTGGGGCTTCCCTTCGGGGGGGCGAAGGGGGGGATTCAGTGTCATCCGGGGACCCTTTCCCCGATTGAATTACAACGGCTGACGCGGCGGTACACGTCTGAAATTTTTCCACTGATCGGGCCAGACAAAGACATCGGCGCGCCGGACATCGGGACCAATGAACAGGTGATGGCCTGGATGATGGATACCTACAGTCAACAGGTGGGTTACGCGGTGCCAGGGGTGGTTACCGGAAAGCCGATTCGGATCGGCGGTTCTCTGGGACGGGAGGATGCCACAGGACGGGGGCTGACGATGACCATTTTAGAAGCGTTGAAACATCTCTGCCTTCCCGTTTCGGAGACCAGCGCGATTGTTCATGGCTTTGGCAACGTCGGTCGGCACGCCGCGAAAATTTTAAATGGGTGGGGTGTCCGCATTGTGGGGGTGGCCGATATCAAAGGCGCCGTTTATGCTCCCCAAGGTCTTCATGTTGCCAATCTGATGGACTATGCTAAAAGGACAGGATCTGTCGCCGGATTTCCTGGGGCAGAAGAAGTGTCTCCGGAAGAAATTCTTTCTTTCCCCTGTACGGTTCTCATCCCCGCAGCGATGGCAGGAACGATTCAAATGAAAAATGTTGAACGTCTTCGTTGCCGCATCCTGGCGGAGGGGGCCAATCTTCCCACGGTGTTGGATGCGGATCGGGTGATGCATGAAAGGGGTATTTTTGTGATTCCGGATCTCCTGGCCAATGCGGGGGGGGTGATTGTATCGTACTTCGAGTGGGTCCAGGATCTTCAAAATTATTTCTGGAGAGAGAAAGAGATTCAGGATCGGCTCAAAGAAATTATCACGGGGGCGTTTCATCAGGTCCTGGCCCGATCCCAGAAAGAAAAGGTCAACATGCGGGTCGCTGCCCTCATGATTGGTATTGAGCGAATTGCCGAAGCCCATATCGTCCGGGGGCTCTACCCATAAGCGATGATGAATCAACAAACAGGTCTCGCCAAAGCGGGGAGTGTCGATCTATTTGAAACGTTCAGGGGATACGAGCGTGTTGTCTTCTGTCGAGACACGGCGGTCGGGCTCGAGGCGATTATTGCCATTCATTCCACACGCAATCAGCGGTCTCTTGGCGGGTGTCGGATGTGGCCCTACCCCACGTTCAAATCGGCCATTGAAGATACGTTAAAACGGGCCACGGCGGCGACCTATCAGTCGGCCCTTTATCATCTTCCCTTTGGGGGTGCCGCCGCGCTGATTCTGGGAGACCCAAGAACCGATAAATCTGAAGAAATGATCCTGGCTTTCGCCCGGGAGGTGAACAGACTGGGGGGGCAATATTGTGCGATCGAGGATGCGGGGCTTCATTCGGATGATCTCTTGAGAATGCGGGCCGAAATCCCCGCGAGAGGTGCGACCCCGCAGGGTTTGCCCTTTACCGGGGAGAGCCTGTCTTATCCAACGCCTGCGGATGCGACCGCAGAGGGCCTGTTTTGGGGGATGCGTGCCTGCCTGGAAGAGGTGTTTGGCAGTGCGTCTTTGTCTGGGAAACGGGTGGCTATTCAGGGCTTTGGAAAAGTGGGGTTTGCGTTGGCGCAGAGACTTCACGCCCATGGGGCCGTGCTCTATATCTCGGATATGGACCCGGAACGGATTGCCCTGGGGGATCGTGCCTTCGGGGCGATTCCCCTCCTGGGACATGAGATCTACCGGGTGGATTGCGATATTTACGCCCCCTGTGGGCTGGGAGGCACGTTAAACGAGCGGACCCTCCCTCGACTTTCTTGTCTCATTGTCGCGGGGGGGGCGAGCGGCCAGCTCGCAAGCGAGGAGGTCGATCGGCAGATTGCGGCGCGCGGGATATTGTATGCCCCTGATTTTGTGATTAACGCGGGGCATCTGCTTGACCTTGATCGGGAGAAGCCAGAGACGATCTGCCCCGGAGACGACGCAAAAATGGTGCGGATTTATGATCAGCTCAAGAGGATTTTTTCACTCTCCAAAACAAAGTCAATGACAACCGGTCAGGCCGCAGTTGATCTGGCCAAAGAAAGGATCCATGCAGGAGGAGATGCCCATTTCACAAAAACTGTTTAAACCGATTCTGGCCGCGCTCCTTTCGCTCCTGTTTGCGGGCGTGGGGCACCTCTTTCTAAGACAATACGTTCGTGGTATATTTTTCATAATCATGGGTGGATTCACCTACATGATCTCGGACTATTGGCCTCGGGGAACGTTGCTGAATATGATCCTTTTTGTTGTCGCGGCGTTTGACGCCTTCTCATTCGGAAAACGCGGATATGGAATCCTGTAGCACCCTGGAATTGTCACCTTCTTCAAGGAGATTGAAACGCATGACCCTGGAACAGATCAAAGTCGTCCTTAAAACCACGAAAAATTTTTCCGGTAAGGATATGAGGAACATGGATTTATCCGGTTTAGATATGAAAAACAGCAAGCTGACCACGTCGGATTTAAGGGGAGCGAATCTGACCGGCGCGAATCTTGCCGGGGTTGATTTAAGAGGCGCCAATCTGATGGAGGCCAATTTAACGCGGGCCTCCCTTCTGGGGGCGAATCTTTCCCGTGCGATTCTCAAGGGGGTCTGTCTGCTTGAAGCGAATCTCATCGGGGCGAAGTTCGAAGAAACCAATCTAAGTGGCACCAATATGGAGCGGGCAGATCTGAGTCGGACCGATATGACCGGGACGAACCTCGAAGGGGCGAACTTGAAGGGGGCCTATATGAGAGGCGTCGCATTAAGGGGTGTGAATATGAATGAGGCCGACTTAAGTGGTGCCAATTTAAGCGAGGCCAACCTGCGATGGACAAGCCTTGTGCGGGCGAGTCTTTCCGGGTGCAATATGACGGGAGCGAATGTCAATCACGCTGATTTGAGCGAGGCGAACCTAAGGGGTGTGAACCTCCGATGGGGAAGTTTGAAGGGGGCCACGTTGGCCAAGGCGACCCTGCAAGAGGCCGACTTAAGGGACGTCGATCTCGGAGAGGCCAACTTTGAGGGGGCCGACATTACGAAAGCCAATATCACCAATGCAAAAAATATCGAGGATGTTAAGAATTTAGACAAGGCGATTGGCCTCTCTACGGTAGTGACCTGATCCATCATGGCGAAAAGACTTCCAGATAAAACCCCGTCGCCGCAGCGTACTCAATCTGAACTGTGGATCGCGCGTGACGAGGCGGTCATTTCCCCCTCCTATACACGGCAATACCCGCTGGTTGTCGCGTCTGCCAAAGGATGCCAGGTGACCGATGTCGCGGGGCAGCGGTTTCTTGACTTTACCTCCGGGATTGCCGTAACCGCTACGGGCCATTGTCACCCCAGGGTGGTGCGGGCCATTGTGGCCCAGGCCAAACGCCTGATTCACATGTCGGGCACCGATTTTTATTATCCCTCTGAAATTCTGCTGGCCGAAAAACTGGTCGAGACGGTTCCGGGGCGAGAGGCCAAGAAGGTTTTTTTTACCAACTCTGGCACGGAGTCCATTGAGGCGGCGATGAAGCTCACCCGCCACGTGACCCGGCGGCCCTATTACCTCTCTTTTATCGGGGCCTTTCATGGGAGGAGTATGGGCGCCCTCTCCCTGACCGCGAGCAAGATGGCTCACAAAAGGGGATTCGCCCCCTATCTGCCGGGGGTCATTCACGCCCCGTATCCCAACCCCTACCGGCCGCCAGCCGGGGTTTCCAGTCTTGAATGCGATCTTTATACGATCGACTGGATTCGGAATGTTGCCTTTCAACATTTGGTCCCGCCCGAGGAAGTTGCCGCGATTTTTGTGGAACCGATTCAGGGGGAAGGGGGATATATCGTACCGCCCCCTCTCTTCTTGCAACGGCTCTCCGACTTGGCGCGCGAGTTTGGGATTTTACTGGTGGTCGATGAAATTCAGACGGGGATGGGAAGAACCGGGAAGATGTTTGCCTTTGAACACTTTGGGATCACGCCGGATGTCATCACCCTCGCCAAGGGACTGGCCTCTGGTTTGCCTCTTGGGGCGATGATTGCCAAAGAGACGCTCATGCGGTGGGAGTCTGGTGCCCATGCCAATACCTTTGGGGGCAATCCGATTGCCTGTGAGGCGGCCCTGGCCACGATTCATCTTCTGGAGGAGGGGCTGATTCAAAATGCGGAAAAGGTCGGGGCACTTGTTCGCACGCGCCTTCTCTCGCTCCAAAAGGAGCATCGGCTGATTGGCGACGTTCGGGGGCTGGGGTTGATGATTGGCATCGAGATTGTTAATGACCGAGAAACCAAAGCCCTGGCCATTGCCGAGCGAAACAGGATCATTCAGCGCTGTTTCGAAAAGGGGCTTTTAATTTTAGGCTGCGGACGGAGCGTGGTCCGATTTGCCCCGCCGCTGACGCTTCGTCCCTCTGAAGCAGAGAAAGGGCTTTCTATTTTTGAAGCGGCCCTCACTGAAGTCGAGCGGGAAGGCAACAGGCGCTGAACGACTTCTTGGGACCGGGTATTCTGGCGTGTGAATGCGAGTGAGAGGGAGCAGGAGCAGGCGTTATTGTTGTGGGGCGTCTGGTTCTTATGGGGTTCGCCTCTGTGGGACCCGTCCTGGGGGGATCCGTCCCCTTGGAGAGGCACCCCCGGGTCGCCCGCTTTGATAAGGTTTCTTCGGATGAGGGCCGGGATGAGCGCCGTGAGGTTTGCTCCCCTGACTCGTGCTGGCGTGAGAGATGCCCTTGGGTTGAATAAACAGGTCTTCCATATCCCACTGCACTGGAATTTTCTGCCCGATATAGGTTTCGATTTCTTCAAGGCTGAACACATAGGCCTCATCGGCGAAGCTGATTGCTTTTCCCGTATTACCCGCCCGCGCCGTTCGGCCAATTCGATGGACGTACGATTCAATATCTTGAGGCAGGTCGTAATTGACCACCAGTTGGATGCCATCGATGTGTAATCCTCGCGAGGCCACATCCGTGGCCACCAGAATGGACTGGGTCTGTGTCTTGAACCCTTCCAAAACGGCGAGCCGTTTCTTCTGGGGTAAATCCCCCGTGATCGCTTCGGCGGGATGCCCCTGACGGTTCAGTTGCCTCGCCAGTTGTTCTCCCTGGTGTTTCGTGTTCACGAAAATGAGGACGCGCTCCCAGACCTCCCGTTTGAGCAGGCCAAGCAGAAGGGACAGCTTTTTGTCCTGCTCAATGTGAAAGAGGAGCTGTTCGACCTTCTCTGCGGTTATCTGGTTTGGAGTCACCTCGATCTTGATCGGATTATTCATGTGCTCATAGGCCAGCTCCATCACCTGCAAGGGGAGGGTGGCTGAAAAGAGCATGGACTGGCGCCGATGATAGGGGGGGAGGCGGCGCAGCATATAGCGAAGATCGTAAATAAATCCCATGTCAAACATCCGGTCCGCCTCGTCAATGACCAGCATTTCAACCGCTTTGAGGTCATAAATCTTCTGCTTATAAAAGTCGATCAGACGTCCGGGGGTGCCGATTAAAATATCGACGCCGGCTTTAAGCTGGTCCCGCTGCTTGTCATAGTCCACCCCGCCATAGACTGCCATCCGTCGAAAGGAGGTGTATTTTCCTAACGCCGCTTCTTCCTCGGCAATCTGGATGGCAAGTTCTCGCGTTGGGGCAATCACAATGGCCCGTGGAGAAGCGGTAGGGGAAGGACTGTTTGCGGAATGCGACGGATCCGGGCGCAACAGGCGAGAAAGGAGGGTGATTAAAAAGGCGGCAGTTTTTCCTGTCCCGGTCTGGGCCTGACCGGCCACATCACGGCCCGACAACGATAAGGGAAGAACCTTGGCCTGGATGGGGGTGCAGTGCGAAAACCCAAGCGAGAGAATCCCGTCGAGGACCGGCTTCGGAATGGGCAGGCTGTGAAATTCAGTGGCCGCGCCACTCGCAGTGGCCGCACCACTTGCAGTGGTCGCACCACTTGCAGTGGCGACGCCCGGTGGAGAGATCTGATCTGTTTGTAACGACATGCCGCATTTAAGCACATTATGGACTTGACAGTAAATTTAAAAAAAAGATACGATCCCGGTTTGTTGTTTGCGATTCATTTTGTTTACGCTTCATTGAAACGGAGAGACTGGTTTGGCCGTCCTGAAAAGAACGCCCGGGGTATTGATCCTTTTTGTCTTGGTTGGCGGCCTCGTGGGGGGGATTCTGGGACAAATTCTTGTCCTGCTTTCTCCATCCGGGATGCTCAAGGAGATTTTTCTCAAGGCCTATCATATCGGCATTACCTCCCCGCTCGTCATTGATTTACATCTGGTGACCTTTACGCTTGGGTTTGCCATCCGGATTAACCTGATGATTCTGCTGGGTGTCATCCTTGGGTTCTACACCTATCGCCAGTCCTGACAGGTTTTCGCTTAATCTTGTCTGCTTGTGACTATTCAGCTTTACGAAGAGCCATTTTCAGGCGTGCCAGTATTGGTCTGGCGATATTGCGATCTGGGGAAACTGATTCAAGATTTGTTTGTCTACGGTAACCAGTGAAACGCCTAAATCCTGCGCCAACGCAACAAATTCGCAGTCGTAAGCAGAGCAGGAACTTTTTGCCACTAAACCCAATACCTGTGATGAAACAACTTCATATTCATGCCCGAGCATCAAGTTTAAGGCTTCGTTCATAATCTCCTGGGCAGCTTCCAAACTCATCAATCGTTTGCGGAAATAGAGTGCTAATACATTCCGAAATTCACTACGCCAAAGTAGCGGCGCAGCCCATTGTGCGTCTTTATGAAAAACCCGTTCGACTTGGCTCGACCGTTCACTCGTCAGATACAAGTAACCAATAATATTAGTATCAACAACAATC
>CAYRGU010000080.1:0-8119 GCA_964423845.1 uncultured Nitrospirota bacterium
GTCGTTTCGATTATCGGTTTCTACAAGGGACTTCAATGGCATCCCCTCATGTCGCCGGTGTGCTCGCCTTGATGCTGGCTGTGAATCCCAATTTAACCCCAACAGATATCGACCAACTCCTGGCCGGGATCCACCCGAATACCACCCTACGGATTACAAGGGATCTCGGAACCTCCGGGCGGGATGATATTTATGGCCATGGCCTCCTTGATGCCTCTCAGGCCGTCATTGCGGCAAAAGCGATCCCGGGAGGTTCCGGAACGACTCCCACAGGGTCGATTCTCGGTGTCTCGACCACCTCGCTGGATTTTAGTAATTTTATGAGCGCTCTCCCGATTGATGTGACCAATGCCGGTATCGGAACGCTCAATATCACCAATGTGACGGAGAATGCCCCGTGGCTCATCGTTACCCCTTCGTCCGGGGCTGCGCCTTTGACAGTGAATGCAACCGTCGATCGGTCCGGTCTTGCATCGGGGGTATATAATGCAACAATCAATCTTACTTCAACTGCAGGACAAGGGAGTCAAACAGCAACGGTCAGCGTGAGGATGACGGTCGGTGGTGCCACGATGGGGAATGTCGGGACGGTCTTCATCCTGGTCCTTGATCAAGAGACATTAGACACGGTGGAGGAAGCCAATGCCACAGTAGGCCAGAACTATTCCTTTAAAACACCTGAAATTCCTCCCGGAACCTATATTATCGTGGCTGGAACAGATCGGGATAACGACGATTTTATCTGTGATATCGAGGATGCCTGCGGATTTTACCCCGAGCTGGTCACGATCACGGCGGGACAAGACAGGCCAAATATTAACTTTATTGTAGGGGAACTCGTTTCCCCTCAGAGCGCCACATCAGAATTCCGAAAACTTCAAGGCATGAAATGGAAACGGCTCCATTAATTCGGTCTCTTTCCCCCTTGCAGAAATGGGAGAAGAAAATAAGGCTTGAAATCCCTCGTAACGCGTTTTTGATTTTATTCGCGACCTTGATCCTCTTAACGGCATGTGCATCCCGTTCGATTGACTATCTCGTCATTGACAGGGGGTTGACTTCCGGACAGCGGTTTCCATCGCTTTATTTCGACGTCATCACCGAGGAGAAAAAGTTTGACCAGCTATTTAGGGAAGTCCATTCTCATCAGCTTCCTCCCCCTCTCCCACCTGCCATTGACTTTCGATCTTCACTGGTGATCTTCGTATCGATGGGGGAAAAACCGACTGCTGGGTATCGTGTTGAGATCGACCGAATGACATGGTCTCGCGATGTTTTGAAGGTGAAAGTCAGGTTCCACGAGCCCTCACCGGGCGATATTCAGGCGACCCTAGTCACCCACCCTTTTGTGATGGTGAAGGTCAAGAAAGAAGAAAACCTAAAGAAGGTGGAGTTTCTTGATCAGGGGAATCAAATTTTAGGCTCGGTTTCAAATTAATGATGGGGTCTATAGGGGAACAGGGTCAGGCATGCTTTACAATTTCTACGACGACGACTGGGTGTTACCTTACGACCTCAACGCGACCTTCCGGCGCTACCCGAAAATCTACGGCTTTCCCCAGGCCGGTTCCGGGGCCATTCGCGACGGGTCATGGGATAACATGATCATGATCAATGGCATCCGACAGCGCAATCCGCGCGCCTCGTTCTTTGTCACATGGAATGACTTCTACACGGGCGGCGGTAATACCTTTAATGCGCGCTCGATGGTTTCGCAGACCAACGCGCTCCCTCTGCTCAATGACCCGTGGGTTATCACGCGCGAAGAGATTCATTGGTAAGAGGTCATGAGTCTATCAGGCCACTGAAAAACGCATGATTCAGCATGCCGGTTCGGGACCCTTGAATTTGATTGTTTTGTGATTGGAACGCTTCAACCCGTCCCACAGGTTTATCGAATCCAGTCGTTGGTACGACACAAAAGTAAGCGGACTCTCCTGTAAACGTACCTTAAGAAAGCCCCAGCATTTCTTCTCTGCTCCCGGATCAGGCCAATGCCTTGACATTGCAGCAGAGGGTGATTATTCTGCCGCCCTGTCTTTCGGCAATATGAAGGAGGGTTTTTGTGTGATTGAGGTCTGTCGGTTAGGAAAGCGTTACGGCGATCGGGTGGCGATCGACGAGGTCAGTTTCAGCGTCAGTCGCGGAGAGGTCCTGGCCTTTCTGGGGCCAAATGGCGCGGGGAAGACCACCACGATGCGGATTCTTACCTGCTTTATGCCCGCCACTTCGGGGACGGCCACCGTCGCGGGGTTTGACATTTTTGAGTCGCCGATGGAGGTCAAACGGCGGATCGGTTATCTGCCAGAGACCCCGCCGCTTTATCCGGAATTGACGGTCATGGAATATCTCTCTTTCGTGGCGCGGATTAAGGGTGTTCCAAAAGCAGAGGTCTCTGCTGCCATCGATATGGCCGTCGCAAAGTGTGGACTGGGCGATGTCTCGAAGCGGCTCATTGCCAATCTCTCCAAGGGGTATCGCCAGCGGGTTGGCCTGGCCCAGGCCCTGATTCATAATCCAGAAGTGTTGATTCTGGATGAACCGACGGTCGGTCTCGATCCCAAGCAGATTATTGAAATCCGAGAATTGATCAAACAGTTGGGGGGGACGCATACCATCATCCTCTCGACCCATATCTTGCCGGAGGCGACTGCGGTCTGTCAGAGGGTGGTGATTATCAACCGGGGACGGGTTGTCGCGGTCGATTCCCAGGAGAAGCTCTCCTCGCAGATGCGGCGGTCTGAAAAAATTGCCCTGCGGATACGGCGTGGCAATGCGTTTCTCCCGGAGAAGATTTTGGGGCTCTCCGGGGTTTTACAACTTATCCCGCAAGAGACGCCCGATGTGGAACAGGAAAAATCTTTTATTGTCGAAGCCGCGTTGGGGTGCGACCTGCGTGAGGCCATTTCGCGCACCGTGGTTGAAAATGGCTGGGGGCTCCTGGAAATGAAGCCGGTGACGATGACGTTAGAAGAGGTCTTTCTCCAATTGACCACACAGGAAGAGCCTGCCGAAGAGACTTTGGCCGAGAGCCCCGAGGAAGTGGCGCGATGAGAAATATCGGCACGCTCATTGGCAAGGAGCTTAAACTCTATTTTATCTCTCCGATTGCCTACGTTTTGGGGATGGTTTTCCTGGGGGTTTGCGATTATCTCTCTTTTAGCCAGATCTATTACTATTCCACCCTGTCGAGCCAGATGATGCGTTTTCAGGGGAATCTCCCGCAACTGAATCTCCATCAGGCGATTTTTCGACCCACGTTCATGAATATGAGCATTATCGCACTCCTGATGATTCCCATTCTTACCATGCGCCTTTTTGCGGAGGAGAAAAAGGGGAAGACCAACGAGTTGTTGATGACCTCTCCCCTCTCGATTACCGAGATTATTCTGGGAAAGTTCTTGGCTGCCTGGATGGTTTTTCTCCTCCTTTTGGCCCTGACCCTTCATCTTCCCCTTCTGATTTCCGCCTTGGGTGAGGTGGCTTGGCGACCCCTGGTTGCCAGCTACTTGGGGCTTGCCCTGATGGGGGCGGTTTTTGTTTCCCTTGGGCTGTTTGCCTCGTCCGTGACGGAGAATCAGATCGTTGCGGCGGTTTTGGGGTTTGGTCTCCTGATTGGTTTTTGGGTGATGGGGGCAACGACTGGGGGGGAGGGGGCATCCGCTTTTGACGCAGTCTTGAATTATTTGGCGATGGCGGAGCACCTGGATAATCTGGTGAAAGGGCTGATCGACACAAAAGATCTGGTCTATTTCATCTCAATGACGCTCTTTGCGTTGTTTCTAACGCATCGGGTGGTGGAGTCTCAACGATGGAAATAAAGAAAAGTGGCCTGGCCATCGTGGGGGCGATCGGTCTTGTCCTGGCCGTGGCGGGTCTTGTGGTTTATCTGATCTGGGGAGAGCCGGTCTGGCTTTACACCACGCTGGAGGTCCTGGCACTGATTCATCTGGTCGCCTTTTTTGTCACCCATTTTGAGTTACTCAAAGATTTTTCAGGGCGTCGCTCCACCCAGTTTGGGGCCAATAGTTTTTTAATGATCGCGCTTTTTATCGCGATCCTGGCGATTTTAAATTTTATCTCTGTTCGACATCATGCCCGCATCGATTTCTCCGGCGCCGGAACCTATACCCTTGCCCCGCAGACGGTGAGTGTGCTTCAGGGCCTTAAAAAAGAGGTGAAGATTTCTGGTTTCTTTCCGCAGGGCAGCGCGGTGAAAGACAAGGCGGAGGATCTGTTTAAAACCTACCGCCACACGAGCCCCAGGATTCAATATGAAACGATTGACCCGGACAAACAGCCGGCCCTTGCCAAACAGCATGGGATTACAGAATACGATACGGTGGTCATGGTGTCTGGCGGGGAATCGGCCCTCATCAAAACGATCTCGGAGCAGGAGGTGACTTCGGCCCTGATCCGCATCAGCCGGGGGACAAAGAACCACCTTTATTTTGTGGAAGGCCATGGAGAACACGCCCTTGAGGATGTCGATCGCAATGGCTACTCTTTTCTCAAGCAGGCCTTGGAGGGACAGGGATTTGCCGTTTCCAGGTTAGTGCTCCTTTCCGAAAAGGAAGTCCCCGCAGATGCCTCGGTGGTGGTGGTCGGCGGGCCGCAACGTCCCTTGATCCAGGAGGAGCAGGCGGCTCTGGATCGCTACCTGACCTCTGGGGGACGGCTTGTTTTCCTGACCGATCCCCTGGTTAAAAGTGAGGTCGAACCGTTTTTGTCGCGGTGGGGCATTCAACTCCAGGACGACCTGATTTTAGATCCCACTTCAACCCTGGGCGGGGTGGTTCCGGTGGTTGGCCCAGGCAGTTATCCGTCCCACGACCTGACCCGTGAGTTTAAGCTTGCGACGTTTTATCCCCTCTCTCGTTCCGTGACGTTTTCCTCTTCGCAGGAGGCGATCTTCATGTTTGAACCGCTGCTGCAATCCGGGCCCGGGAGTTGGCTGACCTCAAAGGTGACGGGCGAGCTCTCCATTGATCCAGATCGGGATAAAAAGGGGCCGATTCTCTTTGGCGGGGTGATCCGCCATAAAGAAGGGGAGGCCCTCTCGGCGGCCCAAAAGAGGATGCGTCTGGTGGTTGTGGGAGATTCTGATTTCGGGACAAACAGCGTGGTCCGAGCGGCGGGGAATGGAGATCTTTTCCAGAATATGATGAGTTGGCTTGCCGAGGAGAAAGACCTGATTTCCATCCGTCCGCAGGAGGCCGGCAATACCACGCTGCTTCTCTCCACGCAGCAGATTCGGCTCATCTTCTTTTCCTCGGTGGTGATGGTCCCCTCGGCCATGCTGATTGCGGGTCTGACCGTATGGCGGAGGCGGCGCCGGTTGTGAGGTTTAAGGCCACAGCTCTCCTTGCGGTTGTTGTCCTGGTCCTTGCGGGCTATCTTTACTGGGTGGAGCTTCCAGGGACCCACAAGGCCGATCAGAAAAAGCGGCTCTTTTCATTTTCTTCCGATGCGGTTACCCGCCTTGCCATTCACGCCGCAGACGGTTCTGTCATCGAGATGGCGCATCACGTCAGTTCCCCCGACGAACCTTGGCAGATCACTCACCCCATTGAGACGGTGGCCAACGCAGGCGCGGCATCATCGTTTGCGTCCGAGCTTGCGACGATCGAGATCACCCGCGTGGTGGAGGAAAAACCGGCAGATCTTTCGGTCTACGGACTGACTTCGCCCGCCTACAAGGTGATTATCACGGTGGGCGAGGCCGATACCCACCTTCTTGAAATCGGTGATGAAAATCTGACGAAAGGTGATGTCTATGCGCGAGGGGGAGAGGGGAGTCCAGTTTATCTGGTGCCGGCGTCCGTCAAGCAGGTCGTTGGCAGGGGGCTTAAAGATTGGCGGCGTCAAGAGGTTTTGAATTTTTCATTTGTCGCGGTGGACCGGATTCAAAGAGAATCCGAAGGGGTTACTTTAGAGCTGGTTAAAGAGGGAGAGGCGTGGGCCATCAAAAGGCCGATTCAATTTGCCGCAGATCCCTCTGAAGTGGACCGCTTTTTAGGAAGGTTAAGCAGTCTCAAGGGGGATGACTTTATCGATGATAACAAGGAAGAGAAAAAAAAGGAGATGGGGCCCCCCCTGTTAACGCTTTCCCTGGGGGTTGGGGCGGTGCCCCAGGAGGTGTCATTTTACCCGTTAAAGGGTGAGCCGGAGGCCGTCTATGCGGTGACAACGCCGAAGGCGCCAATTTTTAAACTTTCTCGCAAGGGCTTTGAATTTTTAACGCAGGCCGCGTCGAGTTTTAAAGACAGACGGGTACTTCTTTTGAAAGAGACAAGTCCCATTGAGGAGATCAGAATCGAGCGTCCCTCCGAGAAGATTCACCTGATAAAAAAAGATAAAATATGGCGCTTGGGGTCCAATAAAGTTATTTCCAAGGAGAGAATAGAACGGTTGCTGTCTGATCTCCAGAACATGAGAGTGGCGACTTTTCTTGAAGGGAAACCCGGGCGAAAGATCGATACGCCTGCTGTAACCCTTTATCTTATCGCCAAGGGAGGGAAACTAATCGGTGAGATGGCCTTTGGCGAGATCGAAGGAGAAAAGGTTCATTCGCAAAGCAGTTACCATCCGTCCGCCTTTTACCTGCGAAAAGAAGATCTCGACCTGATTCCCCATGAGAAAGACCTGGAGAAAGACCTGACGGGCAGCGTGGGAAGAGAGATGCCCCCGGAGGGCTGATCTCCCCAGTGCGTCAACGTTTACCCTCGGAGCTCTGCCGAGGTCATTGCCCATTTTCTGGTTTTGTTAAAATAGCCGTATAACATGCGTGGAAAAGTTCGTTCACCACGGGAATTTTAGTCAAGAGATTTAAAAAACGAGTCAAGCTTCCAGAAAAACTGTGGATTTTAAACTCGGACAGGACAAAGGGCCCAGCGACCAGTACTTCATGTATTTTTTTGAGGCTTAGCATATTCATCGGTTCCCCAGGGCGATTTTTCAAGCTGTCAATGTGATCCCAGCGATCAATCCCTTCCATACTTTCCCACACATTTGGAATATGATCAGGATGGTGAAGAATGCTTTGAATGGTACGAATGATGGCGCGCTCTGAGAAAATGACCTGGCACCATGGGATGGGGACTGACTCGCGACAATGCGACGCGTTATGGTGATACCAGCCGATAGACTGGATCCATAGCTTGGCCCCCGGGCGAAGCAGGTCATAATACTGTTTTAGAACGGCCGCAGGTTCTAAAAGGTGTTCAAAGGAATCAAAAAGAAGCGCAACGTCGCCAAAATTTGACCCGGTGAGTGTTTCGGGGTGTGCGAACTTGATGCGATCCGTGAGGTGTGGAAATTTTTCAGCAAGGAACGCTTCCCCCAACTTTAATTCTTGCCGGTTGATATCGATACAATAGACCTCCTTGGCCCCAAGCTTTTCTATCCAGAAGGGGGATCTTCCCCCGAGTCCACTCCCAATATCCAAAACCACCTTATCTTGTATCGAAACACCTGCCATGTACTCTCTGATCAAAGGTGCGGTCGATTCATATTGATAGTCAAAATAGGTGGATTGATCTTTATAGATATTGATTAAAGGCAGGGGAGATGCCCATCGGACTAAACGGGTTAACGGGTAACATACAGCGTACGGAAGATTTAACGAGAAGGGCATTTTATCTCCTTTTTACAGGGACAGAATATGACGAGGTAACAACAGGGGGAATGCTTTGAAAAGAGGCTGGCATTCAGAGGGTATTTTAATTTCAGGGCTCTTTTTGGCATGACTGGATTTTGTTTGTCACGATGATAAAACTATGATAAGGACGTCGCCTCAAGGTACAAACGGCGTCACTATACCACGAATAGCCGATGTCGAGTAAGCTAAATTCGGATAAACCGTCAGGAATTTTTAGGGCATGTGGATGAGATGTAAAAGGTTCCCCTCCTTTGAATATAAACGCATTAATTCGTACGTCCTCTCGACGAGGAGCGTTTCTTGATTGTTCGTGCCCCAGTCGGGGGGGAGATCTCTCCGAGGCGGGTCCATTGGCGGGTGATGGAGAGGGTTTTTTTCCACTGCGTGTTCAGGCGGTTCCTTTCGAGGGTGGACAGGGTGGGGTGGACTTCTTTTTGGACCGCTGAAAACTGAAATTGT
>CAYRGU010000081.1:0-8662 GCA_964423845.1 uncultured Nitrospirota bacterium
TTGCAAGCGCAGTCGCCGCCATCGGTGCTAGCCAGAATGGTCCACTTGGCAGACGTGGAACACTTCCCAATCGTGATGATTTCAGGTTATTGATCACAGGAACGGCGCTGGGTTCGTTTGGGTTTGAATTGGAAGAGGCACCCAAGGATAACGCGATGCTTTTCCCTGAGTTATCTTTGGTCGAGACGGCGATTGAACAAACGAAAGCGATCATGGAAGCGACGATCGGAACAGACGAAGAACTGGCTGATGCCGTCTCCGAGGCCGATCCACGCGCTATTGAAGCGCTACGTGCCTTTCTCAAGACAATGGCCGATCAGGAGGCAGTATGCGCCCTCGAATTCAAGGAGAAAGTCTTCCGTTTTTCAGATGTAGGACAGGTTCGCCGGAGCGAGGGGCGTCTCAGTCAGGACAACATCCATGATGTTGAGGAACAGATAGATGGGGCGTTTCAGGGTGTCTTGCCAAAGAAGAGGCGAACGTTCGAGTTCCAGATTGCCGCTACAGGCGAGATTATTGCTGGAAAGGTTGGAGTGGATATTCCAGACGCCAGCGTCATCAATCATATACTTAATCAAACCACCACAATTGAAGTCCGAACAACTCGCGTTGGGACCGGACGCCCCCGGTATGTGCTTTTGAGGTATGAGGAACCGGCCCCCCAAGAATAGGGAAAAGGCCATAATATCCATTTCTTATGAGACGATTGGGTAACAAAACAACGAATAAGGATTAACGCATGTTCAACCGCTTCGCACAATACGAGAACGCCTTCCGTGACTGGCGGCGTGACGGGATGCCGGGCCTGAAGGCGGAGTCCTACAAATACATCGAGTTTCTAACTTCGAAGGACGATGACCAGGCGGCACGACCAGGAACGCTCTGGCCGCATCAATGGGAATCGTTCCTGCGGGTGGTCTATGCGCACGAGATTCTCGGCAAGGCGGAAATCGGGGCGGACGGGCTGCTATTGAACATCGTAACGGGTGGCGGCAAGACGGCACTGATCGCGGCGGTGATCGCGTGGTTGCGCACTGCGCACAACATCCAGAAGTTCGCGATGCTCTGCCCCAACCTCATCGTGCGCGACCGGCTGGAGGACGACTTTGAGGCCGGGAAGGTCTTCAATGACCGCGACCTGCTACCGGACTGGACGCATAACCGACCACAGGATTTTGTACTGACGACATTGGGCAACGGCAAGGAAGGTGGCTGGGCGAGCCTGTTCAGTGCCAGCGTGATTCTGGGCAACATCCACCAGTTTTACCAGAGCAATAAGAGCGGGCAGAGCAACCTGTCGGCGCTGATGAACGGGCCGGAGTTTGCGCTGTTCAATGATGAGGGGCACAACTCGCCCGCGCCAGAATACGAGGCGACGCTCAAGCGAATGCGGGAGAAGGTTGTTTTGCGCGTGGATACGACGGCGACGCCTGACCGGGCAGACGGCAAGGCCCCCGACAGTGAGATGATCTATGAATATAGCGTGACCGACGCGCTGTCCGACGGGATCATCAAGACGCCGGTGGTCTATCAGCCGGACATCAAGACTGTGCAGCTGACCTATACCGACGCGCGTACTGGCGAGCAGCGCAAGGTCGAGGAGATTAACTGGGACGAGGTGGACCGGTTGGGTCTGAACGCCACACAGTGGGTAACGGACGACGAGCCGATGCGCCAGCAGATGGCCATCGCATTGCGCCGTCTTGAGGAACAGGAACGGCGGGCGAAGAAACGATACCAACCGATTCTCTTTGTGGTGGCGGTGTGTAAAGCCGACGCGGAAAAGGCCGAGCAAACCCTGAACAAATATTTCAAGGTGAAGACGCTACTGGTCACGGAAGACAGCGATGAAGCAGATCGGCAGAAAGCGCGGGAACTCGGCAAGCAAAAGAAGGCCGGGACGCCTTACAGAGCCGTGGTCAGCGTGCTGATGTTGCGCGAGGGCTGGGACGTGCCAGAGGTGAGCGTCATCCTTCTCCTGCGCAAGTTCGGTAGCAAGGTGTATGGGCAACAGGTGGTCGGGCGTGGTCTACGCCGGGTGCGGGTGAATGGAGTTGGGCCGACGGAACCGCAGATTTGCGCAGTGGTGGATCATCCCAAGCTGGAGCACCAATGGCTTTGGGATATTTTTAATGCGAAGAAGCGGATGGGCGTTCTGATTGATGACCAGTTCGACGAGACCGAAGACCTGCCGCCACCACCGCCCAAGCAGGAACTCGAAAAACCTGATCTGGTGGTTGATTTGCCACCCATTGATCCTTCAATGATAGACGACGGCGAGTTTGACGTGGGCGACATCGCACCGCCACCGAAACCGCTGGAGAACTGGAAAGAGGCGCTTGACAGAATCGAATACGATCCAACGGTGGTAGAAATCACGAAGGTCGGCATCGCTGGGGTAGTCGGGCAGGAGTTGGGCGGACAGGGCTGGAAGACGATCCATTCCGCGCCCGACGAAAGCGGCCCCAGCGGCGTGGTCACGCAGATATCGGATGAGGCAGTACGCGAGGCCGTGAAGTCAGGACTGCTTGATATGGCTGAACTCCTAACCGTTGAAGCGGGCTACGCTGCGACGTTCAAGGATCAGGTTTATAGCGCGTTGCTACACCACGTTCGGGCGAAGTTCCTTAATGACTCTTCGCTTGGGTTAGCGGAACGCGCGGAGGTGGATTTCGCATGGAAAATGCTCCGGCAGGTGAAGGCCAGGGTCGGAGCCATCCCAGGGTTGATAGCGGGGATCATCGAATATGGCAATTAGCATACACGGCGAATACGCAAATCCGAAGAAGAGTCCTTGGAACTTTGAGAAGTATCAGAGCGACCTCGAACGGCGGATGATGGATCGCCTAGAACGTGATCCGCACGTTGTGAAGTGGATGAAGCGCCACGGCATCACGATTCCTTGGATTGACGGGCAGAAACACCAGCGGCGATACGTTCCTGACTTCTTCGTGGAATATGAAGACGGCGGGAAGGCGGTCATCGAGGTGAAAGACCCCAGCCGGATTGATTCCAACGACGTGCAGCGCAAGCGCAAGTCGGCGGAGATGTGGTGCAAGCAACGCAAGATGGAGTACATCCTTGCAACCGTTGGATAAACGGACGGCTAACTACGGGTTGCAGACAATGTTACTCCGCTGCGCTTCGCGCCGCCTCTGAACGGGGCGTTAGTAGGCCCGTCAATACCCTGTTTTGGTCCTATTGACAGGACGCACGCCGAAATCCCTCTGGAGCACGACAATGATCAAGGGGAAATTCTACGCTGTGGTCACCGGCGATAAGCCTGGCATTTATGATGAATGGTTTGGCGCCGAGGGGGCCGAGGCACAAATTAAAGGTTTTCCCAATGCCGTTTACAAGGGCTTTTCCACCCTTGCCGATGCCGAGGCGTGGTACACCCACATCGCGGGTCGCCCGTCGCGCAAGCGGCTTAAGCGGTCACTTCAAGTTCAGGTGAGGCCTGTTCCATTCAAACTGATGATTGATCCCGCTACAGCGCTCCAGGAAGGGAAAGTGGTGATTTACACAGACGGCGCATGTGCCGGAAATCCGGGTCCCGGTGGATATGGGGCGGTCGTGTTCTATAAAGGAAACTGTAAAGAGATTTCAGGCGGCTTTGCGCTGACCACGAATAACCGCATGGAATTAATGGCAGCGATGATGGCCCTGAAAACCTTGGAAGGGCGGCACGCTGTCGTCCTCTATAGTGACTCTTCCTACGTCGTCAATGGTATTCAAAAGGGTTGGGCGAAGAAATGGCGCGAACAAAACTGGAAGCGAAAGGAGAAGAATGCATGGATGGATGTAAAAAATGTCGATCTTTGGCAACAACTCCTGGCGCTGTCCGAGGCCCATGATATGGTGTTCGTCCAAGTTCCAGGACATGCAGGCGTTGCCGGGAACGAGCGGTGCGACGAGATGGCTGTGCGGGCATCACGGCAAGGCGGTCTGCCACCCGACAAGGGGTTTGAAGCGCCTTAGCAGGTTAATCCTCCTCATAGGAGACCAGGACAACGGTGATGTTATCCCGGCCCCCCTGTTTTTCCGCACATTCAATGAGGCGTTTCCCCGCGAGAGTAAAATCTCTCTCGCAGACGGAAAGCAGGGACTGTATCTCTGGATCGCTTACCATGTTGTAGAGCCCATCAGAGCAGAGCAGATAGACCTCTCCAGGAGAAGGCTTGCCGGCCACGGTGTCCGCCGCGACGGTTTTTCCCATGCCGACCGCCCGGCTGACAATGTTCCGCAGGGGATGGGTCCTTGCCTCTTTGGCGGTTAAGAGTCCCGCACGCACATAGTCATTGACGAGGGTGTGATCTTCCGTGAGCTGTAACAGCGTTTCGTTTTTGAAAAGATAGGCCCGGCTGTCGCCCACATGGCCAATCATCACCTGATCCGGCATCGCAAGGAGGGCCACCAGTGTCGTCCCCATCCCGTGACAGGCGGCCTCTTTCACCCCCGCCTCATAAACCGTTCGATTCGCCGCCATGATGGCGGAAATGAAGTGGTCTTCCGTAATCCGTGCGCCCTGCGGCGGCAGCTCTTTTCGTAAAGCCGCAACCGCCAACGGGCTGGCGACATCCCCAGCCCGCTCCCCGCCCAGTCCATCGGCAACGACATAGAGTGAAGCCTCCGGAAAAAGTCCAAAGGCGTCTTCATTGCGCTGACGGATGCGTCCGACGCTGGTCTGTCCTGAAAAGGTGATTTTCATCAGAACGCCTCTCTCCTCAACCAGGGATAATATAAAGGGCACCTCTAAAAACCTACTGCGCGGCCCGATTGCTGCGTTGCGCGGTACTCGTAATCCTCATGTACAAGCACGTACACTGCGGTTCCTGTGTTCCGTGCGCCTTGCAATCAGACCGCTCGCTACGGTTTTTAGAGGTACCCTAAATATAAATTAGGCGCTTTGAAGTTTTGAGTGAGTATCGCCAGCGATAACCTCCCCTCCCCCTCCTTGTAAAGGAGGGGATTTACCCACTTGAAACGCCAAAGAGCCGAACAAGTATAATACAAAACAGGTATTATCTCCAAGGCGTCATTTCAGGTTCCGCCCCTTGAACATTTTTATGAAATCTCGTAGATTTCCGCCCCGGAGAGCCAAGTTGAATATCGTTTATTTTGATTTAGAGACGCAGAAAAGCGCGCAGGAGGTGGGGGGGTGGAATAATAAACACCTGATGCGCCTTTCCATTGGCGTTACCTATTCCACACGGGATGACATGTTCAAGGTGTTTGAAGAGGACGATCTCCCCGCGCTGATTTCCGAGCTTACCGCTGCCGATCAGGTGATTGGATACAATCTTCTTGGCTTTGATTATGCCGTCTTGTCCGCCTATTCCCCCTTCGATTTTTTTAAACTTCCGACCCTCGACTTGATGGCCGATCTTTCACGAATATTAGGCTTCCGGCTCAAATTAGACAGCCTCGCCCAGGCCACCCTGAATGCGGCTAAAAGCGCCGACGGGCTTGCGGCGATCCGATGGTTTCAAGAGCGGAATATGGCTCAAATCGCCCTCTACTGCAGAGAGGATGTTCGTCTCACCCGCGATCTCCATCGCTTTGGCCAGCAGCAGGGATGCGTCTATTACCTCGATCGACAAGGGAAGCGCATTCCCGTGCCGGTCTCCTGGTAGAAAGGAGCGTCTCCATCCGATGATTGCCTATCCCCAGATTGATCCGGTCTTTCTGAAAATCGGGCCGCTGGCGTTTCGTTGGTACGGGCTGATGTATGCCCTGTCTTTCCTGTGTGCCTTTTTTGTCATTTGCCGGCTTGCGAAAAAACAGGGGATCAAGATTACCTCGGAGGCGATTTCCGATCTGATCTTTTATATCGCCATGGGAACGATCCTCGGCGGCCGTCTCGGCTATGTTTTGATCTATAATCCGTCTTTTTATTTAAGCCATCCGGCCAGTATTTTTGCGGTTTGGGAAGGGGGGATGTCGTTTCATGGCGGGCTGATCGGGGTGATTGTCGCGGGATCGATTTTCTGCAAAAGATATGGCCACTCCTTTTACGAGCTGGCCGACGTGACGGTGGTGAGCGTGCCGATTGGCCTGGGGCTTGGAAGAATTGGCAACTTCATCAACGGGGAACTTTACGGCAGGGCGACGGATCTTCCCTGGTGTATGGTTTTCCCCCAGGGCGGGCCCCTCTGCCGACATCCTTCACAGCTTTATCAGGCGGTGTTGGAGGGGGCGATGCTCTTTCTGATCCTCTGGCAACTCGCTCAAAAAAGGCTGCCACGGGGCGTTACGTTTTGGTGTTTGTTTCTGTTCTATGGCTTGTTTCGGTTCATGGTTGAGTTTTTTAGAGAGCCCGATGCGCATCTTGGACTGCTGATGGGACCTCTTTCGATGGGGCAACTGTTAAGCCTGCCGATGCTGATTCTGGGAGGCATCATGGTGTTATGGCGCTACAGACGGGGAGTCTCTGGCCCATACGCCACTGTCACCAAGACGAGCCCGTGAGGCGGGGCAGTTGGCCCCGCCTGGCGGCGATCCCGCGCGGCCAGCACGGCCGGGATCTCATCCGGAGACCGTCGCCCCCGCCCCACCTCCACTAAAAGGCCGACGACGTTTCTGACCATGTACCGAAGAAAATGGGAGGCGTGTACCCAGATCTCGATCTGGGGGCCTTGCGCAACGATGTTGATCTGCCGGAGATCAACCTCATGGCGCTCTCTTTCTGTGGCCTTTCCGCACAGAGAGGTGAAGTCTTGTGTGCCGATGAGGTGTTTGGCGGCCCGCCGCATTGCTCTCACGTCAAGCGGTCCGGGGAGGTGCCAGATCCGATGACGGGACAGCGCGGACCGTTGTCCCCCCTGACAGATATAATACGCATAGGTTTTCCCTCTCGCGGAAAATCGAGCATGAAACGACGCAGGAACCTCTTCTGCGGATTGTACGGCGATGTCTACCGGAAGATGTGCGTTGAGGGAGCGTATCCAGACATAAGGGGGGCGGGAAACGGTCGTGGTAAAGTGGGCGACCTGGGCAAGGGCATGAACCCCCGCGTCCGTCCGTCCTGCCCCGTAGACGGGGATTTTCTCACCGGTCAAATGTAAAAGGGCACGCTCCAACTCCCCCTGAATGGTTCTAAGGTGGGGTTGCCGCTCCCAACCGTGATAGTCGGTCCCATCATACTCCAGGGTTAATTTAATCGTGCTTCCCACTAAATGCGCACCTTGGCCACGCGGATATATCGTTCAATCCCGTTGTAAATCGCCTCGGCAATGGCCTGTCTGTAATGGCGACTTTTTAAGCGTTTTTCTTCCTGATGGTTGCTTAGAAAGGAGATCTCGGCGAGGATGGCTGGCATCTCTGCTTTCGCCAGGACGTAAAAAGGGGCGCGTTTCACCCCGAGCGAAATAGTCGCGTATTTTTTACTTAATTTTTCAAGAAGTGCCGTTTCAGTCAGATGCGCCATCTCCAGAGAGGAATTAAAATTAAAATCGCTTTGCAGGTCGCTCAAGATTTCTTCCTGAAAGCTCCCTTGTGCCTTTTCAGGATCACTGTTCTCGCGGGCTGCTGTGGCGGCGGCCGTTTCATCGGTGGCCTGTCCCATCAGATAGACCTCAATCCCATGCGTCTCCCTTTTTGGGTGTGCGTTCGCATGGATGGAGACAAACAGATCGGCCTTCTTGGTGTTCGCAAGTGCGGTCCGATCCGATAGGGGGATAAAAACATCCTGGTCCCGGGTCATGATGACCGTTTTTTTAAGTTTCCTGCGAAGAAGGTCTCTTAGCCGGAGCGATACATCCAGGACCACCTCCTTTTCGGTGAGGCCGGTTGGGCCGATCGCGCCGGAGTCCTTTCCCCCATGCCCCGAGTCAATGACAATTGTTTTGATCCCCGGCGGCGGGGGGGCGACACGAACCGGCGAGCGAAACTCTTCCTGTAAGAGTTCCGGGGAGACGTGGGCGGTATGAAAGACATCAATTACCAAACGATCGGGATTGCCAAGCGGGATCAATTTGTAGGGACCGAGGGTCTTGAAGGTAAGGCGAACCTCCAGTCTGCCGTCTTTTTGCGGGTTCACCTGCACCTTCTTGAGGGCCGTCAATTTATTGAATAGAGGCAACCGCTTCTGGACCAGTGTGTCGACTGCCGTCCGGTCCATCTGAACAAGCAGCGTTTGCGACCCAGGGAGGCGAGAGGCCCGATAGGGCGTCGCGCTGTCTAAATCAAAAACAACACGGGTATAGTCAGGATAGTGATTGTGCCGGATGTTCAAAAGCCGGACACGGGAGTTATCCCCTGCGGCCTCCTCTGGAGGTTGTTTAGAGGGGGGGCTTTTCGGCAAAAGGGGGGGGGGTGATTTTTTTGTTACTTGAGAATTTTGATCGGCCGCCTGATCGGAGCGCTTTGCCGAGAGCCGGGCGGTGGGATTAAGTTGGGTCAGTTGTCTTTTTGCGTCCAGATAGAAGTAGGACCGGGGAGATGCCGCCAACACCATCTGGTAATAATGTTTTGCGTTTTTAAGGTCGTTAGATTGCCCAAAGTATTTGTGTCTTTCTTCATAGAGACGCGCCATTTCGTAAGCGGCGCGCCCATCTTCCCTCTTGAAGGAGGGGGTTGTTCTATACAGTTCAATACAGCGTTCCCAGGACTGATGCCGTTGTTTCTCACGGGAGAGGACCAACCGGTCGCGACAGGCCTC
>CAYRGU010000082.1:0-5558 GCA_964423845.1 uncultured Nitrospirota bacterium
CCACGATATCAAAACAGTACTGATGGGCATATCTTCGTATGCCTAACACAACTGGAAGTCAAATGCGGAAGCGGGCTGCGCATCATGGAAGCGATCCGGCTGAACGTTAAGGAGATTGAACCTGGGAGAGGGGGGGCTGGACGGTGATTGCCGCGCCCGTCTGGAGGAGCCCTTCGGTGATCACCTTTGCCATGAAGCCGAAGCGTCCCAGGACCACATACTGGAGTTTTTTATCAATTGGATCGAGGATAAAACAGGGTTTTCTTGGGTCGGTCAGCTCGATCGTCACCCCGCCTGCAAAGACAAGCCGCGTGCCGCTGGATAAACCCTCCAGGTTGAGATCACGTACGGTGAGATTTTCTCCCATGATGCCGGGCCCGACGGCATAGCCTTGCCCTTTTAACGCCTCAATGGTCTCCTCATCAAGCAGGGAGAGGGCCCGGGTTGGTTTGATATGTTTCTCGTGGGCGTGGCCATCCCCCATAATTCCCTCCAGGGTCACGGTCGCCTCGGAAATGGGGAGTTTTGGAATACCTCCCGGCGAGATGTTAATGGAGACGACTTTGGAACGATGGTTTTCCAGTGACATGATCGGTTTCTAAAAAATGGGGGCCATAGACAGGCTGGGCAAAAAGGCCCCAGATGCAAGGCCCGAACGAGCGAGCAACCGGAGCCTGTTAGTGGGCATCGGGATGGACCCCCACCTGCGGCATCTGGGCCAACCTGCTTTGCCTTGCATGCGTCTCAAAGACCTTGTTCCCCCAGAAAAATGCCCCCGGATGGGTCGTTGGAATGACGATCACATAAAAGAGCGCGCGGCCCACTTTTTCATGAAGGATAGAAAGGAACGTCATCAGGCTCCACGCAACGACCGCTAAAACTCCATCCGGGGTGATGAGGGCAAAGGCAACAGAGGCCGCAAGAAGAAGGCCAAAGCTGACCCATCGGGCTGCGTAGGTTTTTCCATAAGTCGTCAGCATCAGTTTTTTGGAGGCGGCTGCTTCCTCTCCCCGTTGACCCATATAGCGAAAGTGGGCCAGGAGAGAACTCCCTTGTAAGAGCAATCCTGCCGTCAGAACGAACGAGCAGATTTTCAATAAAGGGACCACCGTTTTTGAGACGGCACCCTCCGCGATGCCGAAGATGAACCCAACGGCGAGCGATCCTAAAATAAGCGCGCTGGAATAAAAGGCCCCCTCGGAGTGCCAGTGATCCCAGAAGGGCCTCGCCTTAATCCTGTAGCATTGAGCCATACAGAAAAGCCCTGCAGGCCCCATTACGACGGCGCCCCATCCAAGCAGCGAGGGGGTAAGAGCGGTCAACCCCGCAGGCAGCCAGGAGATCAGGGAGGGAAATGTGGAAATTATCGTATAGCCGCCCAACAGGTGATAAAAGGTTCCCATGGCAAAGATTTCCCGGCTGACCCAGGAGTGCCGAAGGTTGTTCATGGCGCGATAGAAGTACTTTGGTTTCCCCAGGTGCAGGGTTGATGTGACGAGTCCAATTGTCTGAAGCCCCGCGAGACCAAAGAGGAGGATCGCTGTTGCAGTCGGGTGGCTTAGGAGGGTTCCTGCGATAGCCCCTCCCCCGTTTAATAAGAGATAGAAAATAAAGAACGCCCCCACGACCCCCTGGGAAAGAAGCGTAAACAAAACCAGCGGATCTTCGCGGGAGGATAAATCACCCCACCCCTTTGCCTCCTTCTTTTCGTGTGCGCCTGTCTTGAAGGTCTCCTGACCCGCCTGGTCTTTATAGTATCGTACCGGTTCGCCATCGCCCCGGGAAAATGAGGAGGGGAGTGATCGGGTCTGCTGAAACCGAATGTTGGGACGGGTAATGGAAGGATCAGGAAAGCCCGGGATCGCAAGCGTTGCCTGTTGACTCGCCTGGGGAATATCTTCGATGACGCCAAAATCCAGCGCGTTGCTAAGACAGGCGGCGACACAGGCCGGTTTTAATCCGGACTCCAGACGATCAACACACATATTGCACTTTTGTACCTCGCCTTTGACGGGATCAAGCTGCGGGGCGTTGTAGGGACAGACCCAGGTGCAATAGCCGCAACCAAAACAGATGTCCGGGTCTTGCAGGACCGCCCCATATTCCACATATTTGGTATAGGCAAGCGTTGGGCACCCCTTGAGGCAGACCGGGTCATCGCAATGGTTGCAGGCCATCGAGATGTTCAGCCGAACGACATCGGGGTACGATCCCCCTTCGATAAAGCCGACACTTCGGAAGGCAATATGGGGAGGGAGGTCGTTCTTCTCCGAGCAGGCCGATTCACAGGCATGGCAGGCGATACAGTTATCGGCGTTGAAATGAAACCCATGTTGCTTGTAGCGGTCGGGGTTGATCGCCAGGGTCTCGACGCCGTTGATGATAAGCGGCTTTCCGGTAAGCGACGCATAGGTGTCGCCCAGGTCAATCGGCGCGCCATGCTGACTGTGGGTCGCATCTTTATTTTGCCTGGACAAAATGGCGTAAGAGGGAGGGGTGGGCGGTGGGGTAGGCATTTTTTCTAACTTTCCGAGTAAAACTTATGGGAATATTTTGTATATGTCTTTACGATGGGCGATCCGTTGACAAGTAATTATCTTCCCTGTTTTGTCCATCGTAATGCCTATCCTGTAATCTCCTACACGAATTTTATACATGTCCGGATATCCTGTCATCCGTTCAATATACCCAAGTTCAAAGGGATTGGGAGAGGATAACTCCTCAAAAACGATCTTTTCGACTTTACCTCGTATTTCCTGCGACAATTTAGAAAGTTCTTTCAGAAAACGTTTTGTATATTCAACTTTCCACATTATTGTCTTAACGAGTTGTAATATTCCCCGGCATCTTCACCGGAAAGCCTTTCATCCTCTTTTACCTCATTGATCAATCTCGATAATCCATAATTTTCTATGATCTCTTCAAGACGCCTAAATTCTTCAATCGGTATTTGAACGGCAATCGGATTTTTATCCTCATCTATCACTGTTTTTGTATGGATTTCCAGCATGGCAATCCTCCCTCCTCGTCTTAAACCTGGCCGCATTTTATCATATTATTCATTTTAATAGGTTCTTGCCTGAAGATTGGCGATGGCGGCCGCCTCCTGGTTTTCCACCTTTTGGATGTTGACGGCGCACTGTTTATAGGCCGGTTGCCGTGAGTAGGGGTCTAAGAGACCCAGTGCCAACCGGTTCACGCAATCATAAAAGTGCATTGGGATAAAGACGGCGTTAGGCGCTACCCGCTGGGTCGGCTGTGCAAGGACGATCGCGACGGAACGGCGAGAAACCACACGGACATACTCCATCGGCTGGATGTTCAGTCTCTCCGCCGTCGCCGAATTGATCTCCATGTATGGCGTTGGAGAAAACTTGTTGAGATTTCCGATCTTGCCGGTCTTGGTACGGGTATGCCAGTGTTCCACCACCCTGCCGGTATTGAGCCAAAAGGGATACTGTTCGTCCGGCCGCTCGTTGTTATCGATAAAAGGGAGCCCGATCAGTTTTGCCTTGCCGTCCGGATGTTGAAACCGGCCATCCTGATAGAGGCGGGGCGAACCCTCTGGGTGGGCGTCATTGCAGGGCCATTGAATCCCGCGGCGCGCCTCAATTTTCTCGTACGTCAGCCCCGAATAGTCACAGAGCCGCCCACGGGAAACCTCCCGCATTTCCTCAAACGCCTCGGCATTGGTTTGTGGAAATTTCATCTTCTGGCCGGACTCAAAGCGTTTTGCCATCTGGGCAAAAATCCAGAGGTCGGATTTTGCTTCCCCGGGGGGATCCAGCACCTTTCGGACAATGTTGACCCGCCGTTCGGTATTGGTAAAGCACCCCTCTTTCTCCGCCCACATGGCGGCCGGGAGGAAGGCATGGGCGTATTTCGTCGATTCGACATCGGTATAGACATCCTGAACCACGACAAACTCCAACTTCTCCATCGTCTTCTTAATGCGGGCTGTTTGTGGCATCGAGGTCATTGGATTGGTTCCAATGATCCAGAGTCCCTTGATCTGTCCGGATTCAATGGCAGGGAAGATATCGGTCTGAAAGAGGCCGCGCTTTTCTGGGAAGAATGCCTTGTCAACGCCCCAGTAGCGGGAGGTGAACTCGCGGTCTTCCTCTTTCTCCAGTTGGCGATAGCCTGGAAGGCCGGAGCAGGAGGAGAACTCGCGCGTCCCCATGGCATTACACTGGCCGGTGATCGAAAGGGAGGTGCCACCGGGCTTTCCGATATTTCCGGTAATAAGATTGAGGTTGTTGATGGCCACCACGCCATCCGAGCCGTGGGTTGATTGGTTAATCCCCATCGTCCAGATCGTCATGGCCGATTTGGCCCTGGCGTAAAGGCGGGCCACATGTCGGATCGTGTCTTCATCAATGCCACAGATTTTTGAGGCCATGACCGGATCGTATTGGGCGACCAGTTGGGAGAAGGCTTCAAATCCGGTTGTGTGGGCGTCGATATAGGCGCGGTCTTCCAGTCCTTCCTTCAGGATGACATGGGAGAGGGCATTCAATAGCACGAGGTCGGTCCCGGGGGTAACCGGCATGTGGATATCGGCCATCTGGGCCAGCATGGTCACACGGGGATCGACGACAATCAGTGGGAACTTGCGCCGGTCGAGGGCGTCTTTCATTCGCCAGTAGATGATCGGGTGTTGCTCGGGGAGGTTTGAGCCGATGGCCAGCAGGCAGTCGGTCTGTTCAAAATCGTCGTAGCAGCCGGGCGGCCCGTCGCTGCCGAAGGAACGTTTATAACCGGAGACGGCGGAGGCCATGCAGATCGTGTTTTTTACATCGTAGTTGTTGGTGCCAATGATCCCGCGCTCGAGCTTGCCGAGCGTGTAGAACTCCTCGGTATAAATCTGGCCGGTGGAGACGATGGCGAAACTGTCGCGGCCATACTGGGCCTGGATGCGGTTTATTTCAGAGGCGGTTTTATCAAGGGCCGTATCCCAGCTTGCCTCCTGAAAATGTTTAAAGATTCTCTCTCTCAAGAGGGGAGTGGTCCCGCGGTTGGCGCTCCGGAAGACCTCAAACTCGAAAATTCCCTTCAGGCAGAGCTTCCCCCGGTTGACATCCGCATCGGCGACCCCCCGCGTGGTAACCGCCTTGCCGGTTGCATCAACGCCCACCTCCATGGAGCAGCCGGTGGAGCAGTATCCACAGGTGGTATAGACCCATTTGTCCACCGGTTTGGTGGCAATCGTGATCGGATTTTTATTTTTACGACCGAACAGCACGCGCTTCCGCCTCCATGCGCCTCTTCTGGAAATGTAACAGTGAAACGAGCTTACAACATCGAATAAAACCGCGCAACTCCCCCTTGCGAAAGGGGTTAAATCCCTCGACCAGGGACATAAGGGCTCATCCACAAATAACATCCACAGTCGGGCTGCCGATTCATCCCCGTTTGCTACGTTGCTCATCGCTTACATACCAAAGGGTATGCGCGCTCCTCGCGCCTTGCAAACAGGGCGACTCGTTGGCCCTTTGTGTAGATGTTATCTATGGGTGAACCCTAAGGTTTAAAATCAGAAACGAGGGAGCGATCCT
>CAYRGU010000083.1:0-7830 GCA_964423845.1 uncultured Nitrospirota bacterium
AACAAAGAAGATGAAAGAAGAACTCGCACAGATAATAACTCCCTTACGGATCCTCCTTGTGGAGGACAACCGTGGCGACGCACGGCTCTTGTCCGAGATGTTTGCGGAGATGGGAGGAGAGAAATTCCTGGTCACCTATGCCGACTCCCTGGAAGGCGCGACCCAACGCCTCTGCGAGGGGCTGTTCGATCTGATCCTGCTCGATTTAACCTTGCCCGACAGCCAGGGGCTTCATACCGTGGAGCGGATGCGCGCCACCGCCCCCTTGATGCCCATTGTGGTTCTCTCCGGTGTTCAAGAGGAGGTCATCACCCTTTCAGCCTTGCAACGTGGGGCGCAAGACTATCTCATCAAGGGGCAGACCGATACCGGCCTCCTGATCCGATCGATCCGTTACGCCCTCTGGCGTAAACAGGCCGAGGACCGCCTCACCTACATGGCGACCCACGATCCGGTCACCCAGCTCCCCACCCGTATTCTCTTTACAGACCGTCTCCGTCAGGCACTCTCAAATGCCTCCCGCCACAAGCGGCAGATCGCCGTCCTGTTTCTCGATGTCGATCACTTTAAAACGATCAATGACACGTTGGGACACCCTGCGGGGGACCTCTTGCTCAAAGCCATCGCCGCGCGGCTGACCACCGTGGTTCGAGAGGGAGACACCGTCGCACGGCTGGGAGGGGACGAATTTGTATTCATTCTTGAGCCGGGGGGCAAAGAGAACGAAGAGTACTATTTCAACGCGATTGCCCGAAAAGTGACTAACGTCTTTTCAGAGTCATTTGAATTTTCCGGACACGAGATCTTCATCACCGTGAGCATCGGCATCGCCCTCTATCCCGCTGACGGGCTCGACACGGAGACGCTCGTGCAGAACGCCGATGCAGCCCTTCTGCGCGCCAAAGAACAGGGGAGAAACAACTATCAACATTATTCCCCTGACATGAACGCCAAGTCGATGGAGCGGTTAAGGATAGAAGCCAATCTACGGAGGGCACTGAAACGGGAAGAGTTTGTCATCTACTATCAGCCGATACAAAACATTGTCACAGGAGAGGTGGTTGGCATGGAGGCCCTGGCCCGCTGGTGTCTGCCCGATGGCAGGATTGTCACCCCGTCGGACTTTATTCCTCTCGCCGAGGAGACAGGATTGATCGTTCCGATTGGCGCGTGGATACTGGCCGCCGCCTGTCGACAAAACAAGGCGTGGCAACAGAGCGGCTTAAAACCGACACGGATGGCCGTCAACATTTCGGCCCGCCAATTTCAGCAGGAACCCCTCATCGCAGACATTGGCCAGATCTTGAGGGAGGTCGGTCTCGATCCGAAATATCTTGAACTGGAGGTGACGGAAAGGGTTGTGATGAACCATGCGGAGAGCGCCATTTTGAAGTTGCGGGCTTTACATGAGATGGGAATTCAGATTTCGATTGATGATTTTGGAACAGGCTATTCCTCTCTGTCTTATCTAAGGCACTTTCCGATCCACACCTTGAAAGCGGACCAATCCTTCGTTCAGAACCTCTGCAACAACCAGGATGATGAGGCGATTGTAAAGGCGATCATCACCCTCTCGCACAGCTTAAACTTAACCGTCGTGGCGGAAGCGGTTGAAACGGCCAATCAGCTTCGGAAGTTGCAGAAACTGGAATGCGACCAGCTCCAGGGGCATTTCTTTTGCGCGCCTCTGCCCCCGGAGCAGGCCACAAAGTTTCTTACAGAACATCAAAAGAAAAAACAGGCGAAAAGTTAAGTTTGAGGGGTCAGTTCACCTCAAATCAGGTCTCCCATGGAAAGAGTCGTCTTCCAATCCGCAGCACCCCTATCAACTTGTCCACACCTCTCCTCAATAAACTTGTGGATAGCGATGAAAGAGGGCCGTAGCACCCTTGATTTTATTGGGGAATAGCCACTTTGCCTAAAAAATAGGCGTTGCGAGGAGAGACCCTACACACACCACCTGTTGGGCGGGAGTTGGTGCTTCTCGGTCAGAGGTTTTTGTTCTGTTGGTCTTGTTTCTGGGCGGAGGGGGGTGCGGTGGATAGAATTTCCGTTACATGAGGCGTACACTGGCGTCGTGACGTTCACATGGGATCCGGATAAGGCGTCCGCCAATCTGAAGAAGCACGGAGTCGACTTCCGAGAGGCGGCAACGGTGTTTGTCGACCCTCTGTCGACGGTGTTTCCGGATGAAGCCCACTCTGCGGCGGAGCATAGATTCGTGACCGTCGGCATGTCTGCACCGGGCAAGGTGCTTGTCGTGATTCACACCGATGTGGGTGACATCGTTCGGATTATCAGTTCTCGGGAGGCCACCCAAAGCGAGCGGAGGTTTTATGAAGAAAACTGATCAATCTCAAGATAACGACATGCGGACCGAGTACGACTTTGCCTCCATGAAAGGCGGCGTTCGGGGCAAATACTATAAACGCTTTCGAGAAGGCAGCAATATCGTGTTGATCGACCCGGAAGTGACCGAGGCATTTCCTTCCGAGGCATCGGTCAACGAAGCACTTCGCGGAATCCTCAACACGGCTCGATCGGTGCGTGGTATGGGTGGACTGCCCAACAAAGCGCTGAACACGGACGCGCAAAAAACGCGCGCCAGTTAGCTTGGGGCGTCGGGACGCCAACCCCGCTGTTGGCGCCTCTCTCATGTTTGAGAACACGGCGCGTTCAACCCCGATTACGCATTATAGAGGAAATAGCGGGTATCGTTCTTAAATCCTCCCCTTAGCAAGGGGAGGTTAGGAGGGGTTAGAGAAAAACACCAATCACCTCCCCTCCCCCTCCTTGTCAAGGAGGGGATTTAAGTCTGCATGGGCGCTGTTTTTCTAATCCGTAAGCTGGGTTAAAGGCGGGGTGGGGCAACGACTTGGAGGGTTGAGGCTTATTTTGGAGCGGGAAACGGGATTTGAACCCGCGACCCTCGCCTTGGCAAGGCGATGCTCTACCGCTGAGCTATTCCCGCTTATTTCAGGTGAACAGAAACACATTTTTCATGCTAACGTAAAGCCGTTTTGCTGTCAACAAACCGCCGGTTCACGGAGACGAACGGCTTGCTCTGTGGCATTCAGTGTCACAGATGTCCCAAAAGGAAGTGTCGCCACCCCCTCCCCATGCCCCGAAGGAAAACCAAACAGAATCGGGAAATGAAACTCACCCAGCAGATCTAAAATCACCTCGTGAAGGGCCTCTGGCTGACACCCAGGCATTTGACCAAAAATTACCCCCCGAACACGATCGAACTTATTCACGGCTTTCAGGTAGGAAAGCATCCGGTCAATGCGATAAGGGGCCTCGTTCGTATCTTCAAGAAAAAGCACCTTCTCTTCTGTATCAATTTCATAGGGGGTTTTAATCGTCGAACAAAGGAGGGTCAAACACCCTCCGGTAAGCATCCCCTCGGCGACCCCGTCCCGAAGGGACGTCATGCCGGGGAAGGACATCGAAACCATTTCTCCGGAGAGAAGCGACAGCAAGTGTTCCTCGCCCGTATCTGGGCCCGATTTCCCAAGTTGCGTGGCCACCATGGGGCCATGGAAGGTCACCCAGTTCTCGGTCTGCATTAAATAAATCAGAAGCAGGGTAATATCGCTGCTACCGACAAAAATCTTGGGGGAGCCGGAAATCCGGCGGCGGTCCAGATACGGAATCAGACGGGCCGATCCAAACCCGCCCCGCGCGCAGAAGATGGCCCGGACCTCTTTATTTTCAAACATCTCATGAAGATCTTCCGCCCTGTCCCGGTCTTCCCCCGCAAGATAACGGTGTCGTTTCTCAACAGACTTGCCCAGAATGACACGAAATCCCCGCTGCTCTAACCGTTTTACGCCGCGCTGAAGCCTCTCCGGGTCCACAATACCTGCCGGCGCGACCACGCCAATCGTCTCCCCCGGAACAAGCCGCTTTGGCTTGACCCACAGCCTATTCACCCACAACCTCTTTATAAATCAGGTCGTGTATTTCTGGCCGAAAGACCTTGATGGTCTCATTTTTTACATCGGGATGAATCCGGTTGGAGAGCAAGATCACCACCAGGTCCGCCTTACAATCAACCCAGAGGGAGGTTCCAGTGAACCCCAGATGACCAAAACTTAAGTCGGAAAAAAAGCGGCCCGAGGAGGACTTTTTTTTGGAGGGCGTATCCCACCCCAACCCCCAAGTAGAGCCCTTGGGAACCCCCTCTCCCTTTTGACGCGAGATAAACCGGGCGACCAGGGAGGGATCGAGGAGTCCTTTCCCCTGAAGAGAATCGAGCCACATCCGCACCAGCAGATAAACCTCACGGGCCGTGGAAAAAAGCCCTGCGTGCCCGGAGACCCCCCCCATCGCATAGGCATTGTCATCATGCACCCTTCCGGAAATAACCCCCATCCACTCTCGATGTTCTGTCGCCGCGAAACGGCGGCCCCGATAGATCGCGGGGCGCTGGCGATGCCGGATAAATGTCGTCTCCTTGCATTTTAACTTTGAAAAAATATTCCGGTGACAGAAGCGATGCAATGGCTCTCCAGCGGTTCGTTCAATCACCTCGCCTAAAAGCATAAAACCAATATCACTATAAAGGCTTTGAGCGCCCGGGGCCGCAACCAGGGGTTCCTCATGCGCCATGTCATAAACCCGCTGCTTTGCCGCAGAAGAGCCATGAAACGCAGCCGTTCTTTTTGCTTCTTCCAGTATTGCGTCAAAATAGGGCTTCCAGTCCGGCAGCCCCGAACTATGATTTAAGAGGTGGAAAAGGGTCAGAGAAGACTTCGGTTCAGACGAAAATCCGGGAAGTAACGAGGAAAGCGGCTTATGGAGCGCGAGCTTCCCTTCCTGGACCAGCACCAGGAGGGCGGCTGCGGTGGCAAGCGGTTTGGTCAGCGAGGCCAGATCAAAAATAACATCCCGACGCATGAGGGTTCGATGCGGCGAAACCGATGCGGCGCCATAGGCCTCGTGCAACAGGATCTTTCCCTGATGCGCAACCAGAAGCACCGCGCCCGGGAAAACGCCCGTGTCCACGCCCTCTTGCATCTTTTCAGCAATCGTGGAAGAAACAAGGGGGGGGGAGACCCCGAGATTAGACATGCGTTGTTTCGCCCTTGAGGCGGGAGATCAGCTTCCGATGGATCCCGTCAAATCCCCCGCTTGACATGACACAGACAACCTCTTTCCCCTGAAGCCTCTCGGCAAGATGATCCACGATGTCGTCTGAAGAGGGGATTAAAAAGGCCTGTTTCCCCCGCGCCTGAAGGGCTGAAACCACCGCTTGTGGATCAAGAGAGAGGGCACGATCTATTTTCCCGGGCGCAAAAATATCGGTCAAAATAACCACGTCAGCGGGATCAAACGCCGGAACGAATTCCTTCTGAAAGATGTTGCGTCGGCTGGTGGCGGAACGGGGCTCAAAGACGGCCCACACCCGGTAATTGGGATACCGGAGTCGAAGGGCAGCCAAGGTCTCAAAAACAGCCGTCGGGTGATGCGCGAAGTCATCGATGACCAGAATGTCATTCACCCTGCCGATCACCTCCTGCCTTCGCTTGATCCCCTGGAAAGACCGGACCCCCTCAACAATGCGACCCCACTCCCCCCCAAGGTGATGGGCCATGGCAATCACCGCCAGGCTGTTTTTGACGTTATGCGTTCCGATGAGGGGGCTTTGAAGGGTCCCCAGAAGGGACCCACGGTAACTCACACTGAACTGTGTCCATTCCTCACGCATTTGAATGGACGTCGCCTGCCAATCGGCTTTGGCCTCCAGGCCATACGATTCCAAACGGCAGATGGCATCACGGCAAACGTCCATCACCGCAGGATCCCCGACACCGGCCAAGAGCAGGCCCTGGGCGGGGAGAAGCCGAACAAATTTCCTGAACGCCTCCTTGACCGCATGAAGGTCGGAGAAAATATCCGCATGATCAAATTCAATGCCGGTCAAAATCGCCTGCTGGGGGGCATAATGCAGAAACTTTGGCCCTTTATCGAAGAAGGCCGTATCGTATTCATCCCCTTCGACGACAAAAAAGTCTCCCTTGCCCAGGTGATGATTACTGTTGAAGTTGTTGACCCAGCCCCCCACCATCAGGCTGGGGTCAAATCCAGAGAAGGAAAGAACCCAGGAAAGAAGCGCGGCCGTTGTTGTCTTGCCATGGGTCCCCGTCACCACCAGCGGACGTTTCTCTTTGAGGAAGAACTGGTGCAGGGCCTCGGACATGGAAAGATAAGGGATGCCACCTGCCAGCGTTGCTTTGACCTCCGGATTCTCCCTGCCGACAGCATTTCCAATAATCACCAGATCGGCCGAGGGAGAGATGTTTTTCGGATCATATCCGATGGCGCATGAAATCCCCGTCTCGGAAAGCAATGTGCTCATGGGAGGATAGAGCTGGTGATCGGATCCAAAAACCTCGTGGCCCGACTTTTTGAGCAAGCCCGCGAGGGCGGACATGCCAACGCCCCCTACCGCGATCATATGTATTTTCTTTGAATCGACGGCCATCCATCTCTCCCGGAACAGTGCCGAAAGTCTATCAAGTCATTCCCGATTAGGCAAGCCACAGCAATAGAGATAACCCGTCATGAAATTGGCTTTAAAAAAGCCGTTCGCGGTGGCTTTCTGGGGATTGCCGGGGGGAGGCTGTTCTGTTAGGGCGTGGACGTACAGCGCCGCCGCCCGTTGCAGGGGTCGCGGACCCGGCAGGCCCTGCGCATTGCAATTTTCCAGGCCGCTTCATACAATGCCCCTTGTAGGTGCCAGGTCAAAACCTCCAACGCAGTCCATGCCCCAGGCCGATCCCGCAAAAAAATTCACCGAGAGAAAACAGCATCTGCTTCTCCACCTGATTGAGGTGTCAGGTCAGCTGCAGGTTGATCTGGCCTACGCCTTTGAGCAGTTTTATGGCGACCGGGTTTATACCTACTTCTCCATCGAGGAAAAGCTTCAAGCGTTCGACCAGCTCTTACAGCGAATTCGGGAACAGATGGATCAGGCGACCACGCTCACCGAGTTAAACCAGATTTTTGACCGGATTTCTTATGTGGAAGATCGAATTGATGAGGCAGAAAGCGCGCTTTACCGTCGATCTGGCCGTCGCCGTAAGAGAAGTTTCTCAAGTTTTTTTACCCGATTCACACAAGGCAATGGATCGGACCCCTCCCAGCAAGAGATCGCTTCCACAGCCGACGCGCATCAGATTCTTGGCGTGAAGGAAGGGGCCACGCTTGTTGAAGTCACCGCCGCTTTCCGGCAACGGGTCAAGGAATATCACCCCGACGCGCGGGGGGGGGACCGAAGCGGCGAATCACATCTCCGGGAGGTCGTATCCGCCTATCAACTTTTGAAAGACATTGCCCCGCGTGATGTGACCGCCTGAACAAAACAACGTATTCACTGAACCGGCTCTTTGAAGTTTTGAGGGGTCTATCGCTCCGGTTCAGAGGCGGGCCGCGCAGCGGACCGTCTGCTGCAACCGATTGTTAGCCCGCAGGCTGGTATGGCGGCGCTTTCTCTCTTGCGACCACGGTGTCGTACAGCCCGTAATGGGTCAGTCCCGGGTGGCTATCTATGCCCGTATATCGGAGCGACGCGTCTTCGTAGCGCCGGAAGGCGAACACGGCTTGGTTCATATGTTCAGTGTTGAACACCTTGAGCCGCACAAGCAGGTGGAAATCCTTTACCGTCAGACCGGTTACAGTCTGAAACAAATCGGGTTCAATCTTGGTAATGACATCCTGGAGCGTGTTCTCCCGGAAGTCGGTCAGATACATGAACGCCGGAATGCGCGTGGCGAACTTGATGAGCTTTTCCTGCACCAGCTTGCGCTTGGACTTGTATTCCTT
>CAYRGU010000084.1:0-11359 GCA_964423845.1 uncultured Nitrospirota bacterium
TCCTTGAGGCATAATCTTGCTACTATCCCGCAGGGGGAGCTTTGGACAGGCCCCCTGTTGGACTCACCCTGATTTAGAGTTAATGGAACCTTACAAGCGCGGAACCTACCTTGTCTTTCTCCTCTTTATTCCGTTGGGAGGGCTCCTGTTCGGATGTTTTAATCGTCCCTCGGAGGAGATAAAACAGGCCCAGGCGGCCTATGACCTTCAAAATTTCGACAGGGCGCTTGCCTTGAGTGAGTCACTGCTCGAAAAAGCGCCGGATGCCCTCGACGCCCATCGGCTGAAGATTTTATCCCTGTTTGCCCTGGGAGAAGCCCGCGAGGCCATGGAGGATTATAACCTCTTTGAAGAAGGCCATCCCAAAGCCGCCCTGAAGATGCTTGATGAAATTGGTCTCGGAATCATCAAAAAATCGCTCACACATGAAAATGGGTTTGTTCGAAGCGCCGCCGTAAAGGCGCTCGGAGAGATGGGGAACCCCGTCCAGATTTCCCTCATTGTCCCGGGCTTGAGGGACCCGGAAACCTTCGTCCGTTTTTTTTCCGCTGAAGCCCTCGGCACGCTGGGCGGTGACGAGGCCCTGAAACTTCTGCTCGCCCTGCAATCTGATCCGGAAAGTATGGTCCGGGTCGCTGCGGTCAAATCTCTCGATATGCTTGAAATTCCAACGGTCAAAAGCACGACGATGGGAAAATTTATCTCCCCGTTTCTGAACGATTCCGATCCCACGGTGGGACTTTTCGCCCTGGCCGCGCAGGCCAGACGGGGGGAGCCTGCCGCCACGCCGGAAATTCTACACAAAATGGCCTCTTTAGACGGCCATACCTTCCCCGCCGCCATCGTCGCACTGGGCCGGACTCAAAGGCCCGAAGCGCTTTCTCCGTTGATTAAACTCCTTAAACACCCTGATGCCACGCTCCGGACGTACGCCGCCGAGGCGTTGGGCGAGTTGGCACTGAAAGAGGCTTACCTCCCCCTCACCTCGGGCCTCCGGGATCAAGACGCCTCCGTTCGAGCTTCCACCGCGACATCCCTGGGAAAGGTCCACGACAGTCGGTCAATCCCGCTCCTCATTCAGGCCCTCTCGGAAACAGATCTGAAGGTCCGGATCTCGGCGGCGGAAGGGCTCCGGCGACTGGGGCAATCCCATTTAGAACCCTACGAGGCGGCACTCCGTGAGACAGACTATGCCATTCGTCATTTTGCCATCGGCTCGATCAGAAAAGCCTGGGGAAGTGAGGCCATTCCCTTGCTCGCCGGCGCCCTGAACGATTCAGCACCTCGCGTTCGGATTGCCGTAGTGCGGGCCATCGGGGAGATTGGAGAGGTCAAAGAAATTGCCCTCTTGAAACAGGCCCTTCAGGACAGTGATCTTGCCGTACGAACCTACGCGGCCGGAAATATCGGAAGAATTCTCATGAAGGCCTCCGGAAAATCTTTAAAGAAAAGAGGAACTGATTCATGATCAAAAACCTTATTTATCTTGCGTTACTGCTTTTGACTTTTGGATCGGGATATTATCTGGGCTCCTCAAGCATCAAAGAAATCAGGGGAAATGTCGTCAACCTGCAAAAAGATCTAACCACCAAAACCCAAAAACTTGAAGCGGAGGTGAACGCCCTTCGTTTTCGCCTTAGCATCGATAAACTCCGCGACGCCCTCGAAGGGGCAAGAATCAACGCCCAACAGAAAAATTTTGGCGAGGCAAATGCCCAGATACAGAAGGCCCAGGAGTCCGTTTCCCACGCGCTGTCACTTGCGACAGACGCTCAAAAGAATGGACTGGTCCCCTTTCCCCCCGAACTCCATTCCATCCGAAATGACCTCCTTCATTTAGATCCGCGGGTGACGGCACGGATCACTGGCGTCGAGCAGGAGCTGGTCCGCCTCTTCGGGAAATCATGAGGGGATCGCACGTTTCAAAATGCAGAGGTAGGGGTAGGCCTCTTGCGGTTGCTGGAGGACGGACACCAACTCCCATCCTTCTTCCCCCAGAAAGTTGAGCTGGTTTTCAATCTGAACATCCGCCAATCGCTCTGCCTTGTAGACCCACCGTGTCAGGAGATGCCTCGCTCTGACAGTCGCTGTTTGAGCAGGTCAATGCTGTCCATCGCGGCAGATTCTCCCCTTTGGACAACCTCTTCGTACCGTTGGAAGTCCGCCCAGTGGATATCGTCAATTTTCGGACGGATCACAAAATCTGCGCCTTCTAAATTGATTTTGGATAAAAGCCGTCGCGTAATCTCGCTCCCACGCAACACAATTTCAAGTCCCGTCTTATAAACACGCCGGCTTTCGTTATCCTCCGCAGTATCCACGGCAATCACAAAGTCCGCGCCCATTTCCCTGACAGGAGAGACGGGGACAGGATTGACCCACCCGCCATCAATCAATGACAAATCCCCGATGGTAATGGGCGGGAAAACACCGGGGATCGCGCAACTGGCCGCAACGGCCTTCCGAATAGATCCCGCAGACAAAATAACCTCTCGACCCTGGGTTAAATCAGTCGCCACCGAGACAAAAGGGATGACCGCCTCTTCAATCCCGAGGTCTTCCAAAAGCGCATTGATATGGCTGACAAAATCAGTCTCCCGAATAAAGGAAGACCGCCTCAGCGATATCCCAAAGAAGAGCTCGGTTTCAATGTACGATCGGATGCTGGAGATAAAGTTGGTTCGTTTCTTCTCTTCGTAATGCCGCTTGATGATAAAAAGCTGGGTTCGACGAAAGGCCCCGCTGGTCAGTACGGCACGGATACGCGGACCGATCGTCTCCATATCGGGGGATTGGGCATACATCGCCCCCGCGATCGCGCCAAAACTTGTGCCCGCGATATAATCAAACCGGATTCCCGATTTTTCTAAAACCTTAAGAACCCCTAAATGTGCCAGTCCCTTGGCCCCTCCCCCTCCCAGAGCCAAACCCACTTTTAATCCATTCTGCATCCCGCACACCAGGTTCACTCCCGATAAAGAGCCGTTTGACAGACCCCTACGACTTGGATGCCTCCGACTTCTTCCCCTTCCTGGCCACGCTCGCCTGCTTCTGGATCAGGCTCGCCCGCCGCCTCTGCGCCCGCTTGAGCTGTTTATGAAAACGACGAAGCGCCTCCACAGGCGTTGGCGAAGCCGCCTCCCCTTTCGTGGGCTGTGTCAGGGCCACCCGTTTGATCTTGATCCGCTTAATCTGACCTTCTAATCCCGCGATATCCATCCTTTGCCCCCTTCATGAAGTGTCTGATTACAAAGAACGAAAATAGGCGACCGTTCGTTCCAACCCCTCTTTGAGAGAAACCCTCGGTTCCCAGTCAAGCTGTTTCTGGATTTTCCTGAAATCAAGACAGCTTCGGAGCACTTCTCCCTTCTTCTCCGGCGCGTGCATGTCTCGCATCGAGACGCCCGTCAGCGCGACCAACTGGTGAAAGAGGGTGTTCACCGTCGTCTCCATCCCCGTCCCCACATTAAACGTATCGCTCACATGCGCGTTCATCACCGCCATGTTCGCCTCCACCACATCCTCGACATAGACATAATCACGGGTTTGCATCCCGTTTCCATTAATCATCGGCTGCTCCCCTTTGAGCATCTTACGGGTAAAAATAGAGACCACCCCCGCTTCCCCTTCAGGGGCCTGCCGGGGACCATAGACATTGCTATATCGAAGCACGGTATATTCCAGTCCGCAGACCGTGCTGTAGTAGTAAAGATAATTTTCGCTGCAAAGTTTGCTGATACCATAGGGAGACAAGGGCCTCGTTCTGTGGTCCTCGGAGGCGGGAATCACCTCTTGCTCGCCATAAATCGCGCCGCCGGAGGAGGCGAAAATGCAACGACGGGAGCCATACTTCACGGCATACTCCAAGAGGTTAATGAGTCCCATGATGTTCACTTGAGCGTCAAACGCGGGATCGGCCACCGCTTTTCGCACGTCGATCTGCGCCGCGTGGTGGCTGATGACCTCCGGCTTCTCCTTCTCAAAAACCCTCTCCAACCGGCTGCTCTGAATATCCATCTTGTAGAAAACGGCCTCTTTATTCAGGTTCCTTCGACTGCCCGTGACGAGATTATCCACCACCACGACATGATGGCCTTCCTGGATCAATCGATCCACCAAATGTGAGGCGATAAACCCCGCCCCGCCGGTTACCAGCACCTTCATTTATATGCCATCCTTTCGCGTAAAATAGGCCAGAAATTCCTCATTTCCCTTTTGTCCCAGAATGGGCGACGGGGTGACCCCCACACAGGACAATCCCCACGCTGCGGCATCCCCACAGATCCGCTCGACAACCCCCCTTCGTTTGGATTCAGTTCGAATCACTCCCCCCTTTTCCACTTCTCCCCGTCCCACCTCAAACTGCGGTTTGATCAAGGTGATCAGCGATCCTCCCGCCTTGATAAAAGAGACCACCTTTGGAACCACCTTCGTCAGTGAAATGAAAGAGACATCAATCACAGCAAGATCAACAGGCCCCGCGATGGCCTCTGCGGTGAGAGATCGAATGTTCTGACGTTCTATCACAATCACCCGAGGATCCTGGCGAAGAGAAAAGGCCAACTGGCCATACCCCACATCAATGGCGTAGACCTTGGCCGCCCCACGTTGCAAGAGACAATCCGTGAATCCCCCGGTAGAAGCCCCAACATCCATGGCGACAGCCCCCGTCACCGACAGAGAGAACCCCTCCAGGGCCCGCTGAAGCTTCAGCCCGCCTCGACTGACATACGGCAAGACCTCCCCCGCCAGGGAAAGATCCGCATCCACCGCAACCTGGCTTCCGGCTTTATCCACCCGCTGTCCATTCACACGCACCAGGCCACCCAGGATAAGGCCCTGGGCCCGGTGCCTACTTTCGGCGAGACCGCGTTCACACAAAAGAAGGTCGATACGTTCTTTGCGGCGTTTCGGCTCGGACGTCTGACAGGGCAGTGCCTGCATTATCCCCCTCCCCCTCGAACATCTACGTCAGGGACAAGACCTTCTTTGACGAATTGCTCAACCGTTGAAACAATCCCCGCCACATCCAACCCGCACTTGCCACGAATCACCTTTTGACTGCCATGCTCAACAAATTGATCCGGGATTCCAATGCATCGCGCCGCAAAGGGAAGGCCCTCTCCTTTTCCACTCTCCTGTGCCATAAACGCCAGGATCGACTCCCCAACACCCCCCAATACGGCATGTTCCTCCACGGTCACAATTCTTCGACAGCGCCGCAGGAGTCTGACCATCAGGTCCCGGTCAAGCGGTTTTACAAAGCGCGCATTCATCACCACCACGCGGATTCCCTCCTGCGTAAGATGTCGGGCCGCAGAAATGGCAGGATACACCATGCTCCCGAGGGCAATAATCGCCACATCAGAATCTTCAGACAACTCCCCCCAAACGATCTCTCCACGCCCCACGGGAAGCACGGTCGGGGTTTCATCCAAGGGGACCCCAACGCCCTCACCACGCGGGTAACGAATCGCCACCGGCTGGTTTAACGCCAAAGCGGTTTTCAGCATCCGCTGAAGCTCATTTTCATCCTTCGGCGCCATCAGAATCATGTTCGGAATGGACTTTAAATACGCAATATCAAACACACCATGATGGGTCGGCCCATCTTCCCCAACCAATCCCGCCCGATCGAGGCAAAAAACCACCGGAAGAGATTGCAGGGCCACATCATGAACGATCTGGTCAAAGCCCCGCTGTAAAAAGGTGGAGTAAATGGCCACCACCGGACGCAAGCCGTCTGTGGCCATTCCCGCCGCCAGGGTCACCGCGTGTTGCTCCGCGATCCCCACATCGTAAAAGCGATTTGGGAAGGCCTTCGCAAATTGACTCAACCCCGTTCCTTCCGGCATGGCCGCCGTGATGGCGACAATCCGCGGGTCCTGCTCCGCAAGCTTCACCAGGCTTTTAGCGAAAATGCCCGTATAGGAGGCGACTGCTGCCTTTTTCTTAACCACCCCCGTGGACAAATCAAAGGCCGACGTTCCATGGAACCCGGACGGGTCCTGTTCGGCTGGGGAATACCCCTTTCCCTTTCGGGTAATCACATGAACGAGAACCGGGCCGGGAAGCGGCTTGATCTGTTCAAACGTGGTTAAGAGGTGATCCAGACGATGCCCGTCAATGGGGCCGATATACTGAAATCCCATTTCCTCAAAAAGAAGACCCGGCGTGATGAACGACTTGATCGATCCCTCCGCCCTTTTTGCCGCCTTCACCATCGGCTCTCCAATCCTGGGAATATGCCGCAACAGGGTCGCCGTTTCGTGCCTCACTTTGGTATAGAGCGGCCCCATAATGATTCGATTCAGATACGCAGAGATCGCCCCCACATTTTTGGAGATCGACATTTCATTGTCATTCAGGACGACAATCATCTTTCGCTTTAAAGCCCCGGCATGATTCAACCCCTCGTAAGCCATGCCTGCTGTAATGGAGCCATCTCCGACGATGGCAATCACATGGTAGTTGTGTCCCTGCTGATCCCGGGCCTCAACCATTCCAAGCGCAGCGGAAATCGCCGTGCCAGCATGGCCGGCGCCAAAGGTATCGTAGGGGCTCTCCGCGCGAGAGAGAAATCCGCTGATTCCCTCATACTGGCGGAGACTTGCGAAACGCCCAAGCCGTCCGGTAAGAAGTTTGTGCGGGTAGGCTTGATGCCCGGTATCCCAGACCAGTCTGTCTTGTGGCGCATCAAAAATGGCATGTAAGGCGATGGTTAGCTCCACCGCCCCCAGCGCGGCCCCCAGGTGCCCCCCCTGGCCAGCCACCACCTCCAGCATTTTGTCCCGTATCTCCTGAGCCAGCCCAACGAACGCCTCACGAGGAAATTTCTTTAAATCCCTCGGCTCGTGAATTTGATCCAGTATTCCCACCTGTGACTCCAACTAAACAGGGCTCGCGTCACCCCCTCGCAGGTCTCGCAGACCTCGCAGGGGTCGCACCCCCCTCGCAGACCTCGCAGACCTCGCAGGTCTCGCAGGTCTCGCAGCGCGCCGTGCCGCGACGGGCATTAACCGATCGCGTTATCCCTCACGCTCAACAACATAATGGGCAATTTGGCGCAGAGGATCCGCCTCTGGCCCAAACGCCGCAAGTGCCACGACCGCCTCCTCAACCAGGGCGCAGGCCTCTTTTTTAGACTGCTCAAGACCGATGACACGGGGATAGGTCCACTTATTCTTGTTGTCCTTGGCCTGACCCCTGGCCTGGGGGCCTTCCCTCTGATCAGATTCCTCCACAAAATCGAGAAGATCATCCGCAATTTGAAAGGCCAATCCGATCTTCTCTCCATAACGGGAAAGACAGCTCAACCTCTTTGGACTGGCCCCCCCCAGGAGTCCTCCCATCCGGACCGACGCACGAATCAACGCCCCTGTTTTGTGATGATGAATGTCACGCAACCGCTCAATCCCTATCCCCTGTTCTCCCTGGGCCTCAATGTCAGACAACTGCCCGCCCACCATCCCGGCAGGGCCCGATGCGACCCCCAATTCCAGGATGACAGCCAGCACCCTCTTTGGCGGAACCCCGCCACTCAACCCCTTTTCCGAAAGAAATGTAAAGGCCGCCGTCAAGAGGGCATCGCCCGCCAAAATGGCCACCCCCTCGCCAAAGACTTTATGGTTAGTCAGTTGCCCGCGCCGGTAGGTATCATTATCCATCGCGGGAAGGTCATCGTGGACCAGAGAATAGGTATGAATCAACTCAATGGCGGCGGCAAAAGGGAGAGTCGTCTCACGCTGTCCTCCCACGGCCTCGCAAGCCGCCAGGCACAAGATTGGGCGAATCCGCTTGCCCCCGGCAAACAGAGAGTACCGTATCGCCTCATAAATCAAACCCGACTCAAAAGACCCGCTGGGGAGATAGGCCGTCAGCGCCTGATCTACTTCGGCCTTTCCGGATGAAAGATATTTCGTCAGCCCGGATTTATTCATCCACCGCACGCTTTTCTTTCAACGGGATCCCCCCTGCCGTTTCTCCACAATATTCAACAGGGATGAGGCCCCCTTCTGGCGTCTGCATTAAAATTTCAACCTTTTTTTGCGCCTCGTCCAACAGCTTCAGGCAGTCCTTCGATAACCGAACCCCTTCTTCAAACACCCGGAGGGAATCTTCCAGGGGAAGATCCCCCTTCTCAAGCGATTTCACCATGGCTTCAAGCTTTGAGAGCGATTCTTCAAACTTCGGACGGGCCATCACTTTCCTTTTCCAGACAGCGCAAACGGGTTGCATTATACAATAGCGCACCTTCAGGTCAAGTCATTTTTGCCTTAGAAGGGCCATGGAAATTCCCCAACTCGAAGGGAAATAACGGGGTGACAAACCGACAATGGGGGTGTTGTCCTGACCTGATTCAAGGGGTTGAAACAGGACGGCGTACGACCAGTGAAAATGCAGTGAAAATGGACGTTCGACTGCGAGAAACAGCATCCCGGTTGGGATCAGGGTCGGCGCATGACAACCGCAGATTATCGCCATCCCCGTCCCTTCTTGTATGAAAGCGCTTGAAAAAACCTGACAAAATATAAATAATGCGGACAGAGAACCTCAATAAGGAGACTTGGATGGAGTTTAAATTTGAGAGAGTACAGAGTACGGTCTACCCCGCCTACCTGCATATCGGAGGCTATTCAATTGCCCTCGATCCAGAGCTGATACACGCCCTGAAAGGGTGCGCCGGTTTGGAGGCCACAAAATTTCTGGAGGCCCTGATTGCCCGGATTGGATCCAACCGCTATCTTAAAGAAATGATTCAGGAAGGGTGGTCCCAGACCGAGGATGCCACCGCGCTGGCCGAACGGCTGGGGACCGAGTTGCGGTCGCTCCCACGTCATTAGTCCTCCCGCTGAAGACCCATTACTGATGGAGTCGCCCGATCCCGATAACCCCGAAGATTCGGAAGTTTTTGAATCGCCCGAGGAGCATCCTTCAGGCGAATCGGCGGTTTCAATTTATGATCCGTTGCGCCGATATCTGGTGGAAATCAGGAAATATCCCTACCTCAGCCGAGAGGAAGAGAAGGCCTTCGCCCTTCAACTCCACGAACAGGGGGATCTTCAGGCCGCCACACAACTGATTCTCTCGCATCTTCGCCTGGCCGCCGCCATTGCGATGGAATACAAACACCTCCCCTTTGAAACCCTCGATTTAATTCAAGAAGGCAACATCGGACTGATGCAGGGAATTAAAAAATTTGACCCCTATAAAAACATCCGGGTCGCCACCTACGTCAGCTGGTGGATCCGGGCCTACATTCTTAAATATATCCTTAACAACTGGCGGCTGGTGAAAATTGGCACCACAGAAGGAGAACGCAAACTTTTTTTCCAGCTCTCCCGGCAAAAGGCCCACCTTGAACGGATGGGATATGAGGCAAGCCCCAAGCTTTTAGCCGATCAGTTGCAGGTGAAGGAAACCGAAGTGATCTCCATGGCGCAACGACTGGGCAGCCAGGAACTCTCCCTGGATCAGCCCCTCGGCCATGAATCGGAAGAGACCCTTGGCCAGGTCATTGCCACGGATGCCATAGGCGTGGATGAGCAATTGGCAGACCTGGAGTTTCGTCAACTTTTTCAGTCCGCGCTCGACGCCTTTTCCAAAACATTGAACCCGCGCGATCAGGACCTCTTGGCCGAGCGAATTCTGGCGGAAGAGCCGAAGACCCTTGAGGCGCTGGGGACAAAATATAAAATCTCCAAAGAGCGGGTTCGACAGCTGGAAGCCAATCTGATGAAAAAGTTAAAAAAATACATAGAGAGCCGACTGAAACCGGAAGCGGGTGGTTATTAACTGCTTCGCTGGACCCCACGCGTCATACGGCCTGATGAAAAGTCCTTGACAAGGGTACTCTCTGGTGTCATACGATCCGCGTTCAGTTTAATGCATTTTAATTCATTTTAATTCATTGGGGGGGAGGGGTCATGGTACAAGTCGGTCAAAAAGTTCCAGATTTTGAGGCCAATGCGTTTGTGAACGGTGAAGAAAAGACCCTCAAGCTTTCTGATTATCGAGGGAAGTGGGCGGTGCTGATTTTTTATCCTGCGGATTTTACTTTTATTTGTCCCACAGAGCTGGAAGAGGCCGCCGATCATTACGAGGAATTTAAGAAATTGGGCGCGGAGGTCTTTAGCGTGAGCACCGATACAGTCTTCGTGCATAAGGCATGGCATGACGTCTCACCCGCCGTAAAGAAGGTCCAATACCCGATGCTGGCCGATCCAACAGGTCAGTTGTGCAGGACCTTTGGCACCTATATTGAAGGGGTCGGGCTTTCTCTGCGCGGCAGTTTCGTGATTGATCCAGATGGGGTCCTCAAGGCGTATGAAATTCATGATCTCTCCATCGGACGCAGCACACAGGAGTTATTGCGCAAGGTGCAGGCCGCAAAGTTCGTTCGTGAGAATGCCGGGGCCCTCGTCTGCCCCGCAGGGTGGAAACCGGGGGATAAAACCCTCAAACCCGGGCTTGATCTCGTAGGAAAGATATAGCCTTATCCCGGACAGGTTGTTGAAAAACTCAGGCAGATCAGAAAGGTCCCAAACAAGGCCCGGGAGCCGCCAAACCGGAGAGACCTGTGAGAGGACGTGAGCATTCCGTGCGAATGAGAACGCCGCAGATGGCCTGTGGGTCGGTAACCCTCGCGGGGTTCGCAACCCTTTCAACAGACTGATAGCCAAAAAATAATAGATCCCCATCATGTTCCTATTATCCTGACAAGAACGATGCCAATAAGCGCGGTGCCCAAGGCAGTCCGGGACAAATACGAGATTCACGAGTGGCGGCATGCCTCTGCGATTCTTGAGCGTGACTTTCCTACGGAGTGGGTCGATATTTGTAACGTTCTGACCAACTTTCGTCTTTGCAAGAGCTTTATCACGACACCCGGAGGCAGAAAATCGCAGATTTCAGAGTGGATTGATAGCGAGCTCTACAAAAAGGACTGGGTCGAAAAAGAGTTTGATACCTCGGTCGTTGTTGACGGCTCAGCAGTCGATAGCCCGACTCATTCGGTAGATTGCTACAAGAACCGCGTGGCCTTGGAGATTGAGTGGAACAACAAAGATCCATTTTTTGACCGTGATCTCAACAACTTTCGCTTGCTCTTTGAATTGCGAGCGATCTCCGTTGGAATCATTGTTACAAGATGTGATGCCCTTCAGGCAATTTTCGACCTGCTCGGCAGAGGCAAAAGCTACGGTGCCTCTACGACACACATGAGAAAGCTCCTTCCAAAAATTGAAGGTGGAGGAGGAGGCGGTTGTCCTGTACTGGTCTTTGGAATTAAGGAAACTCTTTATGACGAAAATTGTTAACATCATAGAGCCCCAGCCGGCGGACGACCTGCTTGCCAAGG
>CAYRGU010000085.1:0-2590 GCA_964423845.1 uncultured Nitrospirota bacterium
ATCATCGGGACGGACCTCCCCTCGAGCCAGAAAGCCGTTGCGCTCGCGGAGCAGCATCCTTTCCTCTGGGCTACCGTTGGGCTTCACCCTCACGAGAGTGGGCAGGCAAGTCACGAGACCCTCCAGGCCCTGAATCTTTTATCTTGCCACCCGAAAGTCGTGGCCTGGGGAGAAATGGGGCTCGACTATTATTATCAACACGCCTCCCCCGAGGACCAGCGGCAGGCATTCATGGCCCAAATTCGCCTGGCCAAACCAAGGCGGCTGCCCCTTATTATTCATTCCAGGGAAGCCTGGGATCCCCTGTTTGAAATTTTAGAACAAGAAGGGCTTCGGCCTTACGCTCGGGAGGTGGGGATTGTCTTTCATTGCTTCACGGGAGACAAAAACGTGGCCCAAAGGGCGGTGGACTTTGGGGCTCACCTCTCTTTTTCAGGGATCGTCACCTTCCCCAAGGCCGTCGCAGTCCAAGAGGCCGCAGCGGCCATCCCCCTGGATAAAATGCTGATTGAGACCGATGCGCCCTATCTTTCCCCCCAAGGCTTCCGAGGGAAACGGAACGAACCGGCCTATGTGCGGGGGATCGCGGAAAAGATCGCAGAACTTCGTGCTTGTCCCACGGAAAATGTGGCAAAAGAAACCTCACAAAACGCGATTCGACTGTTTCGGCTGGACCGTTAATGAAAAGTCAATAAGGCATGCCAGACCCTTTCATATCAGGGTCAAAACCTCATCTTCCGCTCTGTGTGTTAATTCAATTATGGAGGCATACCCTTAAAAAGGTACAGAAAAAACGTGCTTTATGGCTTGACGATTTCGAGTAATTCTACTTCAAAGACCAGTGTAGCTCCGGGCTTGATTTTGGGCGGTGCGCCGCGCTCCCCATAGGCGATGTCGGCGGGACAAACCAATCGGCTTTTACCCCCAGCCTTCATCAGTTGAAGCCCCTCCGTCCAGCAAGGGATAACACCATTGAGTGGAAACGTCGCGGGTGTTCCGCGAGCGACTGAACTGTCAAAAACCATCCCGTCGATGAGTGTGCCGGTGTAATGTACTTTCACGGTATCACTGGCTTTAGGCGTATTCCCCGTGCCGGGATTGATGGCTTGAATAATCAGCCCTGACTTTGTCTTAATGGCGTTCTTTTGTTGCGCCGCCTTTTCTAGAAAGGCCAACCCGAGCTTCTTTTCACCAGCAGAACTGGCCACGGCGCGCACGCGCGCGATCTCTTGGAACTTCGCCTGGAACTCTTGCGGATCTACTTTGGCTGGATATTTCAGAATCCCATCTGTTAGGCCGGCCTTCACCATTTCAAGCTCGCGCTCGGAAAGACCCAATGGGGCAAACTGTTGACTCAGGCTCTGACCAAACGCGTAAAAGGCCTTGTCCTCATTCGTCTTCATTTTAACTTCAATACCGGTCGCATCGGACACAACAGGAACGGCCAGAAAATTAATAATAAAAAATGAGAGGAGGGTATGTATACGCATTGGGATTGATCTACCGAACTTTTATTCCGATGTCAATGATAAAAATTGAAAATTGTAAAAATTGGGTCAGGCATGCCTTATTGACCTTTTGAGTCGTCGCCCTTTCCGTAATGCTTCACAAAGCGACTGTACCGTCTTCCGTAGGGACTGATCCTCTTCGATCTCCTCACCCAACTTCCTCAGCCCTCGACTCAACGCACCGGGATCTTGTCCCAAGGCCTTCGCCATCGCTTGATTCGTCAATCCCCCTACTTCACGCCCCACCCAAGCCATGACCCGCTTGACCTGAACCGCTTCCCGCACACGACCTCGATGAAACACCTCCTCGGCCCGAACCTTCATCCGCCTTAAAACCGCCTCACAAACCTCCTCCCACGAAATTTCCACCGCCCGTGCCGGCGCTTCTTCCTTCACCCGCCGCGCCATCTCCTTCACAAACGTTTCGTCCCCGAGGTACCGTTGATCAACAACCTCATACAAATCCTCTCGATGTCCCGCCCTCAATCCCTCCCGTACGAATCGCTGATAAGCCCCGACCGCTTCAGCACGATGCCGTCCCCATCGCGGGAGGATCTCCTCAACCGCAATCCACCCTGCACCGTCCCCTTTGACATAGGCCCCATGGCTGCTCCAGGCATATCGCCTCGGATCACGGACCATCCGGCTTCGCACTGGATTGAGATGGATATAACGAATCAACTCCAACAGATAGCTCTCCTTGTCGCACAGGATCGCCTTGTGCCGCCACTGAAACAAATGCCCCATCTTGCGGTACCGTCCATTCCAGTATCGCGTATAACGAAACAGAATGCTTTGCATGATCTTGGACAGCGGCGTCGAGCCGACTTCAATCAAATGGTGTACGTGATTGTCCATCAGCACATAGGCGTATAGGCGAAAGTCAAACCGCTGTTGGATTTCTTGAAGTAGATCCAGATACCGACGGCGGTCGGCGTCATCCGAAAAGATCTGCTGGCCCTGATTGCCTCGGCAGATGACGTGGTAGAGCGCGCCTGAAAAATGGACCCGTGGTTTTCGTGCCATGCCAGGATCCTACAGAGAAAATCCTGAAAAGTCAATAAGGCATGCCTGACCCCTTT